>NZ_JBFUFX010000010.1:0-301449 GCF_056403215.1 Mesorhizobium sp. P2_H9 | reverse complement strand
GACGCGAGGTCGTGGCCCGTTACGCTTGTGGCTTCGGGGCCGTCCGAGTGTCGCTTACGCGGCTCTCTTGAATTCTCACAAGGGCTTTCTCAGAAGCAAACTGCTTCGCCGCCAGCGGCGCACCGCCCTCGTTCGTGAGGCGTATATAGTCGCCACCCATCCAAACTGTCAACACCACTCAACCATGTTTTTGAACTTTTTGCGACAGAAGTTTTGGAGCCAGCGGACTGCCCCAGGGGAACATTGGGGTTGCCAAGAAGGAGCCCTATTGCCGCCGCATTGCCGTTCGACACCAAGACCAACAAAGAAGGCGCAGCGCGACCCGCGCGGCGCTTTCTTATAAGAGACCAAAGCGGGGTCTGCGTACCATCGGTTGGCACCTCTTATAAGAGAGCAAAGACGCCTCTCAATAAGGGGCTGTAGGACAGAGCGTGTGAGTGGGGATTTCGCCGCTTCGTTGACTTCACTCGCCGTGACAGGCAAATGTCATGGCCCAACAAAAGCGACAAGCCGTTCCGCCCGGGGAAGAAGCAGCCTTTCTGGATGCCAGACACGGAAGATGTCATAGCCGTACTCGGCAACGACCCGCCGCTGATCGCGGACGGTCGCAGCGGCCCGCCCGACCGGCGCGAGGTCTCGGCGCGTTGGCTGTCGGGCACCTTCCTTACCGGCGTCACCTCGAGCGTGCTGATGGGCGTGGCGCTGTTCGCCGCCCTTGACGGCCGCCAGCAACTGGCGACGCCGCCCGAGATCGCCGAGCTGATCAGCGTTGCCAATGGCGATGATTCCGGTGAAGTCGCCAAGACCACCAGGCTGGTGCCGCCGCGCCAGATCGCCAAGGCCAAGGACCGTCGGCGTATGGAGGTGTCGATGGTGACCAAGGTCGGCGACCGCGACGTCATCCACACCATGCCCTTCGTGCAGATCAAGATGGCGCTTGCCGCCGGGCATACGACCAATCGCCCCTATCCGCCCTTCGACCCGATGCAGGTGTTTGGCGACGACGGCGACGACAATGCCGGCCAGCCGGCAACCGCCGCGGCTACCGCCGGCCAGATCTATGGCGCCAAGGTCGAAAGCGAGATGAGCCTGAAGACGGTCGACTTCCCGATGGAGACGGCGGCCTTCGACGAAAAGAGCGACCTGTCCGCCGACGAGGTGGAGAAAGTGGTGCGCGAGGCCGGCTCGGACCTAAGCGACGGCGCCGTGCAGGTCGCATCGCTGCATTATGTCGATCCGCAGAGATTCGGCGATGCCTTTGCCGAAAGCATGGCCGGCTCCTACGACGTCAAGATCGTGCCGGAGAACGTCTCGGTGTCGCCCCGCGCCATCGCCGACGACCAGACGCCGGCTTTCGCCGAGGAAATCATTCCCTTCACCAAGGACCGCGACATAACAGAAGCCTTTGCTGATTCGGGCTATACGGGTGATGACGCCACCGGCATGGCCGAGGCGATCGCCAAATTGCTCAACGCACCGGCGCTCAAGGCAGGAACCGTGCTGCGCGTCGGTCTTGAGGTGCATGGCGACGCCGCCAAGGTGGTCCGCACCAGCGTCTACGACAAGACCACGCATATCGTGACCATCGCGCTCGACGATCACGGCCAGTATGTGCCGGCGCAGGAGCCGGAACCCAATCCCGAATTGCTGACGGCGTTCGACGACTCACCGCCGGTGGTGGTGCGCGGCAATCTGCCGAACATCTATGACGGCATCTATCGCGCCGCCTATTCCTACGGCATGTCGAAGAAGATGACCCAGCGGCTGGTCAAGCTGCTGGCATCAGGCGTCGACTTCCAGTCGCGGCTCAATCCGGCGGATCGCCTCGAAGTGCTGTTCTCGCAGCCGGACGGCGACGACCAGGCGTCCGACGAGTCTGAACTGCTCTATGTGTCGTCGACCTTCGGCGGCCAGACGCGCAACTTCTACCGCTTCCAATTGCAGGACGGCAGCACCGACTATTTCGACGAGAATGGCTCGAGCGCCGAGCAGTTCCTGCTGCGCAATCCGCTGCCCAACGGCAGATTTACCTCCGGGTTTGGTGCGCGCAAGCACCCGATCCTCGGCTATGTCCGTATGCATACAGGCACCGATTGGGCCGCTCCGATTGGATCGCCGATCATCGCCGCCGGCAACGGCGTCGTCGAGAAGGCCGGCTGGGCTGGCGGCTACGGCAAGCAGATCATCTTGCGCCATGCCAATGGTTACGAGACGTCCTACAATCACCAGAGCGCTTTTGCCAAAGGCATCGAGCCGGGCGTTCATGTCCGCCAGGGCCAGGTCATCGGCTTTCTCGGCCAGACCGGCCTCTCCACCGGTCCACATCTCCATTACGAGTTGATCGTCAACGGCACCAAGGTCGATTCGATGCGAGTCCGCCTGCCGGTCGGCAAGGTGCTGAAGGGCGACGACCTGGTTGCCTTCAAGCGCGAGCGCGAGCGCATCGACGACCTGCTCAAGCAGCAGGACAGCAACTCGCTTAAGGTCGCGAGCGCCAAGATCGAAGGTTAACCCTTCGCGCCCCCGAATCTGTGCCTTCGAATCAGTGCTCTCGAGTCAATACAGACGAATCAGCTCTGCCGTTTTTCTGGGCGGGGCGACCATGGCATCCGCTCGCCGGAAACGGTCGTCCAGGCAATAACTGCCGAAAGCAGGCAAAGCAGTGCGGTGACCCAGGCGATGGCCGAGAAGGCCGCATCGCTGGCGGCGAGCCGCGTTGCATCGAGTTCGGGCGGGATGCCGCCCATTGCCGGTTCACCAAAACCCGGAATGCCTGATCTGACGCTGATATCCAGCACCGTCGAATAGACTAAGGCGGCGAGCGACCCCATCGCCGCCACCGCGATCAGGCCGCCAATGCGCGACACCGCATTGTTGATGCCCGAGGCAGCACCGGTATCCTTGTCCTCGACCGCTGTCATGATCGCGGTCGACAGCGGCGACACGACCAGCGCCATGCCAAGCCCCATCACCGCCATTAGCGGAAAAACCCCGGTCCAGAAACTGTGCATGCCGGCATGGCTGAGCCAGGCAAGCCCGGCAAAGGCGCTGGCAACGACCAGACTGCCTGTGGCGATCGGAAAGCGCGGCCCGATGCGATCGGACCATTGTCCGACCGGACCCGACAACAGCGCGATCGACGCCGACAGCGGCAGGAAGATGAAGCCGACCTCGGCCGTGCTGAGCCCCCATCCGGCAATCAATAGCATCGGCAGGTAGAACAGATTGGCCGACAGCGCGAAATAGAGGAAGAAAGTTGCCACATTGGCGCCGGCGAAAGCGCGTATGCGAAACAGCGACAGGTCGATCATCGGCTCACGCTGCCGGCGCTCGAAGACAATGAAGAGGACGAGCAGCCCCGCGCCGGCGGCGATGCTCGGGCCCGACATAAGTCCCTCGCCCTTGCCGCTCATCGAGGTCAGGCCGTAGGCCAGCGCCCCGAACGCCAGCGTGGCCAGCGCCGCACCGCCGAGATCGAGGCTGCGCTTTTCCGTTGGCGCATCGGCCGGGATCTTGGCCAGCAGCAGATAGATCGCGAACAGGCCGAGCGGCAGGTTGACGGCGAAAATCGCCCGCCAGATGCCATCGCCGAAAGCCGACAGGACGAGGCCACCCAGCACCGGGCCAAGTGCGGTGGTCAGCGCCGAGGCCGCCGCCCAGATGCCGATCGCCCTGCCGCGCTCCTTCTTCGGATAGGCCTTGGCGATGATGGCGAGGCTGCCCGGCACCATGATGGCGGCGCCGATGCCCTGTATCGCGCGAAAAGCAATAAGCACACCCGCGTTCGGCGCCACCGCGCAGGCCAGCGAAGACACGATGAACAGCGCAATGCCGGCGACGAAGGCACGCCGCAGGCCGAATCGGTCCCCGGCCGCACCTCCGGCGAGGATGAGGGCCGACAGCGTCAGTGCGTAAGCGTTGGAAATCCACTGCGCCTCGGCAAGGCTGGCGCCGAGATTGACGCGGATCGCCGGCATGGCGATGGCCAGGATCGAACCGTCGATGAAGCCGAGCGCCGAGGCCAGGATCGCCGCGATCAGCACAAAACGGCGCTGCGCTTGCGGACAAAACGAATCGCTTGGAAGGGAACCGGTCAGGGGGATGGCGGCAGCTTCGCTTGGAGATTTCATGCAGCTTGCTTAGACCTGCAATGCGCCGGCAACAACCGGCCAGCGAGCGACCCACATTGAAACCAGATTCGGCAACGGCCTGACCGCGTGGGCAGGATGTCGCCGATCCCGGTGCAAACCGCGAATCTCATGCTAAGTTTTTCGGAGCAACCCAAAGAGGGAAAAACACATGAAGCGACCGCTCGAACCGTCTGCGGAGGCGCGCGGGCGCGTCGTCGGCATCACCGATGGCGTCTTCGCCATCGCGCTCACCTTGATCGTTCTCGAAATCAGGGTGCCGGCGCACGAAATGGTCCACTCGGAAGGTGAGCTGCTTTCGGCCATCACGGCCCTGGCGCCGCGCTTTCTGACCTATGCGCTCAGCTTCCTGACGCTGACCATCTTCTGGTTCGGCCAGCAGGCGCAGCATGGGTTGATCGCCAGGTCAGACCGGCGCCTTGCAACGCTGAACCTGTGTTTTCTCGCCTTCATCGCTTTGCTGCCGTTCTCGACCGACCTTCTGGCCGACTTTCTCGAATTCAGGACAGCGGTGCTGGTCTACTGGCTCAATCTGCTGATGCTGGGCGTGACGCTGTTCGCCAGCTGGCGGTATGCGGAGAAAAACGGCTTGGTCGCCGAGGACGTCGACGCGGAAACCAGGCGCACCGTCTATATGCGCATCGTCAAGGCGCAGATCCTGTGGGCGGTCGGTGCCGCGCTGTCTCTCATCAGCCCCTTGCTCAGTGTCGGCTTCATCCTGGTTGTGCAGCTGATCTATGCCACCGCGTTGCGTGGCTCATTGCTGCGCAAGATCATCGGCTGACGATCCGCCGACGAACTCGACCGTGACGCCCGGCGAAACGATCTTGGCCAGTTCGCGCGCGTCCCAGTTGGTCAGGCGCACGCAGCCATGGCTTTCGGTCTTGCCGATCTTGGAGGGTTCCGGCGTGCCGTGAATGCCATAGGTCGGCTTGTCCAGCGCGATCCACACCGAGCCGACCGGGCCGTTCGGGCCGGGCGGAATGGTCAGCACCTTGTCGTTTTCGCCTTGCTTGAAATTGATGTTGGGGTTGTAGGTGTAGTTCGGATCGAGCGCGATCCGCGACACCGCATGGATGCCGGTGGGTGACGGCGTGTCCGCAGAGCCGATGGTTGCAGGGTAGGCTGCGATCAGCTTGTCCGCCGCGTCATAGGCGAAGACTTCCTTCTTGCCCTTGTCGGCGACGATGCGGGCAACCGGCGTCGCCACCAGCTTTCCGAAATTGGCGACCTTGATGATCGTTCCGGGGCGGTTGAAATCGGCCTCCGGATTGAGCGACTTCAGGTAGGCCTCATCCATATGGAAGCGCTCGGCCAGCGCTTCGGTGACGGAGGTGTAGCCCATGCGATCGAGCTGCGCCTTCTTGCTGTAATCTTCCGGTATCGAGGCGACATAGGGGCCGGCGGCGTCCTCCGGTGTGATGGTATAGGAGGCGAACGCATCACCGCCGGATTGCGCAAGGGCTGCCTGGATGCCGACCGCATCGGTCGACTTGAGATTGCTGCCGGTGATCTCGTTGTAGGCGGCGAGCGCTTTGTCGACATTGGAGCCGAAGCGTGCGTCGATGACACCGGGCGAGGCGCCGGCTCGGTCGAGCAGCACCTGCAGGTTCGCCACGTCCTGGCGTGCGCCGAGCGAAAGTGACGGATCGACCGATGCCTTGCCGTCCGTCTTTGGCGGCAGTGCACCTTGCTCGGTCGGCTCGACGGGGTCTATCGAAGCCTCGTCCAGCGGCTGGCGCTTGACAGTGCCCGGCTCCTCGGGCTGCGAAATCTCCGGATTGATACCACCACCCTGCGGCGGATCAGGAAAGGCTTGCTCCGAATTGTCGCCATAAGGACCGGATTCTTCGACCTGCGGCTCGATGATGATGTTGCCATCCTCGTCCAGCCGCTTGCGGCGGTAGCGCGCCATGTCCTCGGGATTGTCGAGATAGTAGCGGTCGTCATCTTCRACGGGTGCACGTCCGAGTTCGCGTGCCCGCAGTTGGCGGCGCAACGCACGGCGGTCGAGCCTGGTCTGCGGCGGCTGGATGGCGATGACCTTGCCGGACTCCGCATCGACGATGACGCGGTTTCCTCTGGCATCGTAGTAGACATCGAAATCGCCGTTCTGGGCGACAAGCACGCCACCGGCGTCGTCAGCGCGAACAGCCCGCGGCGCGGTGTCCTGCGTCGGCGCGGCGAGCGCGCCGGAAGATACGAGCCCAACGGCGAACACCGAAAGGGTGAAGATCGTGCGGAACATCGTTGCCAAACTCTCCGGTCCGTAATTGCCGCCGCCCGGCAGTGTCCTGCAAGGCGAACCCTTCGCCAGCAAACCAGTTACCCCACCATAAGGTTCCAACATGAACCGGGCATGAAGATGGCGGATTTCCGGCGGTTACAGGCCTAATTCCACGCGCGTCTGCTTCGTCAACTTCAACACGACAAGGCGATGGCTTTCGCGCAGGTAGTCTTTCAGCGCATCATCATCCATGCTCTGGCTTGTCTGACGCTGGATCCATTTCATGCCGCGCGAGGCGAGATAGGGCGCCGGCCGCAGGCCCGGCTGCTCCTTCAGTATGTCATAGGCAATCTCGGAACATTTGAAGGTGACGAAGGGTTCTCTCCCCTCGTCCCAGCCGCCGATGGCAAAAACCTTGGCTCCGACCTTCCATACATGGGCGCCGCCCCACTGGACGACATGGTGTGTCGAAGGCAGCGAGGCGCAGAAGCCGTTGTAGTCGTCCAGCGTCATCCGCGCCCCGCCATTTTATGAAACGCAGCCTGGGTTCAGGCTGCCGCCTCGGTCGCCACCACCGTTGGCTTCGACCGAAAATTCAGCCGATCGGAGCCGGCGGTGACCTTGACGGTCGAACCGTCGAGGATCTCGCCGAGGAGGATCTTCTCCGCCAGCGGGTCCTGCAGTTCCTTCTGCATCACCCGCTTCAGCGGCCGCGCGCCATAGGCCGGGTCGTAGCCCTTGGCCGCCAGCCAGTCGATCGCCTCCTGATCGAGCGACAGCGTAATCTTGCGCTCGACGAGCAGGCTTTCCAGCCGCTTGAGCTGGATCTCGACGATGCGGCCCATATCCTGCCGGCGCAGCCGGTGGAACAGGATCACCTCGTCGACGCGGTTGAGGAACTCCGGCCTGAACGACGCCTTGACGACATTCATCACCTCGTCGCGCACGACGTCGACATCCTGGTCTTCATTCAGATTGACCAGGTATTCGGCACCGAGATTCGACGTCATGATGATCAGCACGTTGCGGAAGTCGACGGTGCGGCCCTGTCCGTCGGTCAGGCGGCCGTCATCGAGCACCTGCAGCAGCACGTTGAACACATCCGGATGCGCCTTCTCGATCTCGTCGAACAGCACGACCTGATAGGGCCGGCGCCGCACCGCTTCGGTCAGCGCGCCGCCTTCCTCATAGCCGACATAGCCGGGAGGAGCGCCGATCAGCCGGGACACCGAGTGCTTTTCCATGAACTCCGACATGTCGATGCGCACCATGGCGCCTTCGTCGTCGAACAGGAAATTGGCCAGTGCCTTGGTCAGTTCGGTCTTGCCGACGCCTGTCGGCCCGAGGAACATGAACGAGCCGATCGGCCGGTTCGGATCCTGCAGGCCCGCACGCGCACGCCGCACCGCCTTGGACACCGCCTGCACCGCTTCGCCCTGGCCAATGACGCGCTTGCCGATCTCGTCTTCCATGCGCAACAGCTTGTCGCGCTCGCCTTGCAGCATCTTGTCGACCGGAATGCCGGTCCAGCGCGACACGATATGGGCGACGTGGTCGGGCGTGACCACTTCCTCGACCATGCCGACCTTGCCGTCCTGGGCTTCGGCCTGCTTCAGCTGCTTTTCCAGTTCCGGAATGCGGCCATAGGCAAGCTCGCCGGCGCGCTGGAATTCACCCTTGCGCTGGGCAATGGCAAGCTCGTTGCGGGCCTCGTCGAGCTCCTTCTTGAGATCGGCGGCAAGCCCGAGCTTCTGCTTTTCGGCCTGCCACTTGGTGGTGATCTCGGTCGATTCTTCCTCGAGGCCGGAGAGTTCCTTTTCGAGGCGGGCGAGCCGGTCCTTCGACGCGTCGTCCTTCTCGACCTTGAGCGCCTCACGCTCGATCTTGAGCTGCATGATGCGGCGATCGATCTCGTCCAGCGCCTCGGGCTTCGAATCGACTTGCATCCGCAGCCGCGACGCGGCTTCGTCGACAAGGTCGATCGCCTTGTCCGGCAGGAAACGGTCGGCGATGTAGCGGTTGGACAGTGTTGCCGCCGCAACCAGTGCCGAATCCGAGATGCGCACCTTGTGGTGCTGCTCGTACTTTTCCTTCAGGCCGCGCAGGATCGACACCGTGTCTTCCACCGTCGGTTCGTCTACGAACACCGGCTGGAAGCGGCGAGCAAGCGCTGCGTCCTTCTCGACATGCTTCCTGTATTCGTCGAGCGTGGTCGCACCGACGCAATGCAGTTCGCCGCGCGCCAACGCCGGCTTCAAAAGGTTCGACGCGTCCATGGCGCCATCCGCCTTGCCGGCACCGACCAGCGTATGCATCTCATCGATGAACAGAATGATGTTGCCGTTGGCGGAGGTGACTTCGGACAGCACAGCCTTAAGCCGCTCTTCGAACTCGCCGCGATATTTGGCGCCGGCGATCAGCGCGCCAAGATCAAGCGACATCAACTGCTTGTCCTTGAGCGATTCCGGCACGTCGCCATTGACGATGCGCAGCGCCAGCCCTTCGGCAATCGCCGTCTTGCCGACGCCGGGCTCGCCGATCAGCACCGGATTGTTCTTGGTGCGGCGCGACAGCACCTGGATGGTGCGGCGGATCTCGTCGTCACGGCCGATGACCGGGTCGAGCTTGCCAGCGCGGGCATCCGCGGTGAGGTCGCGCGCATACTTCTTCAGCGCGTCATAGCCCTGCTCCGCGCTCGCCGAATCGGCGGTGCGGCCCTTGCGGACATCGTTGATCACCTGGTTGAGCGTCTGCGCGGTGACGCCGGCCTTGGCCAGTATGTCGGCGGTCTTGGCCGACTTCTCCATGGCAAGCGCCTGCAACAGCCGCTCCACGGTGACAAAGCTGTCGCCAGCCTTCTTGGCCAGTTCCTCGGCGGTCGAAAACACTTTGGCCAGCGGCTGCGCCAGATAGAGCTGGCCATTGCCGCCTTCCACCTTGGGCATCGCCTCGAGTGCCGTCTCGACGCCGAGCTTGACGTCGCGGATGGTGCCGCCGGCGCGCTCGATGAGCGATGCCGCCAGCCCCTCATCGTCGTCGACGAGGACTTTGAGCATATGCTCTGGGGTGAATTGCTGGTGATTGCGCGAAAGCGCCATGGTCTGCGCGGACTGGATGAAGCCGCGAACGCGCTCGGAGTATTTTTCAAGGTTCATATCTGTCTCCTTCCATCACCGGCCCGCTTTGCGGCACCGGATCAGATTGCGGTGACGGACCCGCTCGTTCGAGCCGGGTCCTGTTCACGCGAGATATGGTGTATAGGCTACGGTCTCTCAAGACGCCTTGATATCGGTCAACGCACAATATTCCACAGGCCGGCAAAACAAAAACGGCGGAGATTTCTCCCCGCCGTCTAGCGCTATCCGAAAGCCTTGATCGATCAGTTGTCGACGACGACAGCGGCCGGTTCGCCACCATTGTCTTCAGCCGGCGCCGTATCCGCGTCTGCTGCTGCAGTGTCATTGCCGCCATCCACCTGGTCGGCGTGTAGGCGCGGACGGCGCGGACGCTTCGGCCGGCGTGCAGCGCCGCTTTCAGCGGCGGCTTCGTTGAGTTCAGCCTGAGCGGCAAGAGCCGCCGGCGAAAAACTATCAAACATTGGTACGGGCTCGGCCACGAAAACAGGTTCGGCCTGGGACACGAAACTCGCTTCGGTCCGGGGCACGAAACCCGTTTCGGTCTGAGGCACGAAGCCAGTGTCGGCCTGCGAAACGGTTTCCGCCTGCACAGGCGTTTCATTGGGTCGGCTCTGGTCGAAGCGTTGGCCACCCTGCTCATTGCGTGGATTGTCGCCACGCTGGCCGTTCTGGCCGTAGCCACCACCGGGACGGCGGTCGCGATGGCGCCCGCCATTGTTGTCTCGGCCACTATTGTCGCGGCCATTGTTGTCGCGATTGTTGCGATTGTCGCGGCTGTTTTCCTGGTTGAACGCCAGCTCGGCCGGCGTGCCTTCGATGACCGGCTGCGGACCGGCACCGTGATTGACCACCGGAGCCTGCGTCTCATTGCCGTTGTTGTTGCCGGAATTGTCGAAATCGCGATCGTCGTCGCCGTCATCGTCGAAATCGTCGCGGTTCTGCTGCGCGTTCTGGATCGGCAACTGCGCCTGTGCGGCGGCGATGATGCGGTTGTAGTGCTCGGCATGCTGGAGATAGTTTTCCGCCATGACCCGGTCGCCGGAGCTTTGCGCGTCACGGGCAAGGGTGGCGTATTTTTCGGCGATCTGCTGAGCCGATCCACGGATCTTCACGTCCGGGCCGTTGCTCTCGTAGTTGCGCGTCAGGGGATTTGGCCCCTTGCGGTTGTTGTTGTTGTTATTGTTGTTGCCACCGCCGCCGCCATTGTTGTTGCGACCGCGCATGCGCCTGTTCTGCTGTTGTGGCCTCATTCGACTCTCTTCATTTTGAAATTTTCGAAAAACTCTTCACGAACGGAGGCGCTCATGCAGCCAGCCGTTTCGTTTCTTCACCGGCGTTCGCCCGCATCAATTGCGTTGGCGCCACGTGTCATCCTGTTCCGGTTACATCACTTGCCGGACGATTCCCGCACGAAGCTTGGGCGTCGTTTGCGCAAGAAGGCAGCTATTTCCAAGGAAAACCGAATCGCTAAGAGCACTGCCTGCTTCGTCTCATCCGGTTATGGCGACCCTAGCCGCATTCCCCGGCATTGCCAAGCGCTTTTTTCGCACTGCATCAAGGCATTCACAGTTCAAAGATCAAAACCCTGTCGTTACCACCAAGATCGCGGAACGCCCCGGCCAGCACATAGCCGGCCGATGCGAATATATCTGTAACGTCTTGGCGCTGCGTATGGCCGATCTCGACTGCTATCCTGCCTTCAGCTTCCAGAAACCTTGCCGCCTCGGCGGCGATGATCCTGTAGGGGCCAAGACCGTCCGCGCCGCCATCAAGGGCCTTGTGCGGGTCGAAATCGCGGACTTCATCCTGCAGATTTCCAATGTCTTGAGACCGTATATAGGGAGGGTTTGCGGCAATTACATGGTATCGGCCGCAAACTTTTTCGAACCAGTTGGAGTGGAGCGCCTCGAACCGGCCGGCAAGACCCAGATTCCACGCATTGCGCATGGCGGTTTCCAGCGCGCCCTCTGAAACATCGACGCCGGTGGCGATGGCGGCCGGTACGGCGCTGAGTAGTGCCAGAGCAATGGCGCCGGTGCCGGTGCCAAGATCGAGGATGCGGCATCCGCCTTGCTGCTCCGCTGTCGTCTTGACCAAGGGCAGGATCGCCTCGACCAGCGTTTCGGTATCCGGCCGCGGCTCCAGCGTGTCCGGCGACAGTGACAGCCGCAAGCCGTAGAACTCGCGAAACCCGAGGATGCGGTGCACCGGCTCGCCCAGGATACGCCGGCGCAAGGCGGCATCAATCGCGGCGACCATGCCGGCATCGACCGCCTGCTCCGGATTTGCGATAGCCTGCGTGCGGCTCGTGCCGGAAAAATGCTCGACGATCAGCCTGGCATCGAGCGCCGGATCGGCGACACCGGCCAGCGCAAGTCGTTCCCGCGCCGCCTTGAGCAGCAGCCCGAGCTTGCCGGGCAAGATATCAGCCATCGACGCCCATATCGGCGAGCAGCTTCGACTGATGATCGGCAAGCAGCGCGTCGATGATCTCGTCGAGTTCGCCCATCATCACCCGCTCCAGCTTGTAGAGCGTCAGATTGATGCGATGGTCGGTGACGCGGCCTTGCGGGAAATTGTAGGTGCGGATGCGCTCCGAGCGGTCGCCCGAACCGACCTGCGACTTGCGCGATTCCGAGCGCTCCTCATCGGCCTTGCCGCGTTCGAGGTCATAGAGCCGCGCACGCAGGATCTGCATGGCTTTCGCCCGGTTCTGGTGCTGCGACTTTTCCGCCTGCACCACCATGATGCCGGTTGGCAGATGGGTGATGCGCACCGCCGAATCGGTGGTGTTGACGTGCTGGCCGCCGGAACCCGAAGCGCGCATCGTATCGATTCGGATGTCTTCGGCCTTGATGTCAATGTCGACCTCTTCAGCCTCGGGTAGCACCGCGACCGTCGCCGCCGAAGTGTGGATGCGCCCGCTGGCCTCGGTCGCCGGCACGCGCTGCACGCGGTGCACGCCGGATTCGAACTTCAGATGGGCAAAGACGCCCTTGCCCGACACAGTGGCGATGATTTCCTTGAAGCCGCCGGCATCGCCGTCGCTGGCCGATGCCGCCTCGAAACGCCAGCCGCGTGCCGCCGCATAGCGCTCATACATGCGAAACAGGTCGCCGGCGAACAGTGCCGCCTCGTCGCCGCCGGTACCGGCGCGGATTTCCAAAATGGCGTTCTTGTCGTCGGCGGCATCCCTGGGCAGAAGCAGGATCTGGATGTCCTGCTGCAGCGCCTCGATGCGCTCCTTGACCGCTGGCAGATCGGCCTCGGCCAGTGCTCGCATCTCGGCGTCGGTGCCCTTGTCGGCGAGCATCGCCTCCAGATCGGCCTGCTCATGCTCGGCCGAGCGCAGCGACCGGACCTTGGCCACCATGTCCTGGATCTCTGCGTATTCCGACGCCATTTTCACATAGGCGTCGGCAGCCGGCCCGGCCGACATCTGCGCTTCGAGCATCTCGAAACGCTTGACGACTTGATCCATACGGTCGCGGGGCAGGTTGATCATGGCGAGATGCTATAGCGGAATCGAGCGGTCGTCGGCAAAGGCCTGCAGCAGCGCCCGCATCGGCAATCCTTGCGGCGGGGCCATCAGATTGTCGTCGAAGAAGGCTTGCAATTCGTCCAGCGGCAGTTCGGTCAGCATCGCCTTGACCGGACCGATCGAGGCCGGCGACATCGAAATCGAGCGATAGCCGAGGCCGATCAGCGCCATAGCGGATATGGGTTTTCCGGCGAGCTCGCCGCACAAGGTCACCGGCGTGTTGTTGCGAACCCCGGCATCGGCGATCTGCTTCAAAACCCGCAGAAACGGCGTCGACAGCGTATCGAAGCGGTCGGAGAGCTGCGTGTTGCCGCGATCGACCGCCATGACAAACTGGAACAGATCGTTCGAGCCGACCGAGACGAAATCGACCGCCTTCATCAATTCGTCGAGCTGGAACAGCAGCGACGGCACTTCCAGCATGGCGCCGAGCTTGAGGCTGGTCGGCAGATGGTGGGCAAAGCGGGAGAGATGCCGCACCTCGCGGTCGATGATCTCGCGCGCTTGCGCGATCTCGCCAAGTTCGGTCACCATCGGCAGCATCAGCTTCAATTCGCGGCCGCCGCACGCCTTCAGCAAAGCACGGATCTGGGTTCTGAGCAGGCCCGGCCGGTCGAGCGTCAGCCTGATGGCGCGCCAGCCAAGCGCCGGGTTTTCTTCCTGGATCGCGCCCTTGAAGTAAGGCAGCACCTTGTCGCCGCCGATATCGATGGTGCGAAAGGTAACCGGCTTGCCGCGCGCCGCTTCGAGCACATCGCGGTAGAGTCGCTCCTGGGCTTCGGCGCGCGGAAAGGTCGAGGCGACCATGAATTGCAGTTCGGTGCGGAACAGGCCAATGCCGGCGGCACCTGCTTCGGCCAGCTGCGGCAGGTCAACGGCGAGACCCGCATTCATCAACAGGTCGACCTGCACGCCGTCCTTGGTCACCGACGGCTTCTTGCGCAGTTCGCGGTAGACCTCCTGCCGCCGCGCCCGGAAGCGGACCTTTTCGGCATAGGCGGCTTCGAGGTCGGGCTGCGGGCGCAGATGGATGGTGCCTTCCTCGCCGTCGACGATGATGGCATCGCCGTTTTCCGCCATGGAAACGGCGCCCTTCATCTGGCCGGCGACGGGGATGCCCATGGCGCGCGCCACGATGACGACGTGGCTGGTCGCAGCGCCATCCTCAAGCACCACGCCGCGCAGCTTGTCCCTGGGATAGTCGAGCAGTTCGGCGGCGCCCATCGAGCGGGCGACGATGATGGCGTCCTTCGGCAGCGAGGCCGCGACATCGTCCGGTCCGCGGCCCATCAACTGGCGCAGCAGCCGGTTGGCGAGATCGTCGAAGTCGCTCATGCGCTCGCGCAGATAGGGATCGGTCATGTGCAGCATGCGGGCGCGCATGTCGCTTTGCACTTTTTCGACGGCGGCTTCCGCCGTCAGGCCGTTGCGGATCGCCTCTTCCAGCCGGCGCACCCAGCCACGGTCGTTGGCGAACATGCGATAGGCTTCGAGCACCTCGCGATGCTCCCCCTCGAAGGCGACGTCACGGCGCTCCAGCATGTCGTCGATGGAGAGCCTGAGCGAACCGAGCGACGTCTCGAGCCGACGGACCTCTTCCTCGCTGTCCTCGTTGAACAGATTGGTAACGACGATGCGCGGCTCGTGCAGCACGACATGGCCAAGCCCGACGCCGTCATTGAAGGACAGACCGGTGAAACTCACCGGACGGCGCAAATCGAGTTCCAGCCCGGGCCGGGTCAGGCGGGCAAGGTCGCCGGTGGCGATCATCTCGGCGATCACCATCGCCGTCGTTTCCAGCGCCTCGACCTCGTCGTCGCGGTAGTGGCGCATGGTCTTGTTCTGCACCACCAGCACGCCAAGCGTACGCCCTGCCCTCAGCACCGGCACGCCGAGGAAGGAATTGTAGATCTCTTCCCCGGTCTCGGGCAGGTAGGCGAAGGCCGGATGTTCCTGCGCGTTGGAAAGGTTGAGAGGCCGCGCACTGGCCGCAATCGTACCCACCAGACCTTGTCCGAGCCGCAACTGCGCCAAATGGACGGCGTTCGGGTTCAGACCTTCGGTGGCATAGAGTTCGAGCACCGAATCGGAGCGCAGCACATAGAGCGAGCAGACTTCGGCGACCATGTTGGAGGCGATGTCGCGCACGATCCGGTCAAGCCGCTCCTGCGGCTCCAGCGGCTCCTGCATGAGCTCGCGGAGCCGTTTCAGCAAAACGCGCGGGCCACTGGCCGTATCACGCATCGCGGCTTGTTCTCCAATGGCTTCTTGGCCAGCGCAGCTTCCTCGCGCACCGGCACAAACGCAACAACCGACTCTGTCTCGTTACTGCTTATCCAGACCGTAGACGGAATGCAAAGTGCGAACCGCAAGTTCGGTATAGGGACCGTCAATCAGGATCGAAATCTTGATTTCGGAGGTGGTGATGGCGCGGATGTTGATCGACTTGTCGGCCAGCGCCTTGAAGGCGGTGGCAGCGACGCCGGCATGGCTGCGCATGCCGATGCCGATGACCGAGACCTTCGACATGCCAGCTTCCGATTGCACGACATCGTAGCCGATCGTGGCCTTCAGGCGTTCGAGCACGGCAAGCGCCTTGTCGACATCGCCGGACGGCACGGTGAAAGTCATGTCGGTAAATTTGCCGTCCTCGGAGATGTTCTGCACGATCATGTCGACATTGATGTTGGCCTCGGCCAGCGGCCCGAAGATGCCGGCGGCAACGCCCGGGCGGTCACCGACACGGCGCAGTGAGATCTGCGCCTCGTCCTTGGCGTAGGCAATTCCGGTGACGACCTGCTGTTCCACGATCTCTTCCTCGTCGCAAATGAGCGTTCCCGGCGGATTGAGCAAATCCCCCATTCCGGGCGCATCGGGATCGTCGAAGGACGACCGCACGAAAGTACGCACCCTGTGCACCATGGCAAGCTCGACCGAGCGCACCTGCAGCACCTTGGCGCCGAGCGAGGCCATTTCGAGCATTTCCTCGAACGAAATCTTGGCCAGCCGCCGGGCCTTCGGCTCGATGCGCGGATCGGTCGTATAGACCCCGTCGACATCGGTGTAGATGTCGCAGCGGTCGGCCTTGACCGCCGCCGCAATCGCCACCGCGCTGGTGTCGGAGCCACCGCGGCCGAGCGTGGCGATGCGGTTGTCGGGTCCAATGCCCTGGAACCCGGCGACCACGGCCACCTGGCCCTCGCCGAAACGCCTGATCAAAAACGCTCCGTCAATGTCGAGAATGCGCGCCGCGCCATGCGCGTTGTCGGTCTTGATCGGGATTTGCCAACCCTGCCAGGAACGGGCATGCACGCCCATGTTCTGCAGCGTGATCGCCAGCAGACCGGCGGTCACCTGCTCGCCTGAGGCGACGACGGCGTCATATTCGCGCGCATCGTGCATCGGCGAGGCTTCACGCGTCCAGCCGACCAGCTCGTTGGTCTTGCCGGCCATCGCCGAAACCACCACCGCCACCTCATGCCCGGCATCGACCTCGCGTTTGACATGGCGCGCCACATTGCGGATGCGGGCGATGTCGGCGACGGATGTTCCGCCGAATTTCATCACGATGCGCGCCATGGAAGCGAAATGCCTTTGACTGAATGCCGGACCGAAGGCCGAAAGCGGAAAGAACGCGCCCAGTCAGGCCGAGCCGCTGGATGCGCGGCCTCCTTAGCCAAAACAGGGACCATCCGCAAGGACTGTGGGAAACCCGGGAGAATCGCCCGTCCCTGGAGATGGGTTCACCCTGCTTCACGATCGGCCATGATAACGACATTTTGATCCATCGCGGCAATGACACCTTCCGTCAGCAGTGGCTGGCGGCGAAAAAATTGTTGCCTTGACTTTCCCTCCCCTACGCCCGACTTCCTAGCGACCAGAGCGCGAGCCGGTTTGCGTCCGATCGCGCCTTATTTGTGAGTCCGCGGGAGACCAAGCGATGCCAGAGCCCCGACGATCGACGATCGATGCCGGAGAAGTGGAACGCTTCTCCGCTTTAGCCGCCGAATGGTGGAACCCGAACGGCAAGTTCCGCCCGCTGCACAAGTTCAATCCGGTCCGGCTATCCTATATCCGCGACCAGGTGGCGGCACGCTTCGGCCGCGACCCGCGCGCGGCGCGACCGTTCGAGGGCCTGCGCTTCCTCGACATCGGCTGCGGCGGCGGGCTGTTGTGCGAGCCGATGGCGCGGCTCGGCGCCGAAGTGGTCGGCGCCGACGCCTCGGTCACCAACATCGAAGTGGCCAAACTGCATGCGGCAGAGGCCGGCGTCAGCGTCGACTATCGCGCCACCACCGCCGAGGATCTGGCCGACGCCGGGGAAAAATTCGACGTCATCCTCAATATGGAAGTGGTCGAGCACGTCGCCGACATCGACCTGTTCGTCGGCAAGTGCGGCGAGATGGTCAGACCCGGCGGCATCATGTTCGTGGCCACCATCAACCGCACGCTGAAGGCGCTGGGCCTGGCCATCATCGGCGCCGAATATGTGCTGCGCTGGCTGCCGCGCGGCACCCACCAGTTCGGCAAGCTGGTGCGCCCGGAAGAGCTCGAAAAGGCGCTTGGCGGCGCCGGCCTGACCATCATCGACCGCACCGGCGTCGTCTACCATCCGCTCGCCGATCGCTGGCAGCGTTCGAAGGACATGGACGTCAACTACATGGTGCTGGCCGAAAAAGGCTCGGTCTGAGGGTTGATCTGGAGATTGTCAGGCCGTGGACACTGGCAGAGCCCGACAGCTGACGCTTGAACTTCCCGAAGCCGTCGAGAAATCGCATTTCGGCAAGGCCGACTTCCGGGTACGCAATCGCATCTTCATGTCGCTGCCCGAAAACGATCGCGCCGTGATCAAGCTCGACCGCGACCAGCAAGACATGATGACTGCAGCCGAACCGCTGATTTTCAAGCCTGTGCCGGGCGGCTGGGGACAAAAAGGCTGGACGTCGATCATGCTCGATGCCTGCGACGAGCTGACGTTCCGCAGCGCAGTGCGTATGTCCTGGCGAAATGTTGCGTCGCCAGCTCTCAGGAAAATCTTCGACGCAAGCCCGCGTTGATAGCGCCCCAGAAGTTCAGCCCTTCTGGCTTTGCGCCTTTGTGGTGATGAACACGCCGGCGGTGATGATGACGGCGCCGGCCCAGGTCAGCAGTTGATAGTGCTCGCCGAGAAAGATCGTCCCGGCAAACAGCCCGACCGCCGCCGCCACATAGCCGATCTGGCTGAGATAGACCGGACCGCCGACCGCCTGCAGCCGGAAGAAGAAGACGAACATAGCTGACGCCGATGCGACCTGGGCTGCGACCACCAGCGGCACGCCACCGAGCGAGCCGAACGCACTGCCACCCAGCAAAACCAGAATTCCCGTGAGCAGAATCGCGGCCGACGCCAAATGGCTGCCGACGGCAAGCTCGATCGGGCCTGTCCCCTCAGGCCAGTCGACCGTGCGGTAGATGTTGCCGGCGGCCAGACTGACCGGGATCAGCAGCCCCATCGCCACCCAGAAGAATTCGGCCGGTTGGCCGGCTTCGCCGCGCGTTACCGCCACCATCACTGCGCCGATGAAGCCGACGGCAATGCCGATTACGCCCAGCATATTGGGGCGCCGGACACGCAGCAGGATCGAGAACACCAGCGTAATCACCGGCGACAGCGTGAACATGATGCCGGTGTAGCCGGCGCCAAGATGTGGGATGGCCGAAAACATCAACAGATTGGGGAAGGCGTAGGACACCGCCGCCGTGATGAAGAAATAGCGCAATTTATGTGGGGTCAGCCGGATGCGCTGACCGCGCAACAGCAATGAGCACAACAGAACGCCGCCGGCGCCAAGCGAAATGACGAAGGCCCAGACCATGGCGGGAACGCCGGCCACTGTGGCCAGCTTGCCGAATGGCAATGTCAGGCCGAGCAGCCCGCCGGTGACGACCAGCAGGCCGAGCGCCGAATCCCAGAGAAATTTCATCGGGTGGTCCCGTTACTCACTTGCGGCACTTGGCCGGTGTTGTATCTTGAGATAAGATAACGCAGAGATTCTTAACGTCAAGATATTTAACGGTGAGACAGATGGATCGCGCGGCAAAGGCGATCGAGCAGTGGAAACGGGAGCGGCCAGATCTGGACGTCTCGCCGATGGCGGTGCTTGGCCGATTGAACGAGGCGTCTTCACAGATCGCGCGCGAGCGCCTCGCCCCGCTGTTTGCCCGCTTCGGGCTGCAAGCCGGCGAATTCGACGTGCTGGCGACGCTGCGCCGGTCCGGCCAGCCTTACGCGCTGACGCCGACTGCTCTTTACGAGGCGACGATGGTGACCTCGGGCGCCATGACCAACCGGCTCGACCGGCTGGAAAAGGTCGGGTTGACCTTGCGCGGCCCGCATCCCAGCGACCGGCGCGGCATTGTCGTGCGGCTGACCGAAAAGGGTCTTGCCTTGATCGATGAGGCCATCGCCGCCCACGTCGCCAACGAGCACGAAATCCTCGCCGGCCTGACGCAAACCGAGCGGGAGACGCTGGCTCAGCTGCTTGAGAAATTGATAGGCAGCGTGAGCTAACCGATCAGTTCCGGTCGTCGGGAAAACTCGGGATCGGCATGAATTCGACGCCGTCCTCGGCCAGGCTCTTGGCTTCATCCAGTGTCGCCTCGCCATAGATGCCGCGCGCATCGCTTTCGCCGAAATGGATCTTGCGCGCTTCCTCGGCAAACTTGTCACCGACATAGTCAGCGTTCTCGCGCACCTTCTCGGCCATCGCCTTCAATTGCGCCAATGCCTGCTTCTGCGCCTCGCCCATGGCCAGCGCGATTTTTTCCTGCTTGCGCCCGGTGGAGACGGCCGGCGCCATCAGCGCCTTCTCGACCTTGTGCGAACCGCAGGCCGGGCAATCGACGAAACCGCGCTTCTTTTGCGTGTCGAAATCGTCATTGCTACGAAACCAGCCTTCGAATTCGTGCTCGTGCTCGCAGATCAGGGAAAAGCGGATCACGAGGCCGCCCCTCTGAGGCGCGGCGCTTCCACCGAGCCGGCATTGACGGCAAAGTCGCGGGCGTTCTTGAGGTTGGGGATCTTCTTGCGAGCGGCCAGCGATTGCGCCGGATCGATCTCGGCGACGATCACCGCCGGCTCGTCATGCGCGGCCTCAGTGATGATGCGGCCCCACGGGTCGACGATCAGCGAATGGCCGTAGGTCTCGCGGCCGTCTTCGTGCACGCCGCCTTGCGCGGCGGCGACGACATAGGCGCCGTTCTCGATGGCCCGTGCCCGCAGCAGCACATGCCAGTGCGCTTCGCCGGTCTGGCGGGTGAAGGCGGCAGGCACCGAAAGCACATCGGCGCCGGCAAGCGCCTCGGCGCGGAACAATTGCGGAAAGCGCAGATCGTAGCAGACGGCAAAGCCGAGCCTGGCGCCATCGATCTCGGTGACCACGGCCTCGGTGCCCGGCTCATAGGCGGCGGATTCGCGCCAGCTCTCGCCATTGTCGAGATCGACGTCGAACATGTGGATCTTGTCGTAGACCGCAAGCGTTGCGCCGTCCGGCCCGAACAAAAGCGCGCGGTTTGCCAGCTTGCCGTCGGCACGCAGGATGGCGGTCGAGCCGATATGCAGGAAGATGCCGAGCTCCTTGGCCAGCTTCCGCGACGTCGAGACGATAATGTCCTTGTCCTCGGAGGTGAAGGAAGCGGCACGCGCCTCCTTGTCGCGGATCAGCGCGCCGGTCATTTCCGGCGTCTGGATGTAGGTCGCGCCCTGGCCTGCCGCGTCGCGCACCATTCGCTCCAGATCGACCGCGTTGCGCTCCGGGTTCTCGCCCGAACGCATCTGGATCGCCGCCGCCTTGAAAGCACCCATCGTCATGTCCCTACCTGGTCGAACCGTTGGCGAGCAGCTTGTCCAGCCGCCCCTGTGCCTCCAATGCGTGGAGCTCGTCGGAGCCGCCGACATGCGTGTCGCCGATGAAAATCTGCGGGAAGGTCGAGCGGCCTTGCGCGCGGGAAATCATTTCCTGGCGCAGTTCCGGCGAGAAGGAAGCGTCGTGCTCGGTGTAAGCGACGCCCTTGCGCTCGAGCAGCCGCTTGGCCGCTACGCAATAGCCGCACATCATCCTGGTGTAGATCGTCACATCGATCATCGGTCAGCAGTCCTGCCTTGTCTTGGCACTTTCCACTATATAGTCGCGGACTCGTCGGCCCGAAAGTCCCCCGGCAGCACACGCGCAAAGGTCAGCACGTCGACCGCGCCGGCGCCGCCCTTCTTCAGCGCCTTGGCGACGGCACGCACGGTGGCGCCGGTGGTGTAGACGTCGTCGATCAACAGCACCCGGCGGCCGGCGATCTGGATTTCCGCCTCGTCGGGCACACGGAAGGCGGCACGCACGTTGTCCTCGCGCTCGTGCCGCTCCAGCCCTACCTGCTGGCGGGTGAGTTTGACGCGGCGGATTGCCGAGGGCGAGAAAGGCAGGCCGCTGAGCTGGGATACCGCGCTGGCCAGTTCGGCCGACTGGTTGAACTGGCGCCTGAAAAAGCGCCGCCAGTGCAGCGGCACCGGCACGACCACATCGGCGTCGGCGATCAGTTCGGACCCGGCGCGCAGCATCCAGCGCGCCATCCACGGCGCCAGATCGGTGCGATCCTGGTATTTCAGCCCTTGCACCATCTGACGCGCGACACCCGAATAGGCAACGGCGGCCCGCGCCCGGTCGAAGGGCGGCGGATCGGCGATCGCTTCGGCCGACAGAAACCCTTCGCCCATGTCGTGGGTGAATGGCGTGCCCATTACCGCGCACCATGGCCGCTCCAGCAGCCTGAGCTTCGGCCAGCAGGCGCCGCACAGCACACCGGGTTGCGAGACATGACGGCGGCACCCGGCACAGACCGGCGGAAACAGGATACGCGCCGGCCAGTCCAATGCCTTTCGAGCAATACTCTTGATCTCTGGCATGGGATCGGCCACGTGGTTGGTCTCCGCACCACTATAGCACCACATGATCGGTGCGGAAAAACAGGAACCCATCCGTTGCAGCCGATAATCGACACCTCGCTCTGGCTGGCGCGCAAGCGTCGGGCTTTGGCGCGCCCGATGGGCGGCGCCGATTTTCTGATGCGGCGGGTGGCGGAAGATCTTGCCGACCGGCTGGGGGCGGTCGAGCGCCAATTTGCCAAGGCGGCGATACTGTTTTGCCAGACGCCGACGGCAACCGGCGTGGTCGCCGAAAGCGGCAAGGTGACGGATATCGTGCGCGTCGAGGCGGACCCGGTCTTCCTGGATGGCGGGCCAGGCCTGCTGGCGCCGCTGGAAACAGTGCCTTTCCCGGCGGAAAGCCTCGACCTCGTCGTCTCGCTCTTGTCGCTGCAGGCGATGAACGACATTCCCGGCATGCTGGTGCAGATCCGCCGCGCATTGCGTCCGGACGGGCTTTTCCTCGGCGCCTTTGCCGGCGCCGGCACGCTGTTCGAATTGCGTGAAAGCCTGCTCGCCGCAGAGACCGAGCTTTACGGCGGCGCCAGTCCGCGCGTCATTCCGTTCACCGATGTCCGTGACGCCGGCGCGCTTTTGCAACGCGCCGGCTTGGCGCTGCCGGTTACCGATGTCGAGACGGTGGCGGTGCGGTACGACAGCCTGTTTGGATTGCTCGCCGATCTCAGAGCCATGGGCGAAACCAGCCCGCTCGTCGACCGCAGCCGACGGCCGGGCACACGAAAACTGTTTGCGCGCGCCGCCGAAATCTACGCCGAGCGGTTTTCGGACGCCGATGGCCGCGTCAGGGCGAGTTTCTCGATCGTGTGGATGTCCGGCTGGGCGCCCGATGCCTCGCAACAAAAGCCGCTGAAGCCGGGCTCGGCGAAGCTGTCGTTGAAGACGATACTGGAAAATCCAGACCGACGCTGACGGAGTTCAGTTCCCAGCGAAGGCGTTGGCAAGCTTGCTGTTGGTGTCGCTGAACAGGAACTGGATCGCATTGCCGACCCTACCGACGCCGCCGACGATGACGAGCGACAATACAGCGACGATCAGGCCATATTCTATGGCCGTGGCGCCAGTTTCATCTTCCAGAAATCGTTGCAGTAGTGGTTTCATGATCGTCGATCCCTCTTGTCAGGAACCCTAACGCCGACCTGTTAAGAAAGGTTAACGGCACAAGCTTAACAGGCGGTGAAACAGGGCCTTCACCAGGGATGGCCCCAAGGCTTTTTTGACTATGTTCTTCAGCAATCACCGCTGCGCTTGCCGTTTGCGCGGATCACGCAGATCGAACTGGGCAGCGGCTGCAGCACGCTTCTGCGCAGCGTATAGGTGTCGCGATGGCCGATCGAGCCGGTGCTCGTCATGTCGAGGCCACCAGCAAAACCGTCACGGTCGGATTGCGACCGCAGGCCGTCGAGGAAGGGGGTCGCGATCAAGGCCAGCGCTACAGCGGCTGAGCCGAACAGCAGCGTGACGCGCAAGATGCCCATGCCGGCATCAGCGGCGCGGCTGCGATCGGGCCGGATCGAGTCCCAGTCCTTGTCGAGGCTCATGCAATCGCTCCCCAGCGAATCAACGCGCGGCCAGACTTGGCCCTTCCCTCAATCTTTCACGGCAAGATAAAACTTCCATTAACGCTGCCTAAACCAAGGCAGTGGCCGCGGATCACAGCAGATCGATGAGGAACGGGATAAGCGGCGCGTCCGCGGGCGGCATCGGATAGTCGCGCATCTGCTTTGGCCGCACCCATTTCAGCACCTGCCCTTCCCTTGGCTGCGCAATGCCTCGGAAACGGCGGCAGACGAACAATGGCATCAGCAGATGAAAATCATCATAGGAATGGCTGGCGAAGGTCAGCGGCGCCAGGCACGGGATCTCGGTTTCGATGCCGATCTCCTCATGCAGTTCGCGGATAATGCACTGTTCGGGCGTCTCGCCGGGTTCGACCTTGCCGCCCGGAAACTCCCACAGGCCGGCGAGTTGTTTGCCTTCGGGGCGCTGCGCCAGCAGCACGCGGCCATCGGTGTCGACCAGCGCACATGCGGCGACCAGCAGCAGGCGCTTGCCGGCGGGGTTCGCGCCGCTCATGCCCCGGGCGGCCGGCGATAGTGATAGCGATAGACTTCGTTGAAGCCGAGCGAATGATAAAGCCCCAGCGCCGGCACATTGACGGCCTCGACCTGCAGCCAGGCCTCGCGCGCGCCGCGCAGCCGCGCCCATTTCAGCGCCGACAGGATGAGGTGGCGGCCATGGCCCCGGTTGCGCACCGATCTGTCGGTGGCGATCTCGAACAGTCCGGCGAGATCGCCATCATGGACGCAGATCAGCGTCGCCAGCGGCTCGGTCCCCTCTTCGAGCGCGAACAGCCCGGCCTCCGGCTGGATGGCGCCGATGATCTCCGACAGACCTGGCCGCAGCGACACATCCGAACCGCTGACCTTGAGCGACGCGCCGATGAAGCGGCTGATGTCCTTCAACGGGATCTGGTCCATGGCGGCGTCGAGCTGGGCGTCCGCCAGCGGCAACCGCATGACCAGCGATTCGTCAAAGGTGCTCCAGCCTTCGCTGTCGAGATGGTTGGAAAGATCAGGCCCCGACAGCGGCGAGATGCGGAAGGTCAACGGCCTGCCATAGGCCTCGAAACGACGACTGGCGCGACCGATGCGCTCGGCAATGTGCTGGATGTCGCCGGGATCGAGCGGGTTGACCGAGTTCAGCCGCTTGGCTGGATGGCCGGCCGTCAGCCGCACCACCCAGGTGCCGTCATAATGGACGGCCGCCGCCGGCCAGGCGCGAAAGCCGGCCGCCTCGTAGCGGCGCACGGTCGCGAGCACGCTTGCCGGATGTCTGGGGACCACCGCCATCAGCTCCGATAGTCGCCATTGATGGCGACATACTCCTTGGTGAGATCGCAGGTCCACACCGTCGCCTTGCCGCGGCCGATGCCGATATCGGCGCGGATGCGGATCTCGTCGCGCTTCATGTAGGCCGATGTCGCCGCTTCGGAGTAGCCGGCGTCGCGCTCGCCTTCATGCGCCAACCGGTTGTCGCCGAACCAGATCGACAGAAGGTCGCGGTCGGCGGGTTCGCCGGCCTTGCCGACGGCCATGACGACGCGACCCCAATTGGCGTCCTCGCCGGCGACCGCCGTCTTGACCAGCGGCGAGTTGGCGATGGACAGCGCGATACGCTTGGCCGAGCGGGCCGATTTCGCGCCGGTGACGGTGACTTCGACCTGCTTGCGGGCGCCCTCGCCGTCGCGCACCACCTGCAGCGCCAGCGATTTCAGCACCTTGCCAAGTGCCCGGCGGAACGCGCCGAGGCGGGCATCCCTGGGATCGCTTATCGCTGGCGCGCCACGCTTGCCGGCAGCACCGGTGGCGAAGATCAGCAGCGTGTCGCTGGTCGAGGTGTCGCTGTCGACGGTGACCGCGTTGAAAGTCTTGGACGTGCCGCGCGACAAAAGATCCTGCAGCACGGGTGCGGCGATCGGCGCGTCGGTGGCGATGAAGGAGAGCATCGTCGCCATGTCGGGCGCGATCATGCCGGCGCCCTTGGCGATGCCGTTGATGGTGACGTCGGTGTCGCCGAGCTTGATCGTCGCGGTCGCCACTTTCGGATAGGTATCGGTGGTCATGATGGCTTTTGCCGCCTCGGTCCACTGGTCCGGCCTGCCGTCCTTGACCAGCCCGGCCAGCAGATGGCTGAACTTCGCCGTGTCGAGCGGCTCGCCGATGACACCGGTGGAAGCCAAAAACACCTCGCCCGGTGTGCAGCCCGCGGCCTTGCCAGCCGCCTCGCCGGTCACTGCCGTGGAGGCGCGGCCCTTCTTGCCGGTGAAGGCATTGGCGTTGCCGGAGTTGACGACCAGCACGCGCGCCTTGCCGGCGGCAAGGTTCTGCCGGCAGAAATCGACCGGCGCCGACGGGCATTTCGACTTGGTGAACACGCCGGCAACCGTGGTGCCGGCATCGAAGACCATGGCCAGCAGGTCGGTGCGGTTCTTGTACTTTATCCCCGCCTCGGCAGTGGCGATGCGCACGCCCTCGATGGCAGGCATTTTGGGATATTTCTTCGGCGCGAGCGGCGAAATCGTTGCGGACATGGGGACCTCGGGCGGCGGAAAAACGCTGGGGAAGGCCGGTTTGCCCGATACCACGGCCTGGCGCAAGGGCGTTCTCTTCCGTTTTCGGCGCCGGCAAGCCACCTGGATTAAGCTTGCATTTCAAATCCGTTGGCGTCGGCGAGGCCTCTCGCGTTATGATCCCGGCCATGGGCAGGCTGGTGATCTTGGCGATGGCGTTTCTGGGGCTTCTGCTCCTGAGCGCCGATGCGCAGCCGGAAAAGCGCGTGGCGCTGGTCATCGGCAACGGCACCTATGCCGAGGCCGGCACCTTGACCAATCCGGTCAACGACGCGCTCGACATTGCCGGCAAGCTGCGCAGCATCGGTTTCGAGGTCATCGAAGGCAATGATCTCGGCAAGCGTGAGCTTGAACGCAAGATCGGCGAGTTTTCCGATGCGCTGGAAGGCGCCGGTGCCGGGCTTTTCTATTATGCCGGCCATGGCCTGCAGGTCGAAGGGCGCAACTACATCGTCCCGGTCGATGCCAGGCTCGACATGCCGGTCAAGCTGCAGCTCGAAGCCGTGCCGATCGACGAAGTTCTCGACATCATGGAACAGCAGACCAAGGTCAGCCTGGTGTTTCTCGATGCCTGCCGCAACAATCCGTTTGCGCGCAGCCTGAGCCGTACCGCCACCACGCGATCGGCAACGGCTCTTGCCGGCCTGGCGCAGTTCGATTCGACACGCGGCTCGTTCATCGCCTTCTCGACCGCGCCCGGCGCCGTCGCCATGGACGGGACCGGGCGCAATTCGCCCTTTGCCGCAGCGCTTCTGCGGCACATCGCCGAACCTGGCCAAAGCATCAACGACATGATGATCGCGGTGCGCCGCGACGTGGTCTCCGAAACACGCGAGGGGCAGCGCCCTTGGGAGCAAGGCTCGCTGCTCGAACGCTTCGAATTCGTGCCCGGCGGAGAACCCGTCGCGGACGTAAAGCCGGCTGTCGGCCCCGCGCCCGAAACCAAGGTTGCGGCGCTGGAGCGTTCCGTCGGCGACAAGGGCGCGATCGAGGCTTTCCTGCTCCAAGACTATTTGGCACCGGATACCAAAGCGATGAGCGAAACCGTCAAGCGGCTTTACAGTCCCTCCGCCACCATCTTCGGCACCCGCTATGACACGGACGCCCTCATCAAGGTCAAGACTGACTGGTTCGCGCAATTTGCATCATGGTCGTTCAATCTCGAGCCCGGCAGCCTTGAGGTGACGCCGCATGGCGAAGACAGCGCCGACGCGGTTTTCGCCATGGCTTACGATTATGTGCCGAAGGACAAAGCGGCAGCGCGGCTGACAGGCAAGGCGTGGGTGACGTTGGGACTGGTCAAGTCAGATGGCCAATGGCGCATCGCATCGGAAACATCCGAAGCGATGAAATAAGCGCAGCTTCAGGACACAAAAACGGATCGTTTCGTTTCATCAAAGGTCCTATATGATCCCTGGAGAATGGTCCGCAGGGAACAGACAGATGGGTGACGACGCGTATCCCGGGCGCAAATCGATCGGCGCCCGGCGCAACCCCGACAGCGCTGGCGCCATTCTCGATGCCGCCGAAGCGGTGCTGGTCGAGGCTGGCTATGCCGGCTTCTCGATCGAGGCCGTGGCGCGGCGGGCGCGTGCGGGAAAACCGACGATCTACCGCTGGTGGCCGAGCAAGGCCGCCTTGCTGCTCGAAGTCTACCAGCGGGGCAAGCGCGTCGACACTCCCGACACCGGCAATTTGGAGGAAGACCTCGTCGGCTTCCTGAAAAACCTGTTCTCGCACTGGCGCCAGACGTCGTCGGGCAGCGTGTTCAGATCGCTGGTCGCCGAAGCGCAGTCGGATCCAGCCGCGGCCGCGGCCCTTGCCGACTATGCCAGGGGCCGCCGCGCCCATACTGGCCAGATGATCGAACGCGCCAAGGCGCGCGGCGAGGTTGCGGCCGATGTCAACGCCGAGCTCGTCGCCGACCTGATCGCCTCCTTCGCCTGGACGCATCTTTTGACCGACCGCCTCGACGAAGACGAGGCAACAATACGCGCCGCTGTCCGCTATGTGATGCACGGCATAGCCCCCGGCGCGCGCTAGAAACAAAAAAGGCGCCGCAAGCCCTCTCGCTTGCAGCGCCCTTTTGTCGTCGGCCTCAGCCTTACTTGGCGCTTTCCAGCGTATCGACCGCCTTTTTCAGATTCGCGTCGGGAATCTCGACCTTGGCGGCGGCGCGCAGCGTCTTGACCAGCGCAAAGTACTTGTCGCGGATGACCGCCTGCTTGGCCTGGTCCTTGACGTCATCGAACGCCGGCGGCTGCTTGACGCGCTTGTCCTCGACCTTGATGACGTGCCAGCCGAACTGCGACTGCACCGGCTCCTTGGTGTATTTGCCGACCTCGAGCGCGAAGGCGGCCTTGTCGAACTCCGGCACCATCTGGCCAGGTCCGAACCAACCGAGATCGCCGCCGCTGGTCTTTCCCGAGGGATCGCTGGTGTGCTCGTTGGCAAGCTTCTGGAAATCGGCGCCGCCGTCGAGCTGCTTGATGATCGCCTCGGCCTCTTCCTTCGTCTTCACGAGGATGTGACGGGCATGCACCTCGTTGACCGGCGGGGTGTTGGCGATTTCCTGGTCGTAGCGGGCGCGAACCTCGGCGTCGGTAACCTTGTTGACGACGCCCTTCTCGACCAGCTCGCCATGCAGGGCACGCTGCTGCAGGAACGCCATGCGGCGCTGGAAATCAGGATCCTTGTCGAGGCCGGTGGTGACCGCCTGGGCAGCCATGACGCGGATCTCGATGGCCGCCGAAAGGGCAGCGGCGCGGCGCTGTTCGGGCGGAAGCTGGGCGAATTGCTGCGACAGCTCGCCTTCGGCAAGCACAAGGTCTGCCTCGGTCAGCGTCTGGCCGTTGATCGTGGCGACAACGGCATTCGGATCGACCGGTGCCGCCGCGGGTGCTGCGGCCGCCGGCTGCGCCGGGGCGGCATCTTCCGCCATCAGCGGCGACACGGAGAGAGCCGACAGGCCGAAAGCCAGACCAAGGCTGGCGAGCGACGCACGGCGGAACAATAAGGACATCAAGATAACTCCAATGGGGGATTGCGAGAGCGGGAAGGGCTTGCAGATCAGCCTGATTGTGGCGGAATTTGGCGCGACCCCGAGGGCGAGCGCGGCGTTGACATCAGTTGAGCCCCCTCTTATCTGTCCAACGACTTTGCGTCCAGAACCGTTTTCCGGGCGCTTTTTGTGTTCGTCCGCGTATCACGCGGATGTGATGGGGCCGGCCGGCACCCGTCTCAAGATTGAGAATTCTATCGAAAGGACCATTGGATGGTCAGTCTCGGCGGTCTCGCCCGTAAGGTTTTCGGCTCCTCAAACGATCGCCGCGTCAAGGCGACCCGGCCCCGTGTCGAGGCGATCAACGCCATGGAAAACGAGATGCGGGCGCTCTCCGACGCCGAGCTCGTCGGACGCACCGACAAATTCCGCCAGGACATCGCCAACGGGGCCAGCCTCGACGATCTTTTGGTGCCGGCCTTCGCCACCGCGCGCGAGGCGGCACGCCGTGTGCTCGGCATGCGCCCGTTCGACGTGCAGCTGATCGGCGGCATGGTGCTGCACAATGGCGGCATCGCCGAGATGCGCACCGGCGAGGGCAAGACCCTGGTCGCCACGCTGCCCGTCTACCTCAATGCGCTGGCCGGCAACGGCGTCCACGTCGTGACCGTCAACGACTATCTCGCCACCCGCGACTCCGAATGGATGGGTCGCGTCTACAAGTTCCTCGGCCTCTCGGTCGGCGTCATCGTCCACGGCCTCTCCGACGAGGAGCGCCGCGTCGCCTACGCCGCCGACGTCACCTACGCCACCAACAACGAGCTCGGCTTCGACTATCTGCGCGACAACATGAAGTACGAGCGCGCCCAGATGGTGCAGCGCGGCCACAATTACGCGATCGTCGACGAAGTCGATTCCATCCTGGTCGACGAGGCGCGCACGCCGTTGATCATTTCCGGTCCGCTCGAGGACCGTTCGGAAATGTACAACACCATCGACACCTTCATCATCCAGCTGCAGCCGCAGGATTATGAGATCGACGAGAAGCAGAAGACCTCGATCTTCACCGAGGAAGGCACCGAGAAGCTGGAGAACCTGCTGCGCGACGCCGACCTGCTCAAGGGCGAGTCGCTCTACGACGTCGAGAACGTCGCCATCGTCCACCACGTCAACAATGCGCTGAAGGCGCATCGGCTGTTCCAGAGGGACAAGGACTACATCGTTCGCAACGGCGAGATCGTCATCATCGACGAGTTCACCGGCCGCATGATGCCGGGCCGCCGCTATTCGGAAGGCCTGCACCAGGCGCTGGAGGCCAAGGAGCATGTGGCGATCCAGCCGGAGAACCAGACGCTGGCCTCCGTCACCTTCCAGAACTATTTCCGCCTCTACAAGAAGCTCGCCGGCATGACCGGCACGGCGCTGACCGAGGCCGAGGAATTCGGCAACATCTACAATCTCGACGTCACCGAGATCCCGACCAATTTGCCGGTCATCCGCAAGGACGAGGACGACGAGGTCTACCGGACGGTCGAGGAAAAATACAAGGCGATCGTCAAGGAGATCCGCGAAGCCAGCGCCAAAGGCCAGCCGACGCTGGTCGGCACGACGTCCATCGAGAAATCCGAGCAGCTGGCCGAGCGCCTGCGCAAGGAAGGCTTCAAGGACTTCGAAGTGCTGAACGCCCGCCATCACGAGCGCGAGGCGGCCATCGTCGCCCAGGCCGGCAAGCCCGGCGTCATCACCATCGCCACCAACATGGCGGGACGCGGCACCGACATCCAGCTCGGCGGCAATGCCGAGATGCGCATCGCCGACGAACTTGGCGACATGCCTGAGGGACCCGAGCGCGAAGCCATGGAAAAGGCAATCCGCGAGGATGTCGCCCGTCTCAAGGAAAAGGCGCTCGCCGCCGGCGGCCTCTACGTGCTGGCCACCGAACGTCACGAATCGCGCCGCATCGACAACCAGCTGCGCGGCCGCTCCGGCCGCCAGGGCGATCCAGGCCGCTCGAAATTCTTCCTGTCGCTGCAGGACGACCTGATGCGCATCTTCGGCTCCGAGCGCATGGACGGCATGCTGCAGAAGCTCGGCCTCAAGGAAGACGAGGCGATCATCCATCCGTGGATTAACAAGGCGCTGGAAAAGGCGCAGAAGAAGGTCGAAGCCCGCAACTTCGACATCCGCAAGAACCTCCTGAAATACGACGACGTCTCGAACGACCAGCGCAAGGTGGTGTTCGAGCAGCGCATCGAACTGATGGACGGAGAGGGCTTGACCGAAATCATCGCCGAGATGCGCGAAGGCGTCATCGACGAGATCGTCGCCAAGGCCATTCCCGAAAACGCCTATGCCGAGCAGTGGAATGCCGCCGGCCTCAAGGCCGAGGTGGCCGAATTCCTCAATCTCGACCTGCCGATCGAGGACTGGGTCAAGGAAGAGGGCATCGCCGAGGACGACATCCGCGAGCGTATCACCGAGGCCGCCGACACCGCCGCCAAGGAGCGTGCCGAGCGTTTCGGCCCCGACGTGATGACCTATGTCGAGCGCTCGGTGGTGCTGCAGACGCTCGACCACCTCTGGCGCGAGCACATCGTCAATCTCGACCATTTGCGCTCGGTCGTCGGCTTCCGCGGCTACGCCCAGCGCGATCCGCTGCAGGAGTACAAGGGCGAGGCGTTCGAACTGTTCCAGGCGATGCTGGGCAATCTGCGCCAGGCCGTCACCGCGCAGCTGATGCGCGTCGAGCTGGTCCGCCAGGCGGCCGAAGCGCCGCCGCCGGAAGCCCCAGAGATGTTCGGCCTCCATATCGACGGCACCACCGGCGAGAACGACTTTGAAGGCGGCGAGACAGCACTTCTGGTCCGTCAGGAACAGAACGCCATCGTCGCTCCCGAAGATCGTGACCCCAACAACCAGGCAACCTGGGGCAAGGTCGGCCGCAACGAGGCCTGCCCTTGCGGCTCCGGCAAGAAGTACAAGCACTGCCACGGCGCGTTTGCCTGATCACTGATAGGTTGGCGGGGCAGCGCCCCCCTCTGTCCTGCCGGACATCTCCCCCACACGGGGGGAGATCGGCAGCTGCGCTGACAGCGTCTTTTTCTTCAGCTTTGGTAATTGGCGAAAGCCGACGCGACATCCAATCTCCCCCCTCGTGGGGGAGATGCCCGGCAGGGCAGAGGGGGGCGCGAAGGATCGCTGACCTTCGATCCCGTCCCTCCCGACGACTTCCTACAACAACCCCGAATCGCGCGCCGCCGCAGTCGCTTCACCGCGCGAAACAGCCTCCAGCTTGCCCAGCACCGCCGACACATGATGATCCACCGTCTTCGGTGAGATGGTCAGCTGCTCGGCAATCCGCTTGTTGGAAAAACCGCGTTCGATCAGTTGCAGCACTTCCATCTGGCGCTGGGTCAGGCCGGCCTGATTTTCGCGCGTCGTGCGGCGTGGCCCCCGGGCGATATTGTTGACGCCGTTGCGCCGCATCGTTTCGCGCACATGCTGCGCCACCGGTCTGGCGCCGAGGTTCTCGAAAATCTCCAGCGCCAAACGCTGCGCCTCCTCGTCGCCCTGGGCGAGGGCAAGTCCGCGTTCATAGGGTGCGTTGAGCTCGGCCCAAAGCGCCGCCGCCCCCTGCCAGTCGCCGTCCAGCAGCAGTTGGTAGGGCGCGGCCATGCCTGACGTATCGCCGGGGTGACTATGCGGAGCCAGCTTCTGGCGCCATGTCGCCAGTTCGCTGAAAACCGCCCGTGTCGGCGACAGGCTGTCGGCAAGATCGATCAGCCGCAGCGCCTCATCTCTGTCGCCCTGCCCGAGCCATGCCTGCTCGGCCATGACACAAGCATAGGGCGCCACCCGCTGCAGCTCCGTGCCCTTTTCCAGGAACTGTTTCATCTCCTGCAAGAGCGGTTCGGCGGAGGGATCGCCGCGCCGGATCCTGAGTTTCGCCAGTGCAATCAGCGCGGGATAGCGCACCAGCATCGTCGCATGGTCGTTGGACAGCACATCGAGCGCCTCGGTGGCGGCCTCTTCCCATTGCCCCTGGCGCAGCAGCAATTGCGCCAGCACACCGCGCATATAGTCGCGCCAGGTGACGAGATCGTTTTCGACGCAATAGTTGATGCCGCGATCGAGGAAGGACTGCGCCGCACCGAAGTCAAGCTGGTTCATCTCGCTGCAGGCGCTGTTGGTGAAGGCACGTGCCGCATGTTCCTGAAAATTCTGATCGAGCGCGATCTCCAGGCTGCGGGCAAGGTGCATCCGTCCCGCCGCCAGATCCAGCCACTGCCCGGCACTGCCGAGATTGTTGAGCGCATGGCAGACGATGTCGGGCCGGTTCATGCGCCCGGCAAGCGAGACCGCCTTTTCGCCAAGCCGCAAGGCTTCATCCAGCCTTTCGGCCAGCATCGCCAGTTGCGATAGGTTGGAGTAGGCCATGGCGAGTTCGGCGCCAGCCGGCACGGTTTCCAGCAATGCCACCGCCTGCTCGCCGAAGACGTCGGCGGCCTTGCGGTCGCCCATCAGATAGGCAAAGCGCGACAGCCATCTCAGGCTGTCGCCTTCCTTCGCTCTGTTGCCTTGCGCCTGATGCAGGAGGCGCGCATGGCCTTGCGCCTCGATGGCCTCTTCGATCTGGCCGATGAGGTGGCACTCGAAGGCATATTTCTCATAGAGCACCGCGCGCTCCACCGCAGGCAGGCCGTCGGCATGGCGCAGGGCGACTTCATAGTAGCCGGCGGCATCGCGATGTGCGCCGACGCGGGATGCCTCGCGCGCGGCGATCGGCGCCAGTTCGCGCACGGCCTCCAGATTGTGCGCCTCCACCGCGTGATGCACCAGGCGACCGGCGGAGACATCGCTGTTTTCGAGCAGGGCAGCCAGAGCGCGCTGGTTGAATTGCCGCCTGTGGCTCGTCGTCAGCATCATTTCGACGGCGCGGCGGGCGATCTCGTGGCGGAAGGCATAGCCGTCGCCCATATCGTCCAGCAGGCCGGCCGAGACACACTCCGCCAGCTGCCCGGCGCTGGCGACGCCGCACAGGCCCTGCAACGCCCAGGCATCGGCGCGCCTTGGAAAGACCGACACCGCGTCGAGCATCGAGCGGGCGCCGGCCGACAGCCGCTCGGCCCGCGCCAGCACGGCATCGCGCACGCTGGCCGGCGGCGTCGTTTCATTTTCGGCGCACAACAGTTCGGTGACGAAAAAGGCGTTGCCGGCCGTCGCCCTGTAAATGGCGTCGCCGTCGCGGCCCACCGCGTCGGCCAGCGACAGCACCGCCGCCTCGCTGAGCAGGGGCACGTCGATGCGCGCGACATTGCCCGCCGGGATTTCACCCAGCGCCCGGCGCACGCGCATCTGCGCCTCGCTGCGGTCGTTGCGCGCCGTCACCAGAAGCAGGATATGGGTGTTGACGATGCGCCGGCCGAAAAAGCGAACGAAATCCAGCGTCGCGTCGTCGGCCCAATGCAGATCCTCGATCACCAGCAGGCTCGGCTGCGCCTTGGTCTCGAAGATTTCGAGCGCATCGGAAAACAGCGGCAGCCTTTGCCCTTGCCGGTGGTCGATCGCCTGCGGCAGCGCCCAATGCGCCTCCCGGGCGAGATCGTAGAGCGGCCCGAGCGGATCGGGTATCGACAGATCCTCGCAGGCGCTGCGCAAGATCCGCGTGCCTTCCGCCGCGCGCTCGATGAAGGCCTCGACGAGCGACGTCTTGCCGGCGCCCGCCTCTCCTCCCAGCGCCGCCACCCGGCCACGGCCGCGTGCCGCCTCCATGAGCAGGCCGTCCAGTTGCTCCAGCTGTGTCTGCCGTTCCAGAAGCATCGTCATTCTCTCGCGAGATCGGGGGTTTGCCACCTGGTGGCTGCCGCAACGATAGCCCCAGGCGCGAGCCTTGCAATGTGACTTTCCACACATTGCGGTGACTCTCTCCACAAATAACGTCGCCAACATAGGGAATCGTCCCGCCAAAAATAGGGAATGGCTCCGATGTGCGCTCTTGCCGGACGTGATCATTGTCCAGCCGCGCTCGGACCGAGCGTGACTCAATGAGAAGAGGAACTTCCCATGCCTCGTTATGTGGTGGAACGGACATTTCCAGACGGGCTCAACGTGCCGATGACCGAAATCGGCGCCGATGCGCTCGGCGGCGTCGTCATGCGCAACGCCGAAAAAGGCGTCACCTGGGTGCAGTCCTTCGTGACGCCCGACAAGAAGCACAGCTTCTGCATCTATGACGGCCCCTCGCCCGAGGCGATCCGCAGCGCGGCCCACAAGAATTCGCTGCCGGTCGACAAGATCATGGAGGTGCGGGTTCTTGACCCTTACTTTTACCGTTGATCTCGAGCCGATCGATGAGCATCAAGCTGCCCTTCGCGGCGATGGCGACCTGCTTGCTGGCCTGCCGGTCGGTGAAGCCGCGCCTGTCGTGGGAGGTCAAGCAACCTCCCTGCTCGGCCGTCTATGGCGGTTCGCGGCGAACCTGCCTTCGCATCTGTATGGCAGGCGGCGATTGCCCCCGGAAGACGATTATCTGAGGCGCGACATCGGCCTGTCCGAGCGTATCCAGCGGGAATACTGGCAATATTACTGGTGGGACCACTGATTTCGCAAAACCGTTTTGAACGGCAAAGACATTTCGAAAACCGCAAAGGCCACCTGGCCTGAATAAACCGGACGGTCAGTCCGTTCCGGATTGCAAACCAGACGCCGCAGCGTTGCAACGGCCCGGCCTCACGGCCGGCCGTCCTGTCGCGTCATCAACAACGAATGGAACGATCATGACCAAAACGCTTTGGACCGGGTGCTTCGCCGCCCTCCTGTCGATCGCGGCCACGGCCGCCCACGCCCACGACGCCAACATGCTGGCCGACATGGTGCGAACGGCCAACGACCGCTTCGAGAACGTGGCGGCGGCGACCGCCGAAGGCTACGCGCCGATCCCCTGCGCCAGCGGCATCACCGGTGGCGCCATGGGCATCCACTACGTCAATGGCGCCTATCTCAAGGACGACGCGGTCGATGTCGCCAAGCCCGAGGCGGTGATGTACGAGCCGATGGCCGACGGAACGCTGAAGCTGGTGGCGGTGGAATACATCACCTCGAAAGGCCCGGCGTCGCTTGGCGGGCAGCTGTTCAACTTCAACAGCGCCCCCAACCGCTACGGCCTCGGCCCGTTCTACGAGCTGCATGTCTGGGCCTGGAAACAGAATCCGACCGGCACCTTCGCCGACATGAACCCGAACGTGTCGTGTGAGGCGATGAAGGGGATGTAACGCGGGTCTCTTCCTTCTCCCCGTTCACGGGGAGAAGGTGGCCCGAAGGGCCGGATGAGGGGCAGCTCCGGGTTGGCGATTGGCCGATCTGTCCACTTCAGGGGGATGCCTTTACTGCGGGAGCCCCCACAAACGCCGCTTCTACGAACAAATTCATCGCCTTGCACATATCGCAGAAAATCCCCCAAAGCTTGCGTTGCCCCTCATCCGCCTGCCGGCACCTTCTGCCCGTATAGAGACGGGGAGAAGGCCTCCCTCCGCCCACGTTTTCTTAATGTGTTTTGGCTACACCGAACCCAGAAAAGAGGCGGAAAACGGAGTGAAATCGGGGTGCGCTTTTCCGCGGCCACGACAGCCGGGCGGTTCTTGCCGCAGCGCTTGGCGCTGCGCATAAGGCCGTTGCTTGGCCGCATCGATGCCGTGCTGTTCACCGCCGACGAGCGCGGCGAAGCCGGCCGCATGTCGATCATCGCCTTCTCCATCCGCATCATCAGCGCCGTCATCGCCTTCGTCAGCCAGGTGCTGATGGCGCGCTGGATGGGCTCGTTCGAGTACGGCATCTTCGTCCTCGTCTGGGTGACGATGGTCATCGTCGGCAACCTCGCCTGCCTCGGCTTCCACACCTCGGTCATCCGCTTCATCCCCGAATACCGCGAGCGCGGCATGATGGACGAATTGCGCGGCATCGTTGTGGCCAGCCGCCTGTTCGTGTTGATCGCCTCGACGCTGTTCGCCGGGCTCGGCGCGCTTGGCGTCTGGCTGTTTTCGTCCTTTATCGAAAACTACTATGTCGTGCCGTTCATCCTCGGCGTCATCTGCCTGCCGATGATCGCGATGGGCGACCTTTTGCAGGGGCTGTCGCGGGCCAATTCATGGGCGCTGTTTGCGCTGTCGCCGACCTATCTGGTGCGGCCGGTGCTCATCCTGGCGCTGATGGCGCTGATGCTGCTGGTCGGCTACGCGCCCGACGCCAAAACCGCGATCTTCGCCTCGATCGCGGCCACCTACGCCACCACGCTGGCGCAGCTGATCGGCGTCACCACGCGCATGGACAAGAAGATCCCGGCCGGGCCGATGAAGGTGCATTTCGCGCAATGGTTCATCGTGTCGCTGCCGATCTTCCTGGTCGAGAGCTTCTTCTTCCTGCTCACCAATGCCGACGTGCTGATGGTCGGCGCCTATCTCGACCCCAACGATGTCGCCGTCTATTTTGCCACCGTCAAGACGCTGGCGCTGGTGCATTTCGTCTACTTCGCGGTCAAGGCCGGCGTCGCCCAGCGCTACGCGCAGTTCACCCATGGCGACCCCGACAAGCTCGCCGCCTTCGCCCGCGAGACGGTGTCGTGGACCTTCTGGCCGTCGCTGCTGATGGCGCTGCTGGTGCTGGCGCTGGGCTGGCCGATGCTGGTGCTGTTCGGACCTGAATTCACCGCCGGCTATCCGCTGCTGTTCCTGCTGGTCTTCGGCGTTGTGGCGCGGGCGGCCGTCGGCCCGTGCGAAAGCCTGCTGACGATGAGCGGCAACCAGAACATCTGCGCCGCCGTCTACGCCATGACGCTGGCCTTCAATATCGGCCTCAATGTCTTGCTGATCCCGCTGTTTGGCCTGTGGGGCGCGGCGATCGCCACCAGCTTCGCCATGATCTTCGAGGCCAGCGCGCTGTCCTTCACCGTCTGGCGCAAGCTCGGCATCGTCATGCTGATCTTCGTGCCCGCCGTGCCGGCCGCCAGGGGAGATGCCTGATGGCCGCGACCCCGTTGCTCGAGGAAACCAGCGGCGGCCCGGCCGGCGCCATGGTGTCCGGACTTGCCGGGCTGCAGCGCGACGCCGATCCCGCCCATCTCGAGATCCTGGCCAACAACCGGCCGCAGCGGAAGCTGGCGATCTACCCGGCCTCCGCCGGCTTCGACCTGGTCGAGGAACTGGACTATCTCTGCACCCGCACGGTCGAGCCAAACATCTTCTTCAACCCGCGCTTCCTGGCGCCGGCAATGCCGCGGCTGGAAGACCGCGAAGTGCGGCTGGCCGTCATCCGCGACGGCGACGAATACCGCAACCGCCTGCGCCTGCTTGTGCCATTCTCGGTGGAAAAGCCGGCGGTGCCGCTCGGCGTCCCGGTCATGCGCACATGGTCGAGCCCGTTCGGTCCGATCGGCACGCCGCTGGTCGACCGCGACGATCCGGTCGGCGTGATCGAGGATTTCTTTGCGATGCTGTCGCGGCCGCATCTCAAATTGCCAAAGGTCTTCGTCCTGCCTGACATGCGGCTGGACGGCGCGGTGGCAAGCCTGCTCGCCAGCGTCGCCGAGACGCGTGGCCTGACGATGGTCACCACCGGCAAGGTCGAGCGTCCGTTCCTTGAAAGCGAGCTCGATGGCGACGCCTACCTCAAGGCGTCATTGCGCTCGCACCATTACCGCGAATTCCGCCGGCTGAAGCGGCGCCTCGCCGATCTTGGCAGGCTGGAGCATGTGGTGGCGCGGGGACCGGACGAGATCCGCCACGCCATCGAAAGCTTCCTGACGCTCGAGGCCGCCGGCTGGAAGGGCCGCGAGCGCACCGCCATGGCCATCGACCGCTACCGCGCCGCCTTCGCCCGCGAGGCCGTGCACCGGCTGGCCGAACACGATTTGTGCCGCATCCATTCGCTGACGCTGGACGGCCGCACCGTCGCTTGCCTGATCGTCTTCGTCGAAGCCGGCGTCGCCTACACCTGGAAGACCGCCTATGACGAGAGGCTCGCCGCCTATTCTCCGGGCACGCTGCTGATGATCGAAGTGACCAGGCAGCATCTCGACGACCCCAACATCATGATGACCGATTCCTGCGCCGTGCCCGACCATCCGGTGATGAGCCGGCTGTGGAGCGAGCGCAAGCCGGTCGGCTCGCTGGTCATCGGGCTGACGCCGGACGCCGACCGCCTTGCCCGCCAGGCGGCCTCGCAGCTGCATCTCTACCGCGAGACCCGCAACATGGCACGCATCCTGCGCAACCGCATGAAGAGCCTGCTCGGGCGGCGCTAGTCCAGAGATGGTCTTCCAACGCAGGCACTTCGGCTGCTCAACCGTATGCCGAGGCCTGAAAAGGCGCTGGATCAACCACGAAACACACGCTATTGGTCCCGGCGGCAATTTCAGCCGGCTTTCACGACACACCATCCAGATGATCACAAATTTTTCGCGTCACGCCAGTGCCGGTGCGGCCTTCCTATTGCTTGCACTCCTGCCCGCTCGTGCCTGGGCCGATACTTGTCCCGAGGATTGCAGCGAGCCCCCGCCGTCCGTCAACATCTACAGCCACACAGTCGCCGGCCATCTCGGCCCGGCCACGCTTGGCGCGCTGCCCCGCGTCTATGTGCCGAACCGCTCCTCCAACAGCGTCACGGTGATCGACACCATGACCCTGAAGGAAGTCGACAAATTCTCCGTCGGCAGCAAACCGCAGCACGTCATCCCTTCCTGGGACCTGAAGACACTCTGGGTGGCCAACAACGGCACCGGCAAGAACGGCAGCCTGACGCCAATCGACCCGATGACCGGCAAGCCCGGCGCGCAGATAGACGTGGACGATCCCTACAACATGTACTTCATGCCGGACGGCAGCGCGGCCATCATCGTCGACGAAGCCCTGGAGCAGCTCGATTTCCGCGATCCCCACACCATGGCGCTGAAATCGAGCCTGCCGACGCCGACCTGCCCCGGCATCAACCACGCCGATTTCTCAGTTGACGGCGCCTACGCGATCTTCACCTGCGAATACGGCAATGGCGGGCTGGCCAAGATCGACCTGAAGAACCAGAAGGTGCTTGGCCATCTCGACTTCTCGAAAATGGGCATGCCGCAGGACATCCGCCTCTCGCCTGACGGCAAGATCTTCTACGTCGCCGACATGATGAATGACGGCGTGTTCCTGGTCGACGGCGACAGCTTCAGGGAAATCGGCTTCATTCCGACGGGTATCGGTGCCCATGGCTTCGTCGTCAGCCGTGACGGCAAGCGGCTCTATGTCTCGAACCGCGGCTCGCACAGGATGGAGCAGGGCAAGGCAAAGGGACCGGGCAGCGTGACGGTGATCGACTTCGCCACCCGCTCGGTCGTTGCGCAATGGCCGATCCCCGGCGGCGGCAGCCCCGACATGGGCAATGTCAGCGCCGACGGCAAACAGCTATGGCTGTCCGGCCGCTTCGACAGCGACGCCTACATGATCGACACGACGAACGGCGCCGTGACCAAGATCCGCGTCGGGGTCGAGCCGCATGGCCTGACGGTCTGGCCGCAGCCGGGGCGGTACTCGCAAGGGCATACGGGGAATATGCGGTAGGTTGCGTTTGCGGGAAAGACTGATCCCCCTAACCGGGAACAAGAAGTGAAATAATTCAGGCACTTGGCGAATGGATGGGACAAATCCTGTGCCTCCAAAAGTCATTATGCTTTTCGTGCGGCTTGCCCACCCTGAAGGGCAACCTCAACGTCGAAGGCGACGTCTTCGCCAGCGGCTCGATCATCGACACCACTGGCAACACCAACACCACAGCCAATAGCTTGGCAGTATCCGGGCAATCGATTCACTTGCGGGAACGGGGCTRCACGATCAATCCAAAATGAGTTGCCAACTTCCACTACGCCCGCTTGCCGATAACCGAACATTAGAATATGCTTGTATGGCATATCTAAATGGGGGGAGTGAGGGGTGCGTGGATGTTCGCACGGGGCTACTGTTGTATCTTATCGAACCCGATGATGTGGAGGCAAAGGCCTTCAAGAACTTTCAGGGCAAAGATCGGGAAAAGCGACCTTCAAAGCACGATCGATAAATTGTCGCCGACCTGAAAAACATTCGTAGAGAAACACTGTTAGCTTCGCATCGATAATAGGCGCGACCGTTACTCATTCGTCGGGCACTCAGACAGCGCGTCCGATTTTTGTGCAAGCCAAGGTTATTCCAACCTTTATTTTAAAGGGGGGGGGCAAATGCCGACCGTTTTCAGATTTACTTTATTCGCTATTTATCGGGCGTCCGTTCTCCCAATCATGCTGGCTGCGTTTCTTGTTTGCGCAGGTGGTGGAGAGCTGTTCGCGGGCGAGTTCAAGAAGGCGGACTGCTGGTTTGAAGTTCCGCGGGATCGCACAATGACATGCGGAACCCTGCGTGTGCCCGAGAACCGTCAGACGAAAACTGATGCTGAAATCGTTTTGTCCGCAGTCGTCTTTGAACCGGATCTCGAACGGCACGAGCCAATCGTATTTCTCACGGGTGGGCCGGGTCAGCCCGTCGAAATCGGTAGCAGAGAAGACATCGATGGATGGTGGGACTTTATTGGTGCCCAAAGCTGGATGATTGGACGCCGAGTGGTCGTCGTCGATCAACGCGGAATCGGGAAGTCCGATCCGTCTCTAGACTGCTCTCCTTTTTTCGTAGTTGATCACTGGAATTCCATTTTGCCCAGTCTCGACGCGGAAAGCAGACTAGTCGATGTCCAGAAGAAGGAGCTTCTTGCGTGCAGGAGCGCCTTGATCGCCAAGGGAATCGATCTCAACGCCTACACCTCCGAACAAAATGCCGAGGATATCAACGATCTTCGAAAGGCCCTCGGGATAGAAAAATGGGTACTTTATGGGGTCTCGTACGGCACGCTTCTGGCCTTGGAAGTGATGAACCAGCATCCCGAAGGGGTGTCCGCGAGCATATTGGACTCAGTTGTTCCGATGGACATCAACTACCTGGATGAAGACGGCCCAAACCTTGATCGATCACTCGCCATCTTGCAGAAGGACTGCCTGAAAGCGAATGGCTGTAAGCAAGGATTAGCCGAAGCCGTCCACTCCATCGCTAGGCAACTCGATCGTCAGCCAGCGCTCTTGCGTAGCGCGGAGAAGCATCCGCGATACACATATGTTTCCGGTGCAAACTTCCTCGATCTTATATTCGGCATGCTATACGACAGGGAGACTATACCAAGCCTGCCGGAGCTGATCGAGAGGACATACAAACAGGACTACCGGCCGCTGACGGATATCATGTTTGAACCCGATGACCTCGAAATCTCCCAAGGTATGGACTTTTCGGTAACTTGTTCCGACACCGACCCACCTGACCTGAGCGGCAAACATGACCAATACTGGGCAAACTGGGCCGAACGGAGTGACTACACCTGGGCATGCCCACTCTGGCTCGCTGATGATAGGCCCGCATCGTTAAAGAAGCCACGTCGCCTTGATATACCTACCCTGCTGTTGTCAGGAGAATATGATCCGGCCACGCCGACTGTCTGGGCGAACCGGGCAGCCAAAACGCTTCCGTTCGGGCAAGTGGTCGTTTTTCGAGGAATCGGACATGATGTGATTGATTCCGATCCTTGTGGTTCGAAGGTGGCGGACGATTTCTTGGCAAACCCTCGACGCAAGCTGGACACTGAATGTATCGACCAGCTGGGGGCTCCCGAGTTCCCAGGCAATGTCGAGGAACTATGGTCGGGGCTGTCCGGAATGGCTTCAAAACAGAGAAGATTGCCGTTTCGATCCGGGCATCGCGCTGCGATTTCGATCGAGTAGCACGTCATTCGTCGAGAGGCAGCTTAATCGCTTTTGTGCGTTAGGACTCGGAATGGAAGTTCCGCGCTGGTCGGCCGTGCCTGGTAATTGCTGCGATGACAAACCCCAAGATTTGTCCTCACTCATAGAACTAGTGCTTGTCGCCCAAAAGTGCGCAGCGGTTTTGGGGGAACGACATGCACAAAAACAAAGGCTTAAAGCGCGTCACCTGAATCCGCTTCAGCGCGACGCGCTTTAATATCCCGTATGCGGAAGCAACCAAGTAGCGCTATCCCTGCCTTGCTAGGCTTTTGGTCTATGCGGAATCTGCTCTGAACATCGCGGAAGCCACAAGCTTCCGCTAAAAGGTTCCGCGATATCAAAGATCGAAAAAATGAAGTGGTGCCCCTAGCCGGAATCGAACCAGCACTCCTTGCGGAACTCGATTTTGAGTCGAGCGCGTCTACCAATTCCGCCATAGGGGCTCAGGCCGGAGGGCCTGGATGGGCGCGGACTATACGGTTGGAGGCCTGTTCGTCAACTGGCCAAATGCGCCGCCCTGCCCTGCTTGCGGCAAAAGCCCGCCTTTCGGTTTCGTGTAGCTCCTGCCATTGTGCGGCGCAGAAAATCTTTCTAGACAGGCCGCGAGTGAAAGCGCGCCCGGCCTGAGAGATCGACGTGGCGCGCTTCGATCATTGTTTGTGCATGCCGTTGTCCCGAAGCCGCTGCGCAGTTTGGGCGACCTGCATCAGGAGAGCCGATGCTTCGCGGACTTTACGACTGGACCTTGTCGCTGGCGGCACGCAAATCCGCCGAATGGTGGCTGGCCTTCATCGCCTTCGTCGAAAGCTCGGTGTTCCTGGTGCCGGCCGACGTGCTTTATCTGCCGATGGCGCTGTCCCGACCCGACCGCGCCTATCGCTACGCGCTGATCGCCACCGTTGCCTCGGTTCTGGGCGGCATCGCCGGCTGGTTCATCGGCCACTATGCCTATGACGCGGTGGCAAGACCGATCCTCGAATTCTACGGCAAATATGATGAGTTCGAGCATCTGCGCACCTCGTCGGGCGTCGGCTTCATCATCCTGATGCTGATCACTTCGGGCGCCGCGCATCTGCCGCCGATCAAGGTCGTGACCATCCTGTCGGGCGTCATCGGCGTCAATCTGCTGCTGTTCATCGTGCTCGCGATCGTCACCCGCGGCGCCCGCTTCCTGCTCCTGGCCTGGCTGTTGCGTCGCTATGGCGAGCCGATCCGCGAGTTCATTGAAAAGCGTCTCGGGCTGATCGCCGGCGCGGCGGCCGCTGCCCTGATTTCGCTCTATATCGTGGTCAAATACGCCTTCTGACCGCCCAAGGCGGGCGGTGGTTCAGAACTATGCCGGCGGACGGCGAATTCAACGGACGAAGACCCATGACAGCGACCATGAATGCCGATACCGGACGCCAGCGGACGCGCACGGCTTTGTTTCTCGCCGTCGCCATGGCCGCCACGGTCGGCTCCGCGCTCGCCTTCCAGCACATAGGCGGCTACATCCCCTGCCACCTCTGCCTGGAGCAGCGCACGCCCTATTACATCGGCGCGCCACTGATGCTTTTGGCGGTGATCGCCTCGATGCTCAGCGCGCCGGCCTGGCTGACGCGCGGCCTGCTCGCCATCGGCGGCCTGCTGATGCTCTACGGCCTCTATCTCGGCGTCTATCACTCGGGCGTCGAATGGGCCTGGTGGCAGGGTCCGGCTGACTGCACCGCCGGCGCCGGCCCGGTCGACACCGGCGGCAAGGGCGTGCTCGACGCGCTCGACAAATTCGTGCCGCCCTCCTGCGACAAGGCGGCACTTCGCATCCTCGGCCTGTCGCTGGCCGGCTGGAACGCCATCGCCAGCTTCATCCTCGCCGCCGTCGCCTTCCGCGGCGCAATGGCCCGCGATTAATCAAGCGCCAGACCCCGACGCGAGATCGTTCAAAGAATTCGGCAGGCTGAGTCGTATGGAGTGATTGTCGAGAACCGAAGCGGAGCGTACTCAAGTACGTGAGCATCGGAAGCGCAGACGATCGCTCCAGACGGCCAGCCTCCCGAATTCTCGAACGATCTCAGGGTTCCAGTTCGACATCCCAGTACAGATAATCCATCCAGCTTTCATGCAGGTGGTTGGGCGGGAACAGGCGGCCATTGTTGTGCAGATCATGCACCGTCGGCTGGTAGGGCTTCTGCAGCGGCCACATCTTGGCGTGCGCCGGCATCATGCCGCCTTTCCTCAGATTGCAGGGCGAGCAGGCGGCAACGACATTCTCCCACGTCGTCGCACCGCCGCGGTGGCGGGGAATGACGTGGTCGAAGGTCAGATCCTCCGGCGTGCCGCAATACTGGCACTGGAAACGGTCGCGCAGGAAGACGTTGAAGCGGGTGAAGGCCGGATGCCTGGACGGCTTCACATAGGCCTTCAGGCTGACGACGCTTGGCAGCTTCATCGAGAAGGTCGGCGACGACACGGCATGCTCGTATTCGGCGACGATGTTGACCCGGTCGAGGAACACCGCCTTGATGGCGTCCTGCCACGACCAGAGCGACAGAGGGTAATAGCTGAGCGGACGGTAATCCGCATTCAGCACCAGCGCTGGAAGCCCATCCGGAGATACGGCAACCGTCACCTTGTTGACCTCCTAGTTCAAGAACCGATCGGCGCGGATACTGTAAGCCCGACATGACAGGGATGTGAAGCGGCATGTCGGCCACATGACCTGCCAAAAGCGCATGATTTTAATGCTTTTTTGCGGATTCAGGCGGGAGGCGCGGCGTCCCTGCCCTTCAGCTCACGATAATAGGCCCAGAAAAGTCGCGATGCGACACCGCGCCACGGGCTCCATGATTCGGCCAATGCGATCAGCGTTTTCTCCGGCGGACGCGGTTCGATGCCGAGCGCGTGACCGACCGCCGTTTGTAGCGCGACATCCCGCGCCGGGAAAACATCGGGGTGTCCGGCGGCAAAAAGAAGATAGACTTCCGCCGTCCACGGACCGATGCCCGGCACTGCCGTCATCGCCGCGATCGCCTCGCCGGCGTCGAGTCGGCAGAGGTGATTGAGGTCGAGGCCGTCGGCGACGGCCTGGGCAATGGCGATCAGGCCGCGCTGCTTCGGCCGCGACAGCCCGGCCTCGCGAAACATCGCCTCATCGGCGGCGAGGATGGCTTGCGGCGTCAGCGGATCGACCAGTTTCGTCAGCCGGCCGAAAATGGCATCGGCGCTGGCGCGGGAGACCTGCTGCGAGACGATGATCGAGGCGAGGCTTCTGAACCCCGGCTCCGAGAGCCGCAGCGGCACCTCGCCGGCCATGCCGCGCACCTTTTCCAGGCGCGGATCGATGCGGCAAAGCGCGTCCAGGCCTCGCGCGACGTCGTCGAGGTTGGCGATGCGTTGCATGTTTGCTTGTTCCTGCACTGAGCCCAGCGTAGCAATTGGCGAAACTGCTGCACAATCCGATTGCTGCCCGAGAGATGACACTCCTGACATTCCGCTTCGCGCCAAGCCCGAATGGTGAACTGCATCTCGGCCACGCCTATTCGGCGCTGCTCAATCAAAAATTGGCAGCGGCGGCCGGCGGGCGCCTGTTGCTGCGCATCGAGGACATCGACACGACGCGCTGCACACCGGAATTCGAAGCAGGCATCTTTCGCGACCTCAAATGGCTCGGGCTCGGTTGGGAAGAACCGGTGCGCCGTCAGTCCGATCATTTCGCGGAGTATGAGGCTGTGCTCGACCGGCTGATCCAGGAAGAACTCGTCTACCCCGCCTTCATGAGCCGTGGCGAGATCAGAGCCTTCATCACCGACAGCGAAAGCCGCGGCCGTGACTGGCCGCGCGACCCGGACGGCGTGCCGCTGTATCCCGCCGCGGACAAGGCGTTGCCGATCAAGGAGCGCAAGCGACGGATCACTGAGAATGCGCCCTTCGCCTGGCGGCTGGACGTCGAGGCGGCGCTGGCGCGCCTCGGCAAGGACCTGTCATGGACCGAGTTTACCGACGAGACGCTTGCTTCAACCCGAACGATAGAAGCCAAGCCACGGGACTGGGGTGACGTGATCGTGGCGCGCCGCGAGATTCCGACCAGCTACCATCTCGCTGTCGTCACCGACGATGCACTGCAAGGCATCAGCCACGTCGTGCGCGGCCAGGACCTGTTTTCCGCCACCGGCGTGCAGCGCCTGCTGCAGGACATTCTGGGCCTGCCGCAGCCGAAATATTTTCACCATCGCCTCATCCTCGGACCGGACGGACGAAAGCTGTCGAAAAGCCTTGGCGATACCGGACTTGCCTCGCAACGCCAGACAGGTGCATCGCCCGACGATGTCAGGCGGCTGGTTGGACTCTAGACAGGTTCGCTCCAGGGTGTGTTGAGATTCAGGTCAGGCCGAACCGAAAATGGCTGATACCGAGAACCGGAGCGGAGCGTACTTTAGTACGTGAGCACCGGAAGCGCAGGCATCAGCCGTTTGCAGGCCGGCCTCACCTGAATATCGACATACCCTTACCAGCGGGCCAAACCGGCCTTGACCAGCGCCAGCACGCTGATGAAGGTGAAGGCGCCGCCCAGGCCCCAGGCGACCGCGAGCTTGAGATCTTTCAGGCTGATGCCATGTTCATTCGCAACCATGATCGCGAAGAAGAAGCCGAAGGTGAACAACAGCGTGTTGCCGCTGGAGCCGAAGCCGTCTTCCTTCATGATGGCGTCGAGCGCCGCGCCGAAGAAAAAACCGAACACGGCGACGGACGCGACCGTCATCAGCAACCAGCTTGTGTCTAGATGCAACAGCATGCCTGCCCGCTCCTTGTCGAAGCCGAAACGCCATGTCCCCCGGGGATCAGTCGATAGTCCTGACACCACCGGTTAAATTCGAATGAGCTTATAAATCAATTGTTTCGTTTTGCTTGCCGGATCGAACCGCATTAGAGCAATCGCGGTAGTCGACTCTTTACCGAACATCTTCACCGAAAACGGGCGCCCCCTTAAAATGCACAGTCTCAAGCGGTTCATCCCCGCGTCCTTTGTCGTCCTGTGGGCAACCGGCTTCATCGGTGCGCGCTATGCCATGCCATGGGCCGAACCATTCACCTTCCTGGCGGTGCGTTTCGTCCTGGCAGCAATCCTGCTGGCTGGCCTGATGCTGGTGCTTGGCTCGAAGAGAGCGACCCGCACGGAAGCGCTCCACGCCACCGTTGCCGGTATCCTCATGCATGGCATCTATCTCGGCGCCGTGTTCTGGGCGATCCATCGGGGCATGCCGGCCGGGCTTTCGGCGCTGATCGTCGGTTTGCAGCCGCTGATCACGGCGGTGCTCGCCGGCAGGTTTCTCGGCGAAGCCATCCTGCCGCGCCATTGGGTCGGTCTCGCTGTCGGCCTGCTCGGGGTGATCATTGTGCTTTGGCCGAAGCTTGGCGCTCTCGGTGGCGGCGTGACCGCCGAAACGCTGATCGCCTCGATTGTTTCGGTTTTGGGCATGAGTGCCGGCACCGTCTGGCAGAAGCGCTTTGCCTCCGGTGGCGACCTCGTGGCCGCGACGATGTGGCAATATGTCGGCGGTGCCTCGCTGATGGCCTTGGCCTCGCTCGCGTTCGAAACGCACACGGTCATCATCAACGGCGAACTGATCTTTGCCATGGCCTGGCTGGTGCTCGTGCTGTCGATCGGCGCCATCTTCCTTTTGATGGTGATGATCCGCGACGGCGAGATGTCGAAAGTCGCGTCGCTGTTCTATCTGGTGCCGGCCGTCACCGCGGTGATCGCCTGGGCGTTGTTCGGCGAGCAGCTCAACCTGTTGCAGCTTGTCGGCATGGCGATTGCAACGCTCGGCGTCGGGCTGGCCACGGCGCGGCCGACTAAGGGAAGAACTGAGGAATTGAAGAACTGAAGAATTGGAGAACTGGGGAACTGGGGAACTGGGGAACTGGAGAAGAAGCACACAGCGCCGGATGGTCGCTTTTTCCTCAATTCCTCAATTCCTCAATTCCTCAATTCCCCAGTTCTTCAATCCCTCAGTTCCTCAATCCGTCCGGCATCGACTCATCCGACCCGTGCCCGCGCCTCCAGATAGCGGCTGATCGCGGCATTGAGCTCGCCGCCGAGGATGAAGATCGCCGAGACCATATAGAGGAAGACCACCGCGATCATGATCGAGGCGAGGCCGGCATAGGTCGTCACATAGGACGAGAAATGATCGAGATAGCTGGCGAAGACGGTCGAGCCGATCAGCCATGCCGCCAGCGTGAAGGTGATGCCCGGCACGATCGAGACGAGACGGCGCTTGCCGGCAGGCAGCCAGAAATGCACGGCAAACAGCCCGCCGACAATGACCGTCGAGGCGATGACGTAACGCCACAGCGTGATTGTACCCATATAGGGCTTGATCCCTTCGATATGGGCTTCGGCGAGGCGCGCCAGCAGCGGCGCGAACACCAAAAGCACGCTGATTGCCAGGAAGCCGGCGGTGGCGATCAGCACGAAGATGATGCTCTGCACCCGGCGGTAGATGATGCCGCGCGTTTCCGAGACGCGATAGGCACGGTTGAGCGAGGTGCGCAGCGCCTCGATGCCGTTCGAGGCAAAGTAGGCGGCAAGCAGCACGCCATAGGTTAGAAGGTCGGTGCGCCTGACGGTCAGCACGTTGAGCACTTCGCGTGCGATCGGCTTGGCGATCTGTTCGGGCCAGGTGTCGAAGACAAGATGCACGGCCGTGTCCGAGAACGCCTGCGCGCCGAGGAAGCTCGCCAGCGTCGTGGCAAAGATCAGGAACGGGAACAGCGCCATCAGCGAGGTGATCGCCAGATGGCTGGCCATGGCCCAGCCGTCGTCGGTGTTGAAATGGCCTAGCGCGTCATAGAGCACGCGGCGCAGCACGACGATCTTCCGCATCAAGAGCCGCGTTCCCTTCGATTGTCTCGACGCCGCGAATATGGGAAGTGATTGTGGCAAATGGCAACCCTAGGTCAAACCACGATTTCTCCGGCGCAGGAGTTGCGCACCATCATCGTCACCGGCGCCTCTTCCGGGATAGGGGCGTATTGCGCCCGCGCGCTCAAGGCGGAAGGCTGGCGGGTGTTCGCAACCGCACGAAAACCTGAAGACATTGCTGCCCTCGAAACCGACGGCATCGAGGCGTTTTATCTCGACTACCGCGAGCCCAATTCCATCGAGGCGCTGGTGGCCTCGGTACTGGAGCGGACGGGCGGACGGCTCGATGGGCTGTTCAACAATGGCGCCTATGCGCAACCCGGCGCTGTCGAGGATCTGCCGGTTGCAGCACTGAGAGAACAATTCGAGGCCAATTTTTTTGGCTGGCACGATCTCACCCGCCGTATCGTGCCGGTCATGCGGCGCCAGGGCCATGGCCGCCTTGTCCACTGTTCCTCGATCCTCGGGCTGACGCCGGTTCGCTTTCGCGGCGCCTATTCCGCATCCAAGCACGCACTCGAGGGGTTGATGCTGTGCATGCATCAGGAACTCCAGGGCAGCGGCATCCATGTCTCGCTGATCGAGCCAGGGCCGGTGACATCGAAGATCGCCAGCAATGCGCTGTTCTGGTTCCTCAGGAATATCGACCACGAGAACTCYGCCCACCGCCTCGACTACGAGGCACAGCTGGCACGGCTGCGGGCCGGCGGCAGTATCTCCAGCCTGAAGCCAGGGCCGGAGGTGGTTCATGCGGCCTTGCGCCATGCGCTTCTGTCGCGGCGCCCGCGCCCGCACTATGTGGTAACAGTGCCGGCCAGGATTGGCGTGATCCTCAAACGCCTTCTGCCGGCATCGATGCTCTATCGCGTTCTGGCCAAACGCGCCTGAACGCAACAGAACTGGGAACAGACTATGGCAACCGTCTTCAATGTCCTCGCCGTCCTCGTCATGGTCGCCGTGGTGATTGTGCTTATACGCGGTCTTATCAACATGATGCGCGGCGGCTCCGGCATGACCTCGAACAAGCTGATGCAGGCGCGCGTGCTGCTGCAGGCCGTGGCCTTGGCGCTGATCCTGCTGGCGGTGTATTTCACCCGCAAATGACGGCGCCAGCCGATTCGGGAGGCAGAGCATGGTCAAGCTCAACAAGATCTACACCCGCACCGGCGACGACGGCACCACCGGTCTCGGCAGCGGTGAACGGCGGCTGAAATCCGATTTGCGCATCGATGCCTATGGCACGGTCGACGAAACCAATGCCTGCATCGGCATGGCCCGTGTCCACACGGCGACAACCCATCCGTCGATCGACGCGATGCTTGGCCGCATCCAGAACGACCTTTTCGACCTCGGCACCGATCTCGCCGTACCCGACGACGGCAAGCCGCTCGGCTACGAGCCGCTGCGCATCGTCGCCTCTCAGACCGACCGCATCGAAAAAGACATCGACCTCCTCAACAAGGACCTGGAGCCGCTCAAATCCTTCGTGCTGAACGGCGGCACGCCGGCGGCCGCCGCTCTCCACCTTGCCCGCACGGTGGCGCGACGGGCCGAACGCATCATGGTGGCGCTGGCGCAGGACCCGCGCGAGCATGTCAACCGCGAGGGCATCAAGTACATCAACCGCGTATCGGACTTTCTGTTTGTCGCCGCACGGGCGGTCAATGACAACGGAAATGCCGACGTGTTATGGATTCCCGGCAAGAACCGCTGAATTTGGCCGAAGCGGGAGGGGTCCCTGAATGTTCATCCCGCTCTACGACACCAACAGGCTGCGGCATATCAGGCTGCAATATGTGACGATCGGCCTGATCGCGCTCAACACACTCATCTACCTGGTCACAGCGATCGGTGGCGAGGATTTCAACAACGCCGCCGTGCTCGGCCTCGGTTTCATTCCGTCCGTCGTCCACGACAAGGCGGAACTGGCGCCGCAATTCGTCGTCATTCCCGAGAGCCTGAGCTACCTCACCTATGCGTTCCTGCACGCCGATATTTTCCACCTTGGCGGCAACATGCTGTTCCTGTGGGTGTTCGGCGACAATGTCGAGGACGCGCTCGGCCATATCCGCTACCTCATCTTCTACCTCCTGTGCGCCATCGCGGGAGCCGCTTTCCAGGGTCTGGTGGCGTGGGACTCGCAAGTGCCGCTGATCGGTGCCTCAGGCGCCATTGCCGGCGTGGTCGCCGCCTATCTGATCCTCTATCCCAGGGTGAAAGTATGGGTGCTGGCCTTCGCCCGCATTCCGCTGCGCATCCCGGCCTTCATCCCGCTCATCCTGTGGATCGGCTTCCAGGTGGTTATGTTCGCCTCCGGCGGCGAAAACCAGGTTTCCTGGGCCTGCCACATCGGCGGCATCATCGCCGGCGCGGTGTTGGTGCTGATCCTGCGCAGCCGCGGCGTGCCGCTGCTTGCCGGCGCCGATGGGGAGCCCGAAGCCACGCCGACCGTCGGACAGGCGCCCACCCCAGCCGAGCCAACCGCTCCACTTCCGGCGCAGCCCGCGCCGCAATGGGGTCGCGGAGCCACTCCAAGTCAGGACTGAACCGATTTGAGTGCGTCACGGATATTGACGCGCCGGGTAGTCGCAACTACGGAAGCGCCACTGCTAGGCGTTTGAAGAGCAGAATTCCGTCTGGAATGTCGGCTTTCGACAACTCAGAAAAGGCACGCGCTGCTATAGCGCGCCCAACTATTCTTGAAAGAGGTGACAGGAAATGAAGATCCTTGTGCCCGTGAAGCGGGTTGTGGATGCGAACGTCAAGGTGCGCGTCAAGGCGGACGGTTCGGCGGTTGAGCTTGCCAATGTGAAAATGGCGATGAACCCGTTCGACGAAATCGCGGTCGAAGAGGCGATCCGGCTGAAGGAGGCCGGCAAGGCGGACGAGATCATCGTCGTCTCGATCGGACCACAGCAGGCGCAGGAAACCTTGCGCACCGCGCTCGCCATGGGCGCCGACCGCGCCATCCTGGTCAAAACCGATGAGCAGACCGAGCCGCTCGGCGTCGCCAAGGTGCTGAAGGGCGTCGTCGACGCCGAACAGCCCGGCCTCGTCATCCTCGGCAAACAGGCGATCGACGACGATTCCAACCAGACCGGCCAGATGCTCGCAGCCCTTCTGGGTTGGGCGCAGGGCACCTTCGCTTCCAAAGTCGTCATCGACGGCGACAAGGCCAAGGTGACGCGCGAAGTCGACGGCGGCCTGCAGACGGTGGAATTGAAGATGCCGGCGATCGTGACCGCCGACCTTCGCCTCAACCAGCCGCGCTATGCCTCCTTGCCCAACATCATGAAGGCCAAGAAGAAGCAGCTCGACGAGAAGACCCCGGCCGACTACGGCGCCGACGTCAAGCCGCGCCTGAAAGTGATCAAGACCGAGGAGCCGAGCGGCCGCAAGGCAGGCGTCAAGGTCAAGAGCGTCGCCGAACTGGTCGACAAGCTGAAGAACGAAGCCGGCGTGCTGTAAGCGATCGGAAAAGGAGACAAGAACATGGCTATTCTTCTGATTGCCGAACACGACAACGCAACCCTTTCCGACCAGACCGCCAAGGCGCTCTCTGCAGCCCTGCAGATCGGTTCGGACGTGCATGTGTTGGTTGCTGGCAAGGGCGCCAAGCCGGCGGCGGACGCCGCCGCCAAACTCAAGGGCGTCACCAAGGTGCTGCTGGCCGATGCCGACGAACTGACCGAGCGTCTCGCCGAACCGCTGGCGGCGCTGATCGTCTCGCTGGCCGGGTCCTATGACACCATCATCGCCCCGGCGACCTCATCGGGCAAGAATGTCGCGCCGCGCGTGGCAGCCCTGCTCGATGTGGCGCAGGTGTCCGAGATCATCGAGATCGTGTCGCCCGACACCTTCAAGCGGCCGATCTATGCCGGCAATGCCATCCAAACGGTGCAGTCGACTGACGCCAAGAAGGTGATCACGGTGCGCACCGCCTCCTTCCAGGCAGCACCCGAGGGCGGCTCGGCCGCGGTCGAGACCGTCAACGCGGCGGCCAATCCCGGCCTGTCCTCCTTCGTCGAGAACAAGCTCTCCGACACCGACCGTCCGGAACTGACCTCGGCCAAGATCATCATCTCGGGCGGCCGCGCGCTGGGTTCGGCGGAAAAGTTCCAGGAAGTCATCCTGCCGGTCGCCGACAAGCTCGGTGCCGCCGTCGGCGCTTCCCGCGCCGCCGTCGATGCCGGCTATGCGCCCAACGACTGGCAGGTCGGCCAGACCGGCAAGGTGGTCGCCCCCGATCTCTACATTGCCGTCGGCATCTCCGGCGCCATCCAGCACCTTGCCGGCATGAAGGATTCCAAGGTCATCGTCGCCATAAACAAGGACGAGGAGGCGCCGATCTTCCAGGTTGCCGACTACGGCCTCGTCGGCGACCTTTTCGTCATTCTGCCGGAACTGCAAAAGGCTCTTTGACGCTTTCTGGCAAAGCGTATTAAATTGTGAGGGGCGGGGTAGACGAAGTCGCCCCGCCCTTTTAGTTTGCACCGCACAAAAGCAGGCCGCAAAGGCCATATGACGGGATCGGTGTAATGGGCAAGATCGAGACGATCGGCATCATCGGCGCGGGCCAGATGGGCGGTGGCATCGCCCACGTTTCCGCGCTGTCGGGCTTCAAGGTGCTGATCTACGACATTTCACCCGACCGCATCGAAAAGGGCATCGCCACCATCAGCGGCAACATGGCGCGCCAGGTCGGCTCGGGCAAGCTCGACGAAAAGGTCCGCAACGACGCGATGGCGCGCATCTCGGCAGCGCCGGCCATGGCCGACCTTGCCGGTGCCGATCTGGTAATCGAGGCGGCGACCGAGGATGAGACGGTCAAGCGCAAGATCTACGCGCAGCTCTGCCCGCAGCTCAACCCGGAAGCCATCCTGGCGACAAACACCTCGTCGATCTCAATCACGCGCCTCGCCGCCCAGACCGACCGTCCCGAGCGCTTCATCGGCATACATTTCATGAACCCCGTGCCGCTGATGAAGCTGGTCGAACTGGTGCGCGGCATTGCCACCGAGGACCAGACCTTCGAGGCGGCCAAGACCTATGTGAAGCAGCTCGACAAGACGATCACGGTCTCGGAGGATTTCCCGGCCTTCATCGTCAACCGCATCCTGTTGCCGATGATCAACGAGGCGATCTACACGCTCTACGAGGGTGTCGGCTCGGTCGACGCCATCGACACCGCCATGCGACTCGGCGCCAACCATCCGATGGGACCGTTGCAGCTTGCCGACTTCATCGGCCTCGATACCTGCCTGTCGATCATGCAGGTGCTGCATGACGGCCTGTCGGATTCGAAATACCGCCCCTGCCCGCTGCTGGTAAAATATGTCGAGGCCGGCTGGCTCGGACGCAAGACCGGGCGCGGTTTTTACGATTATCGCGGCGAGCACCCCGTCCCGACGCGCTAAACACCAAAAACAAGAAGATTGGCCGCGCGTCGCCTACGACGCCACGGCGAGCGGCGTCGGTGTCTCTGACTTGTCGCTCGTGCCGTTCTCCTCCGGCGCCATCGAAACACATCCACGGCCGGCAGCCTTGGCTGCATAGCAGGCGGCATCGGCCCGGGCGATGATCTCGTCGACTTCGCCGCAGCCGGCGCGGATCGGGGCCAGCCCGATGCTGGCGCCTATCGAATGGTGCCGGCCGTCCCAGGCGAAACTCAGACCGCGGATCGCATCGATGATGGATCGCGCGGCAATCTTTGCGCTGATCGCCGAACCAGACTTCAGGATCACCGCGAATTCGTCGCCACCCAGGCGGGCAACAATGTCTTCCGGACCAAGAGCACCGCGGATGGCATCGGCAACCCGTTTCAGCAAGGCATCGCCCGCGGCGTGACCGCCGGTGTCGTTGACCAGCTTGAAATGGTCGAGGTCGATGAACATGAACTGGTGCTCGCTGCCCCCTCCGACCGACCCTGTCGTGTCGGCCGTGTTGGCTTTGCGGCTTTGATCGACCAGCTCCTCCATGGTGCGGATGAAACTCGAACGGTTGGCAAGGCCGGTGAGCGCGTCATGGGCCGCAGCGTAGGCGAGCTGCCGCTGCAGGGCGCGCGCATCGGTAAAGTCCTGAAAGACGATGACCAGCCCGCAGAACTCGTCGCGCTCATTCATGATCGGCGACACGACCTGACGGATGCTGCAGCGCGTGTCGTCGCGGCGGATGAGGACGGCGCGGCTGTTCTGGTCCGCAGGGCCGGGGCTGTTGATCGCGGGCCGCGCCACACCGATCCTTTGCCCTGTTTCCTCGTCGACCGCCCAGTAGACATGGCCAAGCGTCTTGCCGAGCGCTTCGCGGCCTTCAACGCCGGTCAGCTTCTCGGCAATCGGGTTCATGAAGGTGACGCGGTTTGCGGCATCGGTGCAGATGACGGCATCGCCGATCGATTGCAGCGTTACCCGAAGCCGCTCCTTTTCATCGGCCAGCATCGCCGCCGAGACGATGAGGCGCTCTTCGGCCTGCTTGCGCTGGGTGATGTCGGTCAGGCTGCCGATGGCCCGGATCAGGCGCCCTTCGCTGTCGCGCTCCAGCGCCTTGCCGCGATCGAGGATCCAGATCCAGTGGCCATCCTTGTGGCGCATCCTGAATTCGGCTTCGAAGTACTGCGTCTTGCCGTCCAGATGAGCGCGATCGGCCTCGGCGACGGTTTCGCGGTCGTCCGGATGGATCATTGTCAGCCAGAGATCGGGGTCGCCATCCAGCTCACCGTCCGCGTAACCCAGCATGTTCACCCAGGTGGAGGAATAGGTCGTGCCACCTTTGCGCATGTCGAGATCCCAGACGCCTTGGCCGGCGCTGGCCAGTGCGAAATTCCAGCGCGTCTCGGCCTCGGCTATGCGCGCCTCCGACTGCTTGCGGGCGTCGATGTCCTCGATCTGGGAGACGAGATAGAGGGGCCGGCCAGTGCGCTCGTCGCGGATGACGGAGCCGGCGAGGTGGGCCCACACCGGCGTTCCGTCCTTCCTGAGGTAGCGCTTTTCGAAGTGATAGGAATCGACCTTGCCCTCTCTCATTTTCTCCATCGTTTCCTTGCCGATCTGCAGATCGTCAGGATGCGTGATCTGGAAGAAGGTCAGCGCCTCTATCTCCTCGCGGGTATAGCCGAGCATGGCGGCAAAGGCGGGATTGGTCTGCACAATGCGCCCATCGAGGCCGACGATGACAACGCCGATCGCCGAATCTTCCATGGCGCGGCGGAAGCGCTGCTCGCTCTCGGCGATCTGCCGGTGATCGTCCCTGATCCGGCGGATGAACAGGACCAGCAGGAAAATCGCGCCCGCGGCTATGGCGACCGCTATCTGCAGGCAGAGCCTCAAGCCTTCGGCGCCGACGTTCAGCCGCGACAACAGGATTGCTGCCGCCGTCGCGAAAAAAATGACCACCAGAAACGCCAGAACTGCGTGCCGGTCAGGTCTCAAGCCCTTCAATTCCTGCCATGTCACGATGTGTGCGATCCCCATGCATAATCGCATGTCCCCGCAGAAACCCTGAATGATCGATTTTAAGGAAAGGTTGCGCCGTCGGTACCGCCGATATGGTTTGCCCGCAAACAATTGCCGGCATGATTAAGGATCGGTGTCCATTGGCTCTGATCGCGGCCTCTTACCAGCGCACGAAGAGCCGCCCGCCGAGCCCGCCGAGCGCGGCAAGGATGACGATCGCGATCGTGTACCAGGTGGCGACGAAAAGCGGCGAATCGTCGAAACAATGCGCGGCATAGAAGGTCGCCGACAGCCCGCCGGCAAGCAGGCCGGCCACCGTGCCGGCGAGCACCGGTTGCGTTGGCGCGCCGTAGCGCAGCATCCAGAGGAAAATGGCAAGCGGGCCGATGCCGATCAGCGGGATGAGCGCCATGCAGATCATCATGTTGGAGCCGACCAGCCGCGTGCCCCATTCGGCCTGCGGCACCGCGAAAAGCTCGAGAACGACGGCCACGACCACAAGCAGCGGCGCGGCGATCATCCAGGCAGCCGCCCGACCAGTCGAGGCACCGGGCATCGAGAGTCTGCGGATGAAGACAAAGGCGCTGATGGCAAGCGTGATGGTGAAGACGAATTTGGCGAGGAAGCGCATCGAATGCATGGCCGTCGCGATATCGTGACGCGGGCCGATGGTCAGCCAGAAAACCACTGCCGCGATCACCACCGCCGCACCGGCAGCCACCCACCAGGCCGAGCGCAACGGCATCGCCTTGCTGCTTGCATCGGCGTCGAGCGCCTTGATGAGATCGTCCGTCCTCATGTCATTCCCGCCCGAACCGTCTCGCTATCGCGGCAAGCCCGCGATGCAGCGACACACGCACCGCCGTCTCGGTGATGCCGAATTTCGCCGCCGTCTCGCCGATGGAACGGCCTTCGACCGATACAGCCGAGACCACCGAGCGTTGCGCCGGCGGCAGGCCGTCGAGCGCCCGGTTGATATCGCGCTCGCTGACGGTCTCGGCTTCCGGCTCGGCAAAGGTCTCGGCGATGTCGTCGATCTCGATCTCGATGCGCCGCCCGCGCCGCCGAAAAGCATCGATCAGCTTGAAACGCGCTATGGCATAGACCCACGGCAGGACCGGCGCATCATCACGCCAAGTATGCCGTTTCACATGAATGGCTAGCAAGGTTTCCTGCACGACATCCTCGGGGTCCACTCCGCCCTGTACGATCTTGCGCCGGGCAAAGCCGCGAACGACAGCAGCGATGCGGTGCAGAAAGTCGGCGTAAGCCCTTTCGTCTCCCGCAATCGCGGCCCGCAGCAGCCGGGAGAGTTCGGCTTCGTCCTTGCCGGTCACAAGAGTTCACTCCCCGATGTTCGCGCCTCGGCGCAGATTTGTTACGTGGCCGGCGAAATAATGTCCAAGCCAAAGTGCTGGGAAATCACGAAAGTTTGCGCCCTGGCGACCGATTGAAGCAGCCCATCAATGTTGACTATGATAATCATGTATTGATAGGTGCAGCCGTGCCAAGCCAAAGACCATCGAGATCGAGGACGATGCCCATGAAATATGCTCTTTCCACCCTTGCCGGCGCCACCGCGCTGGCAATCAGCCTGATCGCCGGTCCGGCGGTGGCGCAGGAAGACGGCATTGTCGTCTACAATGCTCAGCACGAGAATCTGACCAAGGCCTGGGCGGAAGGCTTCACCAAGGAAACCGGCATCAAGGTCACCGTCCGCAATGGCGGCGACAGCGATTTCTCCAACCAGATCGTCGCCGAAGGCGCCTCTTCGCCGGCAGACGTGTTCCTGACCGAAAACTCGCCAGCCATGGTGCTGGTCGAAACGTCAGGCCTGTTCGCGCCGGTCGACGCCGACACGCTGGCGCAGGTTCCCCAGGATTTCCAGCCGGCCAGCGGCAAATGGGTCGGTGTCGCCGCGCGCAGCACCGTCTTTGCCTACAACAAGACCAAACTGACCACCGACCAATTGCCCAAATCGATGCTCGATCTCGCCGATCCCACCTGGAAGGGCCGCTGGGCCGCTTCGCCCTCCGGCGCCGATTTCCAGGCGATCGTCAGCGCTTTGCTTCAGCTCAAGGGCGAGGCCGCCACGGCCGACTGGCTGAAGGCGATGAAGGAGAACTTCACCGCCTACAAGGGCAACAGCACTGTGATGAAGGCGGTCAATGCCGGCGAGATCGAAGGCGGCGTGATCTATCACTATTACTATTTCGGCGATCAGGCCAAGACTGGCGAGAACAGCAAGAACGTCGCGCTGCACTATTTCAAGAACCAGGATCCGGGCGCTTTCGTCTCGATTTCCGGCGGCGGCGTGCTGGCCTCAAGCAAGCACAAGAAGGAAGCCCAGGCCTTCCTGAAATGGGTGACCGGCAAGGGTGGCCAGGAGGTGCTGAAGACCGGCAATTCCTTCGAATACGCGGTCGGCAAGGGTGCGGGGTCCAATCCGAAGCTGGTGCCACTGGCCGATCTGCAGGCGCCGAAGGTCGATCCGACGACGCTGAACTCGAAGAAGGTGACCGATCTGATGACGGCAGCCGGCTTGCTTTAGTCCGCTTTCGTCCTAAAAGGGCAACGACTGCGCTCCTGCGGCAATCCGCAGGAGCGCTCTGTTTTCGAGATGGCATTGGTCCATGACGACACGCTGCGTTCCCGGCCGCACTTGCGGTCCCTCAGTCGCTCCCGCCAGCGGGCGGCGGCGGCACGGCGTCTGAGCTGATGCAGCCTGCAATCGATCTTGCACGTTCAGGCTTGCCGACCACCAAGGCGGCCGGACGATCGACGCGGCGACAGCCTATGTCCTGGATAGTGCTCGTGGCCATTCTTATCTCGCTGTTCTCCCTGCTGCCGCTTGCCTTCATCATCTGGATCGCGGTGCAGACCGGCTGGGAAACGGTAGCCGCGCTGGTCTTCCGGCCGCGCGTCGGCGAACTTCTGGTCAACACCGTGCTGCTGGTGGCATTGGCCGTGCCGATCGCCATCGTGCTGTCGGTGGCGCTGGCCTGGCTGACCGAACGCAGCGACCTGCCGGGTGCCCGCCTGTGGGCCTGGCTGGCGGTGGCGCCGCTCGCCATCCCTGCCTTCGTGCACAGCTACGCCTGGATCACCATGGTGCCGGGATTGCACGGCCTGTGGGCCGGTGTCCTGGTTTCCGTCATCGCCTATTTCCCGTTCCTTTATCTGCCGGTGGCGGCAGCGCTGCGGCGTCTCGATCCCGCTCTCGAGGACGCCGCGGCAGCGCTCGGTCTCGGCCCGTGGCGCGTGTTCGCCCGGGTCGTGCTGCCGCAGCTCAGGCTTGCGCTCTGTGGCGGTTCGCTCCTGGTCGGCCTGCATCTGCTGGCCGAATACGGCCTCTACGTCTTCATCCGCTTCGACACCTTCACCACGGCGATCGTCGACCAGTTCCAGTCGACCTTCAACGGCCCCGCCGCCAACATGCTGGCCGGCGTTCTGGTGACATGCTGCTTCGTGCTGCTCGGCCTGGAGGTGCTGGTGCGCGGCGAGGAGCGCTATGCCCGCGTCGGCTCGGGCGCCGCGCGCCACCAGCAACGCACCAACCTCGGCAGCTACACCATCCCTTGCCTGGCGCTGCCGGCCATCACCTCGCTGCTGGCGATCGGCGTGCCGTTCGTCACCATCGGCCGCTGGCTTGCGGCGGGTGGCGCCGAGGTCTGGCGATTCGACGAGATCGGCCTGGCGCTCGGCCAGACGCTGTTCCTGGCGCTCGCCGGGGCGCTGCTCGCAACGATAGCCGCCATGCCGATGGCGTGGATCTCGATCCGCGCGCCGGGACGGCTGCAGCGCCTTCTGGAAGGCTGTAACTACATCGTCGGCTCGCTGCCTGGCGTCGTCGTGGCGCTGGCGCTGGTCACCATCACCGTGCGCATCGCCATGCCGCTCTATCAGTCCCTGTTCACCATCCTTGTCGCCTATGCCCTGATGTTCCTGCCGCGTGCCCTGGTCAGCCTGCGGGCGTCGATCGCGCAGGCGCCGATCGAGCTCGAACGCGCCGCCTCCAGTCTCGGCCGCTCGCCACTCAAGGCGCTGTGGTCGACGACGGTCCGGCTGTCGGCGCCGGGGGCGGCGGCCGGCATGGCGCTGGTCGCGCTCGGCATCATGAACGAATTGACCGCCACCCAGATGTTGGCGCCCAACGGCACCCGCACGCTGGCAATGGCGTTCTGGTCCTACAGCGGCGAGATCGACTATGCCTCGGCAGCGCCCTATGCCTTCATCATGGTGGCGATGTCGCTGCCGCTGACCTGGCTGCTCTATGTCCAGTCGAAACGGATGGCCGGGCGATGAGCTTTCTCGAACTCGAAGGCGTGCACAAGCACTATGGCCCGGTGGCCGCTCTCGCCGGCGTCGACCTCAGCGTGGTCAGTGGCAGCCGCACGGCGATCGTCGGCCCCTCGGGCTGCGGCAAGACCACCCTGTTGCGGCTGATCGCCGGCTTTGAAGCGCCGGACCGGGGCCGCATCGTGCTCGATGGCCAGCTGTTGGCCAATGGCGGCACGGCCGTACCGGCGCATCGCCGCGGCATCGGTGTGGTGGCGCAGGACGGCGCCCTGTTTCCGCATCTGACCATTGCCGACAATATCGGCTTCGGCATGGACCGCCATGCGGACAAGCGCAGCGAGCGCATTGTCGAGCTCGCCTACATCGTCGGGCTCGACAAGGCGATCCTGAAACGCCGACCGCACGAGCTCTCCGGTGGCCAGCAGCAGCGCGTGGCGCTGGCCCGCGCCATGGCCATGAAGCCGCGGCTGATGCTGCTCGACGAGCCGTTCTCGGCATTGGATACCGCGTTGCGCGCCTCGATGCGCAAGGCGGTGGCCGAGCTGCTGGAAGCCGCCGGCATCACCACCATCCTGGTGACGCACGACCAGGCCGAGGCGCTGTCCTTTGCCAGCCAGGTGGCGGTGATGCGCGACGGCAAGTTTTCGCAGGTCGGCACGCCGCGCGAACTCTATCTCAAGCCGAAAGACCGGATGATCGCCGAGTTCCTCGGCGAGGCCATCATTCTGCCGGCCAAGATTGCCGATGGCTTCGCCAACTCGCCGCTTGGCCGCGTCGCCGTCGACACCACCGAGCGGCGCGATCTCGCCCGCATCATGCTGCGGCCGGAGCAGATATCGGTGAAAAGGACATCACGCGAAGGCATGTCGGGCACGCCGGACATGCTGTTCGGCGAGGTGACGGACTCGGAATTTGCCGGCTCGATGTGCACCATCGCCGTTCGGCTGCTGAACAGTCCCGATCCGCCGGACGCGGCCGCGATCGGCAACACGCCATTGATCCTGCGCAAGCCCGGCATGGACGCGCCGACAGTCGGCGAGATCGTCCGCCTGACCGTGACCGGCAAGGCGCACGTGTTTGGCGCTTAGGAAACCCTTTCGCCAGTCGCCGGTGACCAGAGCGGCCAATTTTCGAGGAAGTCGTTGTTGTGCACGACGAGCCGTCGGGCGGCAGCATCGATGAGAATGATCCCGTAGGTCGGCGGCGCCTGCTCGACGACCTCCTCGCCGTCCAGGTCGAGCATGAAGCGGGCATGTAGGCCGCGCTGCGCGGTGAACGGGATGCCCGCGACCGTGCCGGCAATGTCGCGATGGACGTGGCCGAAGAAGATATGGCCGACATTGCCGTGGCGCGTCAAAAGGTCGAGGAAGCGCTGCTTCTGTTCAAGTCCGAGTGGGTCGAGCAACGGCAGGCCGAGCTCGACCGGCGGATGATGCAGGAAGATGTAGGCCTGCCGCCCCGCCGCCTCGCCGAGCCGAGCGTCGAGCCAGGCAAGCCTGATCTCGCAGAGTTCGCCGGTGACGCGTCCTTCAGCCAGGCTGTCGAGGAACAGCAATGGTCCTTCCGCACTATCGTAGACTGACTGCACGAAACCGTTGTCGTCGAGCGGATGTTCGGGAAAGGCGGCGACAAGGTTGGCCCGCTGGTCGTGGTTTCCCGGCAGCAGCCGGTACGGCACTGAAAGCGCCTGCAACGCCGCTTTGAGATCGGCATAGGTGCTGGGCGCGCCCGCGTCGGTCAGATCGCCGGTGAAGACACAAAGGGTGGCATCGGCGTGACGGGCATTGATGTGCGCGATGCACCGGTCAAGCCGTTGATGCAGATCCACGCCAAAGTGAAGCTCACCGCGTCGGCCAAGATGAAGATCCGAGACCTGGATGATTTTCATTCGACAACCCGCTCATGGCTTCAGAAGAAGATTGCGCTGTGCATTCAAAGCGCCGGGACCGGTGTCGGCGCTCTGATGTCATCGAGACGTTTGCCCGTTTGCGACGAGAAGAGATGCAGGTCCGCCTGTGAGAACAGCACGCCGACCCCGGTGCCGGGTTGCGGGTGGACGGCTTCCGACGTGACCACGGAAAACGGCGCGCCGTCGAGATCGACATAGATGACCCGGCCGGCGCCCAGCTCCTCGACGAGGTCGACGGTTGCGTCGAGCGCGCCCGGCGTGCCGGGCGCGACCAGCCTTACGGCTTCCGGCCGGATGCCGACCGCGACCTCGGTGCCGACCGCCAGGCCGGCGCGCGAAACGTTGAGCTTGCGGCTGCCGCCGAGCAGCGACAGCCCGTCGAGCGTGACCACGCCCTCGAGGATGTTCATCGCCGGCGCGCCGACAAAGGTCGCGACGAAACGGCTCGCCGGACGTTTGTAGATTTCGCCCGGCGTGCCGACCTGTTCGACGCGGCCGCCATTCATCACCACCAGTCGATCGGCGAGCGTCATCGCTTCGACCTGGTCATGAGTGACGAACACCGAGGTCGCGTTCAGCCGGCGGTGCAGCTTGCGGATCTCCGAGCGCATCTGGACGCGCAGCTTGGCGTCGAGGTTGGACAGCGGTTCGTCGAACAGGAACACCTTCGGTTCGCGGATCATGGCGCGCCCCATCGCGACACGCTGCCTTTGACCGCCGGAAAGCGCCATAGGCTTGCGGTCGAGCAGCTGTTCGAGCTCCAGCGTCCGCGCCACCGCCTGGATGCGCTGTGTCCGCTCGGCGGCGGGGACACCGGCCACCTTTAGCGAATAGCCGATATTCTGCGCCACGCTCATATGCGGATAGAGCGCGTAGTTCTGGAACACCATGGCGCAGCCGCGCTCGCGCGGCTCGAGCTTGTTGACGACGGTACCGTCGATGGCGATCTCGCCGCCGGAAATCTCTTCCAGGCCGGCGATCATCCTGAGCAGCGTGGACTTGCCGCAGCCGGACGGTCCGAGGATGACGACGAATTCGCCCGACGCGATGTCGAGATCGACGCCGTGCACGACCTGCGACCTGGCATAGCTTTTCGTGACGCCGCGAATGGTGATGGAGGCCATCAGCTATCTCCCTTTGAAGTCACTTTTCGGTGGCGATCAAGCCACGCACGAACCAGCGCTGCATGGCCACGACGACGATCAGCGGCGGCAGCATGACGATCAGCGTGCCGGCCATGGCGATGTTCCATTCCGGAATGCCGCCGACATTCGGAATGAGCTGCTTGAGCTCGGTGACCGCTGTCGCATGCGATTGATCGGTGGTGATGAGCAGCGGCCACAGATATTGGTTCCACGCCCACAGGAACATGATGGTGCCGAGCGCCGCCATGTTGTTGCGCGACAGCGGCAGCAGTATGTCGATGAAGAAGCGCAACGCGCCGGCGCCGTCCATGCGCGCGGCCTCGGTCAATTCGTCCGGCACGGTCAAAAAGAACTGCCGGTAGAGAAACGTGCCGGTGGCGGTGGCGATCAGCGGCAGGATCAGTCCGGAATAGGAATTGAGCAGCCCGTGGCTGAGCGAAACCTGGACGCCCGAGACCTTTTCGATCAGCCAGCTCAGGCCGGTCACGTCGAGGATCGCCTGGTASGGCGASAGCRCGTTGGCGRCGACSGCRTAGGTCGGCACGATGCGCACTTCSAGCGGCAGCATCAGKGTGATGAAGATCAGCCAGAAAATGAAGGTGCGGCCGGGGTAACGGAAATAGACGATCGAGAAGGCGGTGAGCGCCGAGACGATCACTTTGCCGGCGGCGACGCCGGCCGCCATGATGAAGCTGTTCAGGAGCTTCGGCCCGAGGTCGGCCGTCGTCCATGCCGTCTTGATATTGATCCAGAAATCGCTGCCCGGCAGCAGCGACATCGGCACATCATTCACGTCCTTGAGGTTGTGCGACGCCGCGATGGCCACAATCGCGAACGGCGCCACGCAAAACACGAAGCCGACGAAAAGGATCACATGGGTGAAGAAATTCAGGAACGGGGTGCGCTCTACCATCTCAGCCTCACCGGTAGTGCACGCGCCGCTCGATAAAGCGGAACTGGAAGATGGTGAGCACGACGATGAGCAGCATCAGGATGATGCTCTGTGCGGCGGCGCCTGAATAATCGAGGCCTTTGAAGCCGTCGGAATAGATCTTGTAGACCATCAGATTGGTGGCGTTCGCCGGTCCGCCCGATGTCATGATGTCGACGATGCCGAACGAATCCTGAAAACTCTCGGTGATGTTGATGACCAGCAGGAAGAAGATCGTCGGTGTGATCAAGGGGAACTGGATGTCCCAGAACCGCCTGAGGACACCGGCGCCGTCCATCGCCGACGCCTCGATCAAGGAGCGCGGAATGGCCTGGAACGCGGCCAGGAAGAAGATGAAGTTGTAGCCGACATATTTCCACGAGAAGGCGGCGATGATCGAGGCCATCGCGTCAACGCCGTCGAGGCCGGGATCCCAGAATCCGGGCCACATCTTGTTGACGACGGCCATGAAGCCGGCTTCTGGCGCCAGGATGAAGCGGAAGGCGAGCGCCAGTGCCGGTGCCGCGATGCCGTAGGGCCAGATCAGCACGACGCGATAGAAGCGCGAACCGGCAAGCTGCCGGTCGGTCAAAGCCGCCAGCACCAGCGCGATGAACATGGCAAGCCCGGTGCTGATGCCGGCAAAGACCAGGCTGGCGGTGATCGAATTCCAGTAATCGGCGCTGGACAGGATGGCGCGGAAATTGTCCAGCCCGACCCAGACGTTGCCGCCGCCCCATGGCTGCTGCAGCGTCAGCGACCAGTAGACCGCTTGGCCGGCTGGCCAGTAGAAGAAGGTGAAGATCAAAAGCAGCTGCGGCACCGCAAACAGGATGCCGATCGTCCATCTGCTGAAAGTAACGCGTTTTTCCATCGATCCGCCGACGTTGAACCGCCTGTATTCCGGGATGTGAAGCGGCCGCCCGGCGTTTGCCTCCGGGCGGCCTGGAAGTTCTAGACGATCAGGGCAGCGTCTTGCCCGGATAGGTCTGCTGGAAGCGGTCGAGGATGGCGTCGCCGTTCTTGACCAGCGTGTCGAGGCCTTCCTGGACGCTGACCTTGTTGGCGAAGATCGCTTGCATCTCGGTACCGAACTCGGCACGGATCTGGGTGAAATTGCCAAGCCGGATGCCGCGGGTGATTTCGGTCGGCTCCGAGGCGGTCAGGCTGGCGATCGCGGTTTCGCGACCCTTGTAGGGTGCCTTGTCGTAGAAGCCGTCGGCCTTCATGTACTCGAAGCCCGACTTCGTCACCGGAATGTAGCCGGTGTTGGTCGACCAGAACAACGCGGTCTTGGGGTCGTGGATGAAGTTGAGGAACGCCGCAGCGCCCTTGTATTCCGCATCCGACTTGCCGGAGAGCACCCACAGCGAGGCGCCGCCGACAAGCGAGTTCTTGCGCTCGGTGCCGGCATAGACCGGCAGCTCGGCGACATCCCAGTTCATGCCTGCCTTCTGCGTCTTGCCGACCGTGCCGTGGTCGCCGACCGAGGACATGATCACCTGGCAGGTGCCCGAAGCGAAGGCCTGCACCATATCCTGGCCAAGATCCTTGGACTTGATCTTGATCAGGCCTGCGTCATACCACTTCTTGAGGTCGGTGACGTACTGCACGAACTTGGTCTTGTTAACTTCCAGACGGGCGTCGAGGCCGTCATAGCCATTGTTCTTGGTGGCGATCGGCTGGTTGTGGATGGCCGAGAACTGCTCCATCAACTGCCAGCTTTCGTTGGCCGAGATGTTGATCGCCATCGGGCACTCATAGCCGGCGTCCTTCAGCGCCTGCAGGTCGGCGCCGACGTCTTCCCAGGTCTTGGGCGCCTCGGTCTGGCCGATCTTGGCGAAGGCGTCCTTGTTCCAGTACATCAGTGCGGTCGAGGAGTTGAACGGGAAGGACAGCATCTCGCCCTTCGACGTCGCGTAGTAGCGCGCAATGCCGGGGAAATAGTCGGCGTAGTCGATCTTGTAGCCATTCTCTTCCATCAGCTTGTCGGCAGGCTTGTAGGCGCCCGACAGCATCATGGTGGCAGTGCCGACATCATAGACCTGGACGATGGCGGGCTGCTTGCCGGCGCGGAAGGCGGCGATGGTGTTCTGCAGCGTGGCATCATAGTTGCCTTGGCTGGTGCAGACGACTTCATAGTCGGATTGCGAGGCATTGAAGTTCTTGCACAGCGTATCGACGACGCGCGCGAGATCGCCCGAAAGGCCGAACCAGAAATCGAACTTGGTCGCTTCGGCGGCTGCCGGCAGCGCCATGGAAACGCTGATTGCGCCGGCGGCCACAGCCGCCAGGCTCTTTTTGATCATCGACATGAATCTCATTCCCTGTTGAGTGGTTCGTTTCAAGGATCGTCGCGCGGCTCCCTGACCGTCTCTTAGAGAATGTATGTGACAGTTCTGTTGTGCCCTTTTCGTCCGGTGGACAGGCATTTTTCTCCTCCCGGGACGGCTTGCGCCGCGACGAAATGGAGCCGTCATATCGGCGCATTGGCTAGCCAGGGCGCTGTGCGGCGGCGTAGAGGCCGGGGAGAATCGCTGCGCATGTCGAGCTGGATGGACGGGAGTCGGGCGGGTGGCCGGCGTCTGCCGCCTCAGCTACCCAAGGCCGCTTCGACCAGTCTCCTCGCATCCGGCCCCGACCATTCGGCCGGACCGTTCATATGGGCGATCAGGCAACCTTCGCCGTCGATCAGCATGGTGACCGGCAGGCCGAGCGCCAGGCCGCGCCTCTTGACCTCGTTGAACAGCGTCATCGACGCATCGCGGTAGTAGCCGAGCGCTTCGACACCAATCTCCTTGAGGAACTTCTTCGGCTTGACGTCGTCGCCGGCATCGACATTGACCGCGACGACCTGGAAGACGTCGCTGCCCTTCTCCTTCTGCAGCGCATCCAGCGCCGGCATCTCGGCGCGGCAAGGCGCGCACCATGTCGCCCATAGATTGAGCAGCACCGTCTTGCCGGCATGGTCGGCGATCGTCATCGGCTTGCCGTCGGGATCGTTGAAGGCGAGGCTTTTCAGCGACTGCGGCGGATCGGCCGGCAAAAGAGCCGCGACCTGGCCGGTGGCCGCGGCGGCGACTTTCTTCGCGCGCTCGCTCTTGGCGGCGCAGGCGACATCGTCCTTGCTGTCGCCGACGGCGATCTGTGCCGGAGCGTTGTTGCCAGAACCGCTCTCGCTGACATATACCGCGACCGCGCCAGCCAGCACGCCTGCCACCAAAGCGGCGAGGATCAGGCGCGGGGCCGGGAAGAATCTATTGCCGTCTGCCATTTTCTAAGAACTGCTCCGGAGCACGGGTTATAGCGATGAGCGACAAGAAGGCCAGCAACCAGATGTGGGGCGGACGTTTTGCCTCGGGTCCGGCCGCGATCATGGAAGCGATCAACGCGTCGATCTCGTTCGACCGCAAACTCTATGCCCAGGATATCCGAGGCTCGATCGCCCACAGCCAGATGCTGGCGCAAACGGGCATTATTTCGGCGGCCGATCAAGAAAAAATCGCTCACGGGCTGAACACGATTCTGAAAGAGATCGAGGCCGGCACCTTCGAGTTCTCGACCCGACTGGAAGACATCCACATGAATGTCGAGGCGCGGCTTGCCGATCTGATCGGCCCGGCCGCCGGCCGCCTGCACACCGCCCGCTCGCGCAACGACCAGGTGGCGGTCGACCTGCGTCTGTGGGTCAAAGACGAATGTTTCCGCGTCGCCGAGGCGCTGAAGGGCCTGATCGCGGCCTTCCTGGACCGGGCCGAGGAGCATGCGGCAACGGTGATGCCGGGCTTCACCCACATGCAGGCGGCGCAGCCGGTGACCTTCGGCCACCACTGCATGGCCTATGTCGAGATGTTTGCGCGCGACCTGTCACGCGTTCGCGACGCCATCGAGCGCATGGACGAAAGCCCGCTCGGTGCAGCCGCGCTGGCCGGCACCAGCTTCCCGATCGACCGCCATCAGACGGCAAAAAGCCTCGGCTTCCGCGAGCCGATGCGCAATTCGCTGGACAGCGTTTCGGACCGTGATTTCGCGCTCGAGTTCCTTGCCATGGCGGCGATCTGCGCCACCCATCTGTCGCGGCTGGCCGAGGAGATCATCATCTGGTCGACGCCGCAATTCGGCTTCGTCAGACTGTCGGATAGCTTTTCCACCGGCTCGTCGATCATGCCGCAGAAGAAGAACCCCGATGCCGCCGAGCTGGTGCGCGGCAAGACCGGCCGCGTCACCGGTCATCTGGTCGGCCTGCTGACGGTGATGAAGGGCATGCCGCTGACCTACGGCAAGGACATGCAGGAAGACAAGGAATCTGTCTTCGACGCCGCCGAAACGCTCGACCTGATGCTGGCGGCGATGACCGGCATGGTGCGCGATATGACGGTCAACGGCGCCGCCATGAAAAAGGCCGCCGGCGCCGGCTATTCCACCGCGACCGACCTCGCCGACTGGCTGGTGCGTACGCTCGGTCTGCCGTTCCGCGAGGCGCATCACGTCACCGGTCGCGCCGTGGCGCTGGCCGAAGAGAAAAAGCTCGGCCTCGACAGGCTGTCGTTGGAGGACTTGCAGTCCATCCACCCCGGCATCACCGCCGACATCTTCTCGGTGCTTGCCGTGCAGAATTCGGTGAAAAGCCGCGTCAGCTTCGGCGGCACCGCGCCGTCGGAAGTGAGGAAGCAGATCCGCGCCTGGAAAAAGCGGCTGGCGAAAGCATAGGCCGGGGTGCAATGCGCTGAAAACTCGGCTAAAAGCAGCGGCTGATAAAGATTTTCGGACGGATGGATCGATGACCGGAAGCAGGATTTTGGTGACGCTGACGCTGCTTGCGGCACTTGCGACCGTTACGGCCTGCGGCAGGAAGGCCGGTCTCGACACGCCTTACGAAGCGGCCGTGCAGGCGCGCAAGGATGCCGAGCGGGCCAAGCAGCCCGTGCCGCCCGAGCCGGAAAAACCGGTCGAGGACAAGAAGTTCATTCTCGACCCGCTTCTCTGATCATTCCGGAACCACTCTCGTGAACCATTTCGACTACCGCGACGGCGTGCTGCATGCCGAGGACGTGGCGATTTCAGACATCGCGGCCAGCGTCGGCACGCCGTTCTACTGCTATTCGACGGCAACGCTGACCAGGCATTTCCGCGTCTTCGCGCAAGCCTTCGCCGGGCTCGCCACGCTGGTCTGCTACGCCATGAAGGCGAATTCCAACCAGGCGGTGCTGCGCACGCTGGCAAAACTTGGCGCCGGCGCCGACGTTGTCTCGGAAGGCGAATTGCGCCGCGCCTTGGCCGCCGGCATTCCGGCCAACAAGATCCTGTTTTCGGGCGTCGGCAAGACCGCGCGCGAAATGGACTTCGCGCTCGAGGCCGGCATCCTGTGCTTCAACATCGAATCCGAGCCTGAGCTCGAATTGCTGTCGGCCCGCGCTGCGGCCCTTGGCAAGGTGGCGCCGATCTCGCTACGCATCAATCCCGATGTCGACGCCAAGACCCACAAGAAGATCTCCACCGGCAAGGCCGAGAACAAGTTCGGCGTTCCCTGGCAGAAGGCGCGGCAGATCTATGCCCGTGCAGCGCAGCTGCCGGGCATCAGGATCACCGGCATCGACACCCATATCGGCAGCCAGATCACCGAGCTACAGCCTTTCGACGATGCGTTCGCCCTGTTGGTCGAACTGGTCGGCGCGCTGCGCGCCGATGGGCACGCCATCGAGCATATCGATCTCGGCGGCGGGCTCGGCATCCCCTACCGCGTCGACAACAGCCCGCCGCCCTTGCCCGACGCCTATGCGCAGATCGTCAGGAAGCATGTCACCAAGCTCGGGATGAAGGTGATGTTCGAGCCCGGCCGGCTGATCGTTGGCAATGCCGGCATCCTCGTTTCCGAAGTGATCTTCGTGAAGGAAGGCGACGCCAAGAATTTCCTCGTCGTCGACGCCGCCATGAACGATCTGATCCGACCGACGCTCTATGACGCGTTCCACGAGATCAGGCCGGTAGTGCAGCAGCCGGCCGCTGCGCCACGCATGATGGTCGACGTGGTTGGCCCGGTCTGCGAGACCGGCGATTATGTCGGCCTCGACCGTGACCTGCCAAGGCTGAAGTCCGGCGACCTGATCGCCATTTCCACCGCCGGCGCCTATGGCGCGGTGCAGGCCGGCACCTACAACACGCGCCTGCTGGTTCCGGAGGTGCTGGTCGACGGCGACCGCTTCCATGTCGTACGCCCGCGCCAGACCTATGAAGAGCTGATCGGACTGGATTCAGTTCCCGACTGGCTGGAATAGAGAGCCTACGGCGCTACAGCCTGCGCTGAAGGAGCAACCGGGTTTCGGAAATCCTGTCCTCGTCACGGCGGTAGAATGTCCACTGCTTGATGCGCTTGGCGCGCAGAAGACCGGCCTGGGTGAGTACGCGCATATGTTCGCTGAGCGTCGCCTGGGTGATGCCGAGCTTTTCGGCGATCAGCAGCGCGCAAACGCCATCCTCGACCAGATCGCCATCCAACTGGCGTGGGAAATGGGCGCGCGGATCCTTCAGCCAATCGAGGATCTGTAGCCTGCGCTCGTTGGCGATCGCCTTGAAGACATCAACCTCTTGTATTTAGCCATTTTGCTAAGTTACTAAGCAATGTCAATCTTGTCAGGAGCGCACCATGCCGGACGGCAACACAATCACCCGCGAGCGCATCGCCGCGATGGAGCCGCGCATCCGGCCCTTCGTGCGCCACACGCCGACACTGCGGGTCGACATGGCCGATTTCGGCCGCCCCGCCCATGCCGTCGACCTGAAGCTCGAAAGCCTGCAGCATTCCGGCTCGTTCAAGGCGCGCGGCGCCTTCACCAACCTGCTTGAACGTCCGGTGCCCAAGGCCGGCGTCGTCGCCGCCTCGGGCGGCAACCATGGCGCCGCGGTCGCCTATGCCGCCATGCGGCTCGGTCACAAGGCAACGATCTTCGTTCCCGAAGTCAGCCCGCAGGCAAAGCTGGACCGCATCCGCGGCTACGGCGCCGATCTGGTTGTCGGCGGCGCCCGCTATGCCGAGGCCCTGGCTGCCAGTGAAAGCTTCGCGGAAAAGACCGGTGCGCTGCAGATCCACGCCTTCAACCAGGCGGAAACGCTGGTCGGCCAAGGCACGCTCGGGCTCGAGATCGAGGCAGACCTGCCCGAACTCGACACGCTGCTGGTCGCTGTCGGTGGCGGCGGCCTGATCGGCGGCATCGCCGCCTGGTTTGCCGGCCGGATCCGCATCATCGCCGTCGAGCCCGAAGGGGCTCCGACACTCTTCCGCGCTTTGGAGGCGGGCCAGCCGGTCGACGCACCGGCGGAAGGCATCGCCGCCGATTCGCTGGCCCCCAAGCGCGTCGGCGAAATGATGTTCCCGATCGCCGAGGCCTTCGTCGAACGCTCCCTCCTGGTCAGCGACGACGACATCATCGCCGCGCAGAAAGCGCTGTGGGACCGGGTGCGGATCATCTCCGAGCCGGGTGGTGCGGCCGCCTTCGCGGCGATCCTGTCCGGCCGCTACGAACCATCGCCAGGCGAGCGTGTCGCCGTGCTGGTCTGCGGAGCCAACGCAAATCCGGCGAATTTCTAGCCGCAACCGCGACAAGACCTGTTCACGTTTTAACTGCCGCCTCGCCTTTGCCGTGTTTGCTGGTAAACTTCCGTTCGTGAGTCCGGGCTATCCCGCCCGGACAGGAAGGGCCGATGACGCAACGACCCACTTCCAGCAGCGATCGCGGCCTGGCCGGGCGCCTTGCCTTGAGCCGGCTGGCGACGCGGGTCTCGATGACGGTCGAGCGCGGCTGGCCGTTGCTGCTGCCGCTGGTCATCGTCGCCAGCCTGTTCCTCAGCATCTCCTGGCTTGGCCTCTTCCCCCGCTTGCCCGACATGGTGCGCATCGGCCTCGTCGCCGCATTCGCCATCGCCGGCCTTGCGGCACTCTATCCGCTGCGTTTCTTCAAACTGCCGTCCGCTGCCGAGATCGACCGCCGCATCGAAGCGGCCAACAATTTGCTGCACAGCCCCGTGCTGGTGCAGACCGATCGGCCGAGCGGCAAGGAAAGCGGCTTTTCGCAGGCGCTGTGGCGCGAGCACCAGAAGCGCATGGCCGACCAGCTCGGCAACCTCGGCGCCGACCTGCCGCGCACGCGCGTGCCGGAGCGCGACCCATGGGGGCTGCGCGCCGTGGCTGCCCTTTTGTTGGTCACCGCCTTTGCCTTTTCCTTCGGACCGTCGGGCGGCCGGATAGGCGACGGCTTCAATGCCCATGCGGCACGCGACACGGTGCCGCCGCGCATCGATGCCTGGGTGACGCCGCCTGCCTATACCGGCAAGCCGCCGGTCTTCCTCACCGCTGACGCCAATCAGGCCGCCTTGACCTTTAACGTTCCGCAAGGCAGCGACGTCTCGCTGCGCGTCACCGGCGGTTCGGGCGAGGAAACGCTGAGCTACGCCGACGCCAGCGGCAACGCCCGCATTATCGACCCGGCCGGACCGAAAGCCACCACGGCCAAGCCGGCGGCCGCCACGCCCAAGCTGCGCCAGTTCACCGGCAAGCTGACTGCTGACGGCACGCTGACGCTGAAATCGGGCGAAGCCGACCTTGGCCACTGGGCTTTCACAGTGATCCCGGACAAGCCGCCGCAGATCCATTTCGTCGGCGAACCAAAGCGTGCCGCCAACGGCGCCTTCGAACTCAGCTACCAGATAGACGACGATTATGGCGCGGCCACCGGCAAGGCGGTTTTCGCGCTGGCCGACCCGCAGGCGCCCACCGCCCACCCGCTCTACGGCCCGCCCGAACTGCCGCTGGCGCTGCCGCGCCGCGGCGGCAAGACCAACGTCGCCAAGACCACCAAGGACCTGACCGAGCACGTCTGGGCGGGCGACAGCATCAAGCTGACGCTGGTCGCCACCGACGATGCCGGACATACCGCAACCAGCGAGACCAAGACGCTGGTGATGCCGGAGCGGCCATTCTCCAATCCGCTGGCAAGGGCGGTGATCGAGCAGCGCCGCCTGCTGGCGCTCGACGCCAACGCCAAGAACCACGTGCTCGACTTGATGGACGCGATCACCATCCGCCCCGAAGACACGTTCGACAACATGGCGCACTACCTCGCCATCATGAGCGCCCGCAGCCGGCTGAAGATGGCCGACAGCGACGATCAGCTGCGCAACGAGGTGTCCTATCTCTGGGAAATCGCGCTCGGCATCGAGGAAGGCAATCTGTCGGCCGCCGAGAAGCGGCTGCGCCAGGCGCAGCAGGCGCTGCAGGACGCGATCAAGAACGGCGCCAGCGATGCGGAAATCGAAAAGGCGATGAAGGAACTGCGCGAGGCGATGAACGAGTTCCTGCAGGAATTCGCGCAGCGCGCGCAGCAGAATCCGAACGCGCCGCAGATGCAGCAGAACGGCCAGGAACTGCGCCAGAGCGATATCGACCGCATGATGGACCAGATCGAGAATCTGGCGAAATCAGGCGATCGCGACAAGGCGCAGGAGTTGCTGTCGCAACTGCAGGACATGATGAACAATCTGCAGGCCGGACGCCAGCAACAGGGCGACCAGCAGGACAGCGAGATGCGCCAGCAGATGGACAAGCTCGGCGAGATCATGCGGCGCCAGCAGGAGATGATGAACGACACCTTCCGCATGGACCAGATGCAGCGCGGCCAGCGTCAGCGCGGCCAGAACCGCGACGAGCAGCTTGGCGAAAATGGCGGCGGACAGGATCAGGACAAGCCCGGCCCGGGTGACGACCGCGACCCGCTCGCCCGGCAGAAGCCGATGACGCCGCAGGAGTTCGCTGAAGCGCTGAAGCAGTTGCAGGAAGGCCAGGGCAAGCTGCAAAGCGACCTTGAGCAGCTGAAGAAGGGTCTCGAAGGCCTGGGCATGGAGCCCAATGAAGGATTTGGCGAGGCCGGCAAATCCATGGGCAATGCCGAACAGGCGCTCGGCGAGGGCGAAGGCGACCAGGCCGTTGGCCACCAGGGCCGAGCGCTGGAGGCGCTGCGCAAGGGCGCCAAGGACATGATGAAACAGTTGCAGGCCATGCAGGGCGACCAGGGCGGCAGCGAGCAAGGCGGCCGCCAGCAGGACGCCGACCGTGATCCGCTCGGCCGGCCGCGCGCTACCAACGGCCCTGACGACGGCAACTCGGTGAAGGTACCGGACGAGATCGACGTGCAGCGTGCCCGCCAGATCCTCGAAGCGATCCGCAAGCGGCTCGGCAATGCGCTGAGCCCCGATATCGAGCGCAGCTATCTCGAGCGGCTGTTGGAGCTCAAATAACCACCCTGCCCCTGAACCTATCGAACGGTTGCAACGCCATGCCGAAACTCGGCGCGATCACCCCCATTCTGCGCATCTTCGACATCGCCAAGGCGCAGGAATTCTATGTCGGTTTTCTCGGCTTCGAAATTCAATGGGAGCACCGCTTCGACGACAACGCGCCGCTCTACATGGCGGTCCGCCGCGACGGCTGCATCCTGCATCTCAGTGAACATCACGGTGACGGTGCGCCGGGCGCGGCCTTGCGAATTCAGGTCGAGGACATCGCGGCACTGCATCGCGAATTGATCGGCAAGAAATACCGCTTCGCGCGGCCGGGTCTCGAAGACACGCCGTGGAAGAGCCGCGAGATATCGGTCACCGATCCGTTCGGCAACCGGCTGCATTTCTACGAGGAAGCGGCTGGCTGACCCTGCCTGTTGACGAACGCCTCGCGGATTGCCTCCTCCATGCCGTCGATCGCCTCGCCCGACGCATTCGGATTGCGGTGCATCACGACATTGGAGGCATCGATGGCACCAAAGCCATCGGCCAATGTGAGTTCGCGACAACCATCGGGAATGTTGCTGCGCGAAATCGGCGCGATTGCCAGCCCTGAGGTGACAGCGAGTTTCAGACCGCCGGTGGTGTCGCTGGTATAAGCGACACGATAGGCAAGCCCCCGTTGCTCAAGTGACTTGATGGCGAAGTCCTTGCACCAACCTGCCCGGTTGTAGAGGGCGATCGGCACCGGCTGTTCCTCATGCATGTGATGCAGGTTCGACGTCACCCACACGGTCGGGTCGTGCATCAGCACTTCGCCGCCGGAAGGGTCCTGCCATTCGAACACCACACAGAGATCGAGTTCGCCGGCAGCGAGTGCCGCCATCTGCGCCCCCGAATGGGCGTAGCGCACCGTCACCTCGACCTTTGTGTGACGTTTCGAAAACGCGCCGAGTGCGCGCGAAAGAATGGCGTGACCATATTCCTCGGGAATGCCGATGCGCACCGGCCCGCCAAGCGGCGCCGCCGCCATCGACGCCGCCGTCTCGTCGAGCAGCGAGACGATACGCCGGGCGTTGGCGATGAGCTCGCCGCCACGCCGCGTCAGCGCCACGCCGCGCGATCCGCGTTCGAACAGGCTGTCGCCGACCATGCCTTCGAGCTTCTTCATCTGCATCGAAACCGCCGACTGGGTACGGCCGGCCTGCTCCGCCGCCTTGGTAAAATTGCCGGTTTCGGCCACCGCGACGAAGGTGCGCAGGAGATCGCTGTCGAGCGTCGGCTTCATGCTATCCGCCATAAGAAAATCTGATTGCTGGCATCATTCCAATTCGTTTGCAACATGTCAAACGGCGGAGGATAGTCAGCTTCCCATTGGATATGCGACTGCGAAATCGGCCGCGGACCAATTTGTAGAGTCCTCACTCATACCCGCTGCCCGAAACGGTGGCGGGTTCTTTTTACCTGAAAGCAGGCCCGGCTTTCGGCGGCACGTGAACGGTTGGAACGACATGCAGAACCGGATCGTCCTTGGCATCATAAGCCTCTGCCTTGGCGTACTGGTGTTCTCGCTCCAGGACCCGCTGGTCAAGGCCGTATCGGGCACCTATCCGGTGACCGAAGTGATGGCCATCCGCTCGATCGTCGCTCTGCCGATCCTGATCTTTCTCGTCCACATCGATGTCGGCTTGCCAGCCGTCCTGTCGAAGCGGTTTGGCATGCTGACGACGCGCGCCTTCACCCAATTCTCATCCTACACGATCTACTATCTGGCTATCGCCGCTTTGCCGCTGGCCGACGCGGTGGCGCTCTACTTCATGGCGCCGTTGTTCATCATGGCGCTGGCCGGCCCCTATCTTGGCGAACGCGTCTCCTGGAAGACGCTCACCACCGTACTTATCGGCATGCTTGGCGTTCTGGTGATGTTGCGGCCCGGCGCCGGCCTGTTCGACTGGGCGGCGCTGCTGTCGCTCGGTTCGGCGCTGCTCTACGGCCTTTCGCAGCTGATGGCACGCAAGATCGGCGACACCGAATCCTCGACCGTCATGGCGTTCTATCAAAACGGCGCCTATCTGGTCGGCGCCGCGGTGGTCGCCGGCCTGTTCCGCCTTGCCGGCATCACCCACGCCGTCCATCCCAGCCTCGAATTCCTGGTGCGGCCATGGATTTGGCCGGCGACGCCGGATTTTCTCAAGATGGCAGCCTGCGGTTTCGTCGCCTCGGCCGGCATGATCCTGCTATCGCAGGCCTATCGGCTGGCGCCCGCCAACCGCGTCGCCACCTTCGAATACACCGGCATCATCTGGTCGCCGCTCTGGGGTTTCCTGTTCTTTGCCGAAGTCCCGCGATCGACGACCGCGATCGGCGCAGCGCTTATCGTCGGCGCCGGTCTGCTCGCCCTCAACACCGAGCGACGCAAGGGCGCAACGCCTGCGCTTGTTGCAACCGGCGACGCGGCATGACCTTCAGGCGAAGCAGGCGAGCGCCTTTTCGACGCGGGCGCGGATTTCGGCCAGCGTGAACGGCTTCTGCACGACGTCGAGAATGATGCCGTTCAGTTCCTCGGCGCGCTCGCGCTGGTCGGCATAGCCGGTCATCAGCAGGATCTTCATCGTCGGGAAAAGTGCGGCGGCCGCCATGGCCATCTCGATGCCGTCCATCTCCGGCATGCGGATGTCGGAGACAACGAGGTCGTAGCCGCCAAGTGCCGCGCGGATCAGGGCAAGCCCTTGCGCGCCATCGGCGGCAACGGTGACCGAATGCCCGGCGCGTTCGAGCGCGCGGGCGGCGAGAGTGCGGACGGACTCATCGTCCTCGACGATCAGAAGCTTTGCCATGGGCAGGATACTTGCCGGGGAAAAGTTGACTTTTCCTGAACCGTGACCGGCTTTATGCATCCCCTTTGACGATGCCGACGAATGGCAATTCGCGAAAGGCGTGGGCGACATCCATGCCGTAGCCGACGACGAAATAGTCCGGGCAGTCGAAGCCGACATAGTCAGCGTTGAGCGCCGTCTGGCGGCGCATGCGCTTGTCGAGCAGCACGGCAATGGCACAGCTTTTGGCGCCGCGCGACAGCATCAGCTCGCGGGTGAAGCTCAGCGTCTTGCCGGATTCGAGGATATCGTCGATCAAAAGCACATCGCGGCCGGCGACCTCGTTGTCGATATCGCGCAGCACCCTCACCTCGCCGCTGGTGGTGCCGGCGCCGTAGCTGGAAATGAAGATGAACTCGACCTCGGGAGACAGGCCGACATCGTGCATGGCGCGAATGAGATCGGCGGCGAAGATGAACGAGCCTTTCAGCACCGAGATCACCAGCAGGTCATGGTAATCGTGTTCGGCGATCTCCTTGGCGAGCTCGAGATTGCGCCGCGCAATGGCGGACGCCGAAAACAGGACTTCGATGTCCTTGCCGCGCACGACTGGCATTTTTTCGCCTCTCCAAGATGCTCGTCTACTACGCCCCTCGCGCCAGGGTGTGTTGAGATTCAGGTCAGGCCGAGTCGAGAATGGTGGCTTCCGAGAACCGGAGCGGAGCGTACATAAAGTACGTGAGCACCGGAAGCGCAGGAAGCCGCCGTTCGCAGGCCGGCATCACCTGAATATCAATACACCCTAGTCGGCGAAGGCGACCGACACGGTCCTTACCCCGCTTCTAGGCAGGTCGAGGCGGCTGGCAAAGCCAAATCTTTCGCCCGGCCCCAGCGAACGGTCGGATGTCCCCAACCTATAGCGGGTGATGTGGCTGTCATTGCCGGTGACGCGGATTTCCAGCGCTGGCAATTGCGCGGGCTTGGCCCCGTCATTGGCGGCTTCGCCATCGACGAACAGGATCGGCGTCGGGCCGGACGCGTCGACGTGCGAGGTGACGCCTGAAAGGCGGAGTGCGGCACCGGCCGGCTGTGCAGCAGCCCAGAACGGCGTCTGGCGCACCAGAGCGTGGCCGCCCGAGACCCAGAAGGCAGCCAAAGCGGCACTGACGCCGGCGATCCAGAAGATCGGCCCGCCGCGTGCGGCCGGCAGCCGGCCTGGTGTGGCTTCCGGCTTGCGCAGCATATCCATGCCTTCGATCGACGGCGCGGCGACGCTGCGCGGCAGCGGCGACGGCACGGCTTCCGCCGTCGCGGCAAAGCGCGGCAGCACCTCATAGTCGGCATCGATGATGTCAGCCGCCGGTCCACGCATGATATGTTCCGGTGCGGGCGCTGACCCGGTCATGATTTCGCCGGAAACCGGGCGCGCCGTTCGATCGTCAGCCATCACGGCCCCAGTATTGCAACACGTTCGCTCTTCGTTTCTTTTGCGTAAACGGAAATGGTTAACGCTTCCCCACCGGAACCTCAGTGCCGACCCGAAAAAGCCCCAAAATTAACCAAGGGTTAACCATGCCGGCCGATGGTCTTTTCACAGAAATGGCTGGCTCGTTGCCGCCGAGAGTTTCAGGTCGTCGAACGTGATCCGCTTCGAAAATGTCGGCCTCCGCTATGGCATGGGTCCGGAAATCCTCCGCGACATCTCCCTGCACATTCCGGAGCGCTCCTTTCAGTTCCTGAGCGGCCCTTCGGGCGCCGGCAAGACGACGCTGCTGCGCCTGTTGTTCATGTCGCTGAAGCCGACACGCGGGCTGATCACCATCTTCGGCAAGGACCGTTCGCGCATTTCGCGCAACGAACTGCCGCATCTGAGGCGCCGCATCGGCGTGGTGTTCCAGGATTTTCGCCTGCTCGACCACATGACCACCTATGAGAATGTGGCGCTGCCGCTGCGCGTGCGCGGGCGCGAAGAGGCAAGCTACCGCACCGACGTCACCGAGCTGTTGAAATGGGTCGGCCTTGGCGAACGCATGCATGTGCTGCCGCCGGTGCTGTCCGGCGGCGAAAAACAGCGCGCCGCCATTGCCCGCGCGCTCATCGAACAGCCCGAGATCCTGCTGGCCGACGAACCCACAGGCAATGTCGACCCGCCGCTGGCGCGCAGGCTTTTGCGGCTGTTCATCGAGCTGAACCGGCTGGGCACCGCTGTGGTGATCGCAACCCACGACCTCGGTCTGATGGAACAGGTCGACGCCCGGCGCATGATCCTGGCCGGCGGAAGGTTGGATGTCTATGACTGACCTGTCCGCCGAGCATCTCCAGGACCAGGACATCGAGGATGCCGAGGCGCCGCCGCGTGCCCAGCGCAAGATGGCGCCGATCGTGCCGGCGCAGAACATTGCCGGTCGGGCGCTGGTGCTGGTCATCGCCATCATGACCTTCCTGTCGTGCCTGACCTTCGGCGCGGTGACGCTGGTGCGCGACACGGCTTCCGTTTGGGAGAACCAGATCTCGCGCGAGGCGACGATCCAGATCAAACCGGTCGACGGCCTCGACATGGAGGCAGCCCTTGCTCAGGCCTCGCAGATTGCCGGCGAATTCCCCGGTGTGAAGGCGACCCAGATCATCGACCGCGAGGCAACGGCCCGCCTGCTGGAGCCGTGGCTGGGCTCGGGCCTGAACATCGACGAACTGCCGGTGCCGCGTCTGATCATCGTCACCATCGATGAGAACAGCCCGCCCGATTTCGCTGCCATGCGCGCGGCGATCACCCCCAAACTGCCGAGCGCCTCGCTCGACGATCATCGCACCTGGGTCGACCGGCTGGTCGCCATGGCCCGCACCACGGTGACCATCGGCATTGCCGTGCTGGCGCTGATGCTGTCGGCAACCGTGCTGACGGTGGTGTTCGCAACGCGCGGTGCGATGGCCGGCAACGGCCACATCATCGAAGTGCTGCATTTCGTCGGCGCCGAGGCGCGCTTCATCGCGCGTGAATTCCGCCGGCACTTTCTCGTCACCGGCATGAAGGGTGCAGCGGCCGGCGGCGCCGCGGCAATCCTCGTCTTCATCGTCTTTTCCTGGTGGTCGTCACGCAACATGGCAACGCCGCAGGCCGACCAGGCAACCGCTTTGTTCGGCAATTTCGCCATCGGTTCGGCTGGCTATCTCGGCGTTGGCCTCATGGTGCTGGTGATCGGTGCGCTGACGGCGGCAACGTCCCACGCCACCGTCGTCGCCTATCTCAGCGATATCGATGTTCGCCAACCGGATGGAGGCTAATGCGCGCCGCCCAAGAGTGGAAACCGGCTTTGGAGCAACGCCATGCATCCAGGAAAAGATCACGGATGAAGACTGCCGTAACGCAATGTGCGCTTTTTTACCTACCAAAGGCCGCATTTCAGGATTAACCATAGGATGATGGACGCGGATTCGACCGGTACGGTTGGACAGATGCCAGTGGTGGTTGCCCGTTCGCATGAACGCGGCAGGCTGAGCCGTTTGATGGCCGCGTTGCGTATCTCACTTCTCTGTCTGCTTTTGCTGGTAGCCTTGTTTGCCGGCGGCTTTGGCTGGTTTGCCAACACGGTCAGCCATCTGACGACCCCGGCCAATCCGGCAAAGGCCGACGCCATCATCGTGCTCACCGGCGGCCAGTCGCGACTCGATGCGGCAATGGAGTTGCTCGCTTCAGGCAAGGGCGCGCGGCTGCTGATCAGCGGCGTTCATCCCTCCGCCAGCCGCCGTCAGCTCCAAGCCGCGACCGGTGGCGACAAGGCGCTGTTTTCCTGCTGTGTCGACATCGACCGCGCCGCCCTCGACACCATCGGCAACGCCGAGGAAAGCGCCAAATGGGTGGAGAGCCACGCTTATGGCACCGTCATCCTGGTCACCAACAACTACCACATGCCGCGCAGCCTGCTGGAGATGCGCCGACTGCTGCACGGCGCCAGGCTCGAACCCTATCCGGTGGTCAACAGCAACCTCGACAATGGCGGCTGGCTGACCAAGCCGGAGGCGCTGCGCGTGCTGTTGACCGAGTACAGCAAATATTTGCTGGCGCTGGCGCGCGGCATCGTACCGCTTCGCCAGACCGCTGACGGCATCGCGCTGGCCGAGGTTTCAACGGCCAAGGACTGAGCATCACCCCATCGCGCCCGATGCGCCACGCAGCCGCGCGATCTCCTGCTCGAGGCGTTCAATCCGCTTGTCGCGTTCGGCAAGGGCTGCCGCCACGTCGGCGGCCTCGAAACGCTGCGGAATGTGCTGCGGGCAATTGGAATCCCAGGCCGAAACCGTAAACAGTATGACCTGCTCGGGGCGCGCCTTGTAATCCTGCGGCATCAGCTTCGCCAAAAGCTCGGCGTCATCTTCGACGATCCGCGCCGTGCCCCAGATCTTGATGCGCTGCCGGTGGGCATAGTCGATCAGGAACAGGAAGGCCTGCGGGTTGTCGTTCAGATTGCCCTGGGTGATGAATTGCTTGTTGCCCGAAAAATCCGCAAAGCCGATCGTGTGCGCCTCGAGCACCTTGAGGAAGCCGGCCGGCCCGCCGCGATGCTGGATGTAAGGCTGGCCGTCGGCATTGGCGGTCGACAGGAAGATGCTGGTCTGCGCCTCGATGAAGGCGGCGAGGTCCGGTGTGATGTCAGCCTGCCAGCCGCCGCGCTCCTCGACGCGGGCATAGGCCTGGCGCGAGCCCTTGCGGGTCTGAATCGCCTTGATGGTCGGCGTAAAGGCGACGTCGCTGGTGAAAGCTTGAGCGTTCATGGAAGCCTCCTTCAAGGCCGAACTGCCGACCGTTACACGCCACAGATAAAGCCTTCCATCTTTCGGATGTAGATGACATATCTGTAACCTGTCCTTCCATTTTTCGGGAGAGTCATGGATCGTCTTGAAGCCATGTCGCTTTTCGTCGCCGCGGTGGAGGCCGGCAGCCTGTCCGCCGCCGGACGCCGTTTCGGCGTGCCGCTGGCGACGGTCAGCCGCAAGGTCTCCGATTTGGAGCGGCATCTGAAAACACGCCTGTTGAACCGCTCGGCGCGGCAGCTGACGCTGACCGACGCCGGTCACGCCTATCTTGTCGCCTGCCGTCGCATTCTGGCTGAGGTCGGCGAGGCCGAGCGCATTGCCGCCGGCGAATACAGCGCCCCGACAGGCGAGCTGATCATCACCGCACCGATCGTCTTTGGCCGCCTGCATGTGCTGCCGGTGGTCACCGAATTCCTCGCCGCCTATCCCGATGTGAATGTGCGACTGACGCTTGGCGACCGGATAAGCCAGTTGATCGAAGAGCATATCGATCTCGCCATCCGCATCGGCCCGCTTGCCGATTCGAGCATGGTTGCCATCCGTGTCGGTTCGATCCGGCATGTTGTTTGCGCAAGCCCGGCCTATCTGGCCGAGCACGGCACGCCGAAGACGCCGAACGAGCTTGCGGCACACAGCTGCATCACCTTCGAGGGGCTTGCCTCCCTCGCCACATGGACCTTCCTCGCCGACAAGACGGAACTCACGGTTCCGATCCGTTCCCGGCTTCAGGTCAACACCGCCGAAGCGGCGATCGATGCCGCGATTGCCGGCGTCGGCATGACGCGTGTGCTTTCCTACCAGATATCAGCCGCGGTGCGGTCGGGCGCGCTGCATCCGGTGCTGGAGGCGTTCGAGCCCGAGTCGTGGCCGGCGAGCCTGGTCCATGCCGGCCAGGGCCTGTTGCCGGTGAAACTGCGTGCCTTCCTCGATTTCGCCGCCCCGCGCCTGAAGCAACGGCTGGCGCGGGCGACGTGGCAGGGCTGACAGCGGTTCATTTCAGGACGGATTGATCCCGGCCATTGCGCTGTTTCCTTTTTGCCCGCGCTTGGTGTAACCAACGCACACCTCCTCACCGGGCCTTCCCGCATGCTCTATATCCGCTCGCTGGCGTTCAACTTCGTCTTCTATGTCAGTCTGATCGTCCAGATGATCCTGTGGACGCCCTACTATTTCCTCTCGCCGCGCCATCGCGCCTGGTTTGTGCCGAAATTCTGGTCGCGCACCAGCCTGTGGCTCTACGCCAAGATCGCCGGCACCAGGAGCGAGATCACCGGCCAGGAAAACCTGCCCGAAGGCTCGTTCATCCTGGCGCCCAAGCACCAGTCCTTCTGGGACGCGATCGCCTTCTTCCCCTTCCTGCAGGACCCGCTCTACATCTTGAAGCGGGAATTGACCTGGATCCCGTTCTTCGGCTGGTACATCTTGAAGATGCGGATGATCCCGGTGCATCGCGGCAGCCGTTCCAAGGCGTTGAAGGCCGTGGTCGCCGCGACCAAGGAGGAGTTGGCGCGCAATCCCCGCCAGTTGATCATCTATCCCGAGGGCACGCGCCGGGCGCCGGGCGACGAACCGTCCTACAAATACGGCATCGTCGAAATCTATGCGCAGCTTGGCATTCCGGTGGTGCCGGTCGCCCATGTCGCTGGCCTCTATTGGCCACGCCGGAAATTCCTGCGCTTCCCCGGCACCATCAAGGCGCGCTTCCTGCCGCCGATCCCGCCTGGCTTGGCCAAAGACGAGTTCATGGAACGGCTGATCGGCGACACCGAAGCCGCCTGCGACCAACTGCTCATCGAGGCATCTCAGGCACCGAACGCGCCGCCAATGCCGCCAACGGCGGTGAAGCGGCTGGCGGAACTTGGCGCGGCCGCAAAGGCGAAAGCCTGAACCGCGCGCTCATCGCCACACCGCCAGCGCGGTAGTCAAAACCAGTGTCGCCGCAAACACCAGATTGATGATCCGTGAGGCCAGCGGCTGGCGCAGGAAGCGCGCAAACGCTGCCCCGGCGAGAAGCCACAGCACATGGATGGCGACGATCATCAAGGCGAGCACCGCCAGCCTGGCGGGAATACCGCGATCCCCGCCGTTGGCCCCCGAAGACGTGCCTAACACGGCGGCGATCGCCACATAGGCTTTCGGGTTGGCGACGGCGAGAAGAAACCCGCCGAGGAAAGTCGGGAGCTTGGCCCCGCCCGTGCGTTCCGCCAGCGGCGGCGCCGTCGCTATCTTGAACGCGAGATAGAGGATGTAGGCTGCCGAAGCGATGGCCAGCAGCGGCGCCAGCTTCGGTATTGAGGCGAGAACGGCCATGACGCCCGCCGCCACGATCAGCAGCACTCCGATCGTGCCGACGATGATCCCCGAGGTATAGCGGAGCGATTGGCGCAGGCCGAAAGCGGCGCCGATGGCGGTGACGCTGATCGTCGCCGGCCCGGGACTGCCCATGACGACAGCCGCCGCAAGCACCAGGGCCAGCAATTGCTGCCACGTGTGGGAGAGAACCTGTCCGGCCATCTGCTTTGTCCGCATCCTGTCTGGATGCGGACGACGATAGGACCAGGCAGCGCCGGACGTCTTGAACGATTGTGCAGTCCGGCTACGCGCTGGCTCTGTCCAGCTCGGCCATGTCTTCCGCACTCAGCTTCAGCGACGCGGCACGGACGAGGCTGTCAATCTGGTCGAGCGTCGTGGCGCTGGCGATCGGCGCGGTGACGCCGGGCCGCGCCATCACCCAGGCGAGCGCCACTTCCGCCTGGCTCGCCGAATGCCGCGCCGACACGGTGTCGAGCGCGGCGAGGATGCGCATGCCGCGCGCATTGAGATAGTCCTTTACACCACCGCCGCGCGGGCTTTTGCCGAGATCGGCATCGCTGCGGTATTTGCCGCTCAAAAACCCCTTGGCGAGACCGTAATAGCTGATGACGCCAATGTCCTCCGCGAGGCAGATGTCGCGCAGCGGACCATCGAAGGATGAGCGGTCGTAAAGATTGTAGGCAGGCTGCAGCACTTCGTAGCGTGGCAGGCTGCGCAGGCTTGCGACATCGAGTGCTGCGCGCAACTGGCCGGCGTCGAGGTTGGAGGCGCCGATGTGGCGGACCTTGCCCTTGGCCAGCAGCTTCTCATAGGCGCCGAGCGTTTCCTCGTAGGGCGTGGTCGGGTCCGGCCAGTGCGACAGATAGAGATCGACGACATCGGTCTGCAGCCGCTGCAACGACGCATCGATGGCCTTTTCGATATAGGCCGCGGAGAGGTCCTTCTTGCCTTGGCCCATATCCGAGCCGACCTTGGTGATGACGATGACCTGATCACGGTTGCCGCGGCTCTTCATCCACTTGCCGATGATGGTTTCGGACTCGCCGCCCTTGTTGCCTGAAACCCAGCGTGAATAGGCGTCTGCCGTGTCGATGGCGTTGAGGCCGTTGTCGAAAAACCGGTCGAGCAGGTCGAACGAGGTTTTCTCGTCGGCGGTCCAGCCGAAGACGTTGCCGCCCAGAACCAGAGGCGCGATGGAAAGGTCGGTTTGACCAAGACGGCGTTTCTGCAAGACTGATCTCCGTGGCGCCGGGAAGGATCGGGGGAAAGCCCGGAGACCTTACCTAGGTCTTGCCGCGCCGAGGTCAAAGGCCTGCTCGCCTTTTCCAACGGGCCAGCGCTTCACAAAGGCGCGACCCTCCGCGCCACCTCTTCCAGCCAATGGTCGCGAATGCCCAGCGCCTCGAGGTGTTCGAGCGTGCTCAGCACATAATCCTCATTGTTGCCGGACTGGCCGACGGCGCCGCGCACCACGGCCGCCGCATGCGCCGCGTCGAGCGCACCGGCATATTGCTCATGCTGGCGGTCGACGATGTAGGCCACCGCCTCGACCGTGCCGCCGCCGTCGAGGCGAACCTTGAGCGTGCGCTCGAGATAGACATCGGTGACCAGCTCGCGCTCGCGCAGATAGGTGATGACCTCGTCACGCAGATTGCCGGGCACGCGAAACGCCAGCCCGACGCAGGAGCCGCCATGGTCGAGGCCGAGCACCAGCCCCGGCCGCTCGCGCGTTCCACGATGCACGAAGGAATAGACGCAGAGCGAGCGGCGATAGCCGTGCAGGCGCGCGCGCTGCGTCTCGACATGCGCGAACCCCGGCCGCCAGATCAGCGACCCGTAGCCAAACACCCAAAAATCGCCCATATCGCCGCGCCTGATTGCAAAAGAATGCCAACACCGCAGGGAATCGGTGTTTTTCCGCCCGTCCCCGTCTACCTATTCGTCTCTGTCCACCTGTCGGTGTCGGAATCGAAGGTCCGTCCACAATACCCATGCGTTAATGAGAGCCAAAGCATGACGTCAAGTGACGAACGCCAACCAAAGTCCCGCCGCGGCCTGTTCTGGCTTGTGGCGTTCATCGTTGTGCTGTTTGCCATCTATAGCGGCGGCTGGTTCTATCTGGCTGACCAGGTCAGAACCGAGGCCGACAAGGCCGTTGCCACACTCAACAAGAATGGCGTCGAGGCTGGTTGCGCCAACCTCCAGGTCAGTGGCTACCCGTTGAGCTTTGTTATTTCCTGCGACAACCTTGCCTACGAGGATGACGCCAAGAACATCGCGGCGTCGGCCGGCAGTTTCAATGCCATTGCCCAGATCGTCCAGCCCTTGTCACCCTTTGCCAATCTGCGCGGTCCGCTCAGAACCTCCGTACCGGGCATGATGCCGCTATGGATCGACTGGGACAACCTGCAGGCCAACGTCAAATTATGGTATCCGCTGCCGCAGCGCGTATCGCTGCAGGCCGAGGGCCTGTCCGGCCAGACCGACCCGGCCGACGATACCGACCCGGTTTCGTTGTTCAGCGCCGGGACCGCAGCGGGAGAGCTGCAGCCCGATGGCCAGGACATTGGTTATGTCGGAAGCTTCACCGACCTTGAGATCGATGCCGACGCGATCGGCGGGCGCGTGCTGCCGCCGCTCGACGGCAGCGGCGACGCGACGCTGAAGAACGGCGTGGCGCTGATGATGACTGAAGCCAAGAGCCTGCGCGGCCAGGAGGTCGACATCCGCAAGCTCGATCTGTCGTCGGGCACCGCGCGCATCACCGTTTCCGGACCGGTGTCGGTCGATGCAGACGGCCTTGTCAACGCCGATCTGACGATCAGGCTGAAGGACCCGAAAGCCGTGGCGGCAATCCTCGCCACCGCCATTCCCGAGCAGAAGAGCCAGATCGAACAGGGTTTTGCCGCACTCGCTTTGCTCGGCAACGAACCGTCGATGCCGCTCAAGGTGGTCAAGGGCAAGGCTTCGTTCGGCTTTATCCCGCTGGGCAAGATCAAGCCGGTCGAATAGCAAAGTCCTATGAAAAGACCTGTGAAGCTCCTGAGCGTTGGCGCGCTGACGCTCGACACCATCCTTCGCGTCGACACGCTGCCCGCGCATCAGGGCAAATTCATCGCCTCGGACGGTGTCCAGATCGCCGCAGGCATGGCGTCGAGCGCGGCCTGCGCCGCACGCCGTCTCGGTGCGGAGGTATCGCTGTGGGCCAGCGCCGGCGACGATAGCGTCGGCGATCAGCTGATCGCCGGGATCGAAGCCGAGAGCGTCGATTGCCGTTTTGTCCGGCGCGTTGCCGGCGCGCGGTCGGCGTTGTCGGCCATCCTGGTCGACGCGCAGGGCGAACGCATCATCGTGCCTTTCTACGACCGAAAAGCGCAGGCCGATCCCGAGGCGCTGCCCGACGCCGACCTTGCTGCATTCGATGCCGTGCTGGTCGATGTGCGCTGGCCGGGTGCGGCAGCCCTTGCACTCGCGGCAGCGCGCACCATCGGCCGTCCGGCCATACTGGACGCCGACACCGCGCCACTGGACGTGCTGGAACGCCTGTTTCCGCTGGCGTCGCACGTCGTCGCCTCGGAGCCGGCGGCGCGCATTCTGTGCGGCAAGGCGCTAGACCCGGAAACCGCCTGCGCCGAGCTGGCGCAGCGCAGCGATGCCTTTGTCGCGGTGACGGGCGGTGCGGCAGGTACCTGGTGGTTCGACCGTACGGCCGGCACTGAGCGCCATGTCGCGGCGCCGAGCATCAAAGCGGTGGACACGCTGGCCGCCGGTGACGTGTTTCACGGCGCCTTTGCCGTCGGGCTGGCGGAAGCCATGCCGATCGAACAGGCACTGCGCTTTGCCAACGCCGCCGCCGCACTCAAATGCCTGCGCTTCGGCGGCAGGCTCGGCGCGCCCGACAGGGCCGAGACGCTGGCGATGATGGCGGCGACGTGGCCGACATCCGGACAAGGCAAAGGGAGCTGAGATTCAGGTCAGGCCGAGTCGAAAATGGTTGATGCCGAGAACCGGAGCGGAGCGTACTTTTGGGTACGTGAGCACCGGAAGCGCAGGTATCAGCCATTTGCAGGCCGGCCTCACCTGAATATCAGTTCCCTTTGGGGTGCTCGACCGCCTGGCGACCAAAGTCCGGCACATCGATGTCCTGGCCGGCCTCGATGATCGAGCGGCGGACGGCGCGGGTGCGGGTGAACAGGTCGAACAGCTTTTCGCCGTCGCCCCAGCGGATCGCCCGCTGCAGCGAAGCGAGGTCCTCCGAGAACCGCGCCAGCATTTCAAGGATGGCATCCTTGTTGTGCAGGCAGACGTCGCGCCACATGGTCGGGTCGGAAGCGGCGAGACGGGTGAAATCGCGAAAGCCCGAGGCCGAATATTTGATGACTTCGGATTTGGTCACCGACTGCAAATCGTCCGCGGTGCCGACGATGTTGTAGGCGATGATGTGCGGCAGATGCGAGACGATGGCCAGCGTCATGTCGTGATGCTGCGGGTCCATCGTGTCGATGTTGGAGCCGCAGCGCCGCCAGAATTCCGAGAGCTTTTCCAACACTGCCGGATCGGTGTCGGGCAGCGGCGTGAAAATGCACCAGCGGTTCTCGAACAGGTCGGCAAAACCGGCATCCGGTCCCGACTTTTCGGTACCAGCCAGCGGATGGCCGGGAATGAAATGCACGCCGGCAGGCACATGCGGCTGCATCTGCGCGATCACCGAAGCCTTGGTCGAGCCGACATCGGTGAGGATGGAGCCCGGCTTCAGCGCCGGCGCGATTTCTTCCGCCACCGCGCCGGATGAGCCGACCGGCACCGAGACGATGACCAGATCGGCATCGCGGACCGCTTCCTTCGCATCCGTGCTGTAGGAGTCGCCGAGGCCAAGCTCTTGCGCCCGCGCCAGCGTCGCGGCGCTGCGGGTCGAGATAGAAACGTGGCGGGCAAGGCCTTCGCGGCGGATGACACGGGCCAGCGACGAGCCGATCAGGCCGATGCCGACCAGCGCGATCTTTTCGAACATCGGTGCTGTCATTTTTTCTAACTTTTCAGAAACGTCGAAAGAGCGGCAATGACGCCGCGATTGGCCTCTTCGGTGCCGATGGACATGCGCAGCGCGTTGGGAAAGCCGTAGCCGGAAACACGCCGCAGAATATAGCCGCGTGCGGTCAGATAGTCGTCCGCCGCTGCGGCCGAATGCGCCTTGTCCTCGGGAAAGTGGATGAGGACGAAATTGCCGACGCTCGGCGTCACCCGCAGCCCAAGCCTGGTCAATTCCTCGCTCAGCCAGGCCAGCCATGTCTCGTTATGCGCCACGCTGCGCTGGACGTGGTCGCGGTCGCGGATCGCGGCAACGCCGGCCTCGATCGCCGTGGCGTTGACGTTGAAGGGGCCGCGTATGCGGTTGATTGCATCGACGATGTGCATCGGCGCGTACATCCAGCCGATCCGGGCACCGCCAAGGCCGATCTTGGAGAAGGTGCGGGTCATCACAACGTTCTCGGTGCTGCCGACCAGCTCGATGCCGGCTTCGTAGTCGTTGCGGCGGACATACTCGGCGTAGGCCGCGTCCAGCACCAGAAGCACGTTTTTCGGCAAGCCGGCATGCAGCCGGCGCACCTCCTGGAACGGCACATAGGTGCCGGTCGGGTTGTTGGGATTGGCAAGGAACACGATTTTCGTGCGCGGCGTGACGGCCGCGAGGATTGCATCGATGTCGGCGCGGTCGTCGGTTTCCTTGACCACAACCGGGACGGCGCCGGCCGACTGGATGTAGATCTTGTAGACCATGAAGGCGTGTTCGGTGATGACAGCTTCATCGCCGGGCGCCAGATAAGTCTGCGCCAGCAGGCCGAGAATCTCGTCGGAACCGTTGGAGCAGATGATGTTCTGCGCGTTGAGACCATGCACCTCGGCGATCGCCTCGCGCAGCCGCCTGGCGGTGCCGTCGGGATAGATGTCGAGCTTTCCGGCAATCTCGCGCGCCGCCTCGATCGCCTTCGGCGATGGCCCGAGCGGGTTCTCATTCGACGACAGCTTGTGGACCTTGGCGACACCGGCGGGCGCCGTGCTTTTGCCCGGCACATAGGCTTCGATGTCCATGATGCCCGCGCGCGGGGTTGGACGTGCCTGATCCGGTCTCTGGTTCATCTTCGCAATATCCGTCGAGAGTATTTCGGCTGGCGAGAACACTTCCGCCGGCAAGCCGCAGCGGAAATACAAGCCGTGGCCCGGAATGTCGAGAGGTGGCAGTGGTGCGGACGGCTGGCCGTTGACGTCGGGCCGCGCGAGTTCTAGAAGGACGCAACAGTTCCGTGGTGATTTGGCCGGTCGGCTTGCAGCCACGTTAAACAACTTGCTAAAGGGCCGTTTGCATCCTGTAACCGGCTTTGCGACGGCAATGCCGGTTTTTTGTTGTCCGCGACCGGCCGGACGACCGATGTAAGAGAGACGTGATGGCCGCTCTGCGCGCTGCAAAAACCAACAACGAGGCCGACGCACCGTCGAGCCCGGTGTTGCGTTTCGGCGCCGACAAGCCGCTTAAGCTTGACGCCGGCACGCTGTTGTCGCCGTTCCAGATCGCCTACCAGACCTACGGCACGCTGAACGATGCCCGCTCCAACGCCATCCTCGTCTGCCACGCACTGACCGGAGACCAGCATGTCGCCAACACCAATCCGGTGACCGGCAAGCCCGGCTGGTGGGAAGTGCTGATCGGCCCGGGCAAGATCATCGACACCAACCGCTTCTTCGTCATCTGCTCGAACGTCATCGGCGGCTGCCTCGGTTCCACCGGCCCCGCCTCGACCAATCCCGCCACCGGCAAGCCCTACGGGCTCGACCTGCCGATCATTACCATTCGCGACATGGTGCGCGCGCAATTGATGCTGGTCGACCATTTCGGCATCGAAAAGCTGTTTTCGGTGCTCGGCGGCTCGATGGGCGGCATGCAGGTGCTGGAGTGGGCATCGAGCTATCCAGAGCGCGTTTTCTCGGCGCTTCCGATCGCCACCGGCGCCCGCCATTCCTCGCAGAACATCGCCTTCCATGAGGTTGGCCGGCAAGCGGTGATGGCCGATCCGGACTGGCATGGCGGCAAATATTTCGACTTTAGCGCGCGCCCGGAAAAGGGGCTGGCGGTGGCGCGCATGGCCGCCCACATCACCTATCTGTCGGAAGCCGCGCTACACCGGAAGTTCGGCCGCAATCTGCAGGACCGTGAAGCACTGACCTTCGGTTTCGATGCCGACTTCCAGATCGAGAGCTATCTGCGCCATCAGGGCATGACCTTCGTCGACCGCTTCGACGCCAATTCCTATCTCTACATGACCCGTTCGATGGACTATTTCGATCTCGCCGCCGACCATGGCGGACGGCTGGCCGACGCCTTTGCCGGCACCAAAACCCGCTTCTGCCTGGTGTCCTTCACCAGCGACTGGCTGTTCCCGACCGAGGAGAGCCGATCGATCGTGCACGCCCTGAACGCCGCCGGCGCGTCCGTATCCTTCGTCGAGATCGACACCGACCGCGGCCACGACGCTTTCCTGCTCGACGAACCGGAACTGTTCGCTGCCATCAACGGCTTCATCGGTTCTGCCGCCCGCGCAAGGGGGCTCAGCGCATGACCCCGGAAAGTTGCAGACTTTCCGGATTAGGATCATGCGCCAGGCAAAAGGCGAAGCCATGAGCGTCAACCGCGCCCAGCGCGTCGACCTCGAAGTCGTCGCCGATCTCATCCCGCCGCTCTCGCGGGTGCTCGATGTCGGCTCCGGCGACGGGCTGCTGCTGGAATTGCTGCAGGACAGCAAGCAGGTCGACGGTCGCGGGCTGGAGCTGTCGCAGCGTGGCGTCAACGAATGCGTGGCGCGCGGCCTCTCGGTCATCCAGGGCGACGCCGATAAGGACCTCGAATTCTATCCCGACAAGGGCTTTGATTTCGTCGTCCTGTCGCAGACCTTGCAGGCGACCCGCAACCCGAAGCTGGTTCTCGACGAGCTGCTGAGGATCGGCAACCGCGCCATCGTCTCCTTCCCCAATTTCGGCCATTGGCGGGTGCGGCTGTCGCTGTTCCTCAATGGCCGCATGCCGGTGACCAAGGACCTGCCCTATTCCTGGTACGACACGCCCAACATCCATTTCTGCACCATCCGCGACTTCGTCAATCTGTGCGACGAACTCGGCGCGACGGTCGAAAAGGCAACCGCGCTCGATGCCAACGGCCAGAAGATCGGCCTGTCGATGCCATGGTGGTTCTGGAATTTCTTCGGCCAGCAAGCGGTGTTCCTGCTGAAGCGGTAGTCTTCGCCTATCCCAGACAATCCGTAGCTTTGTGGTCGACGTCGTCGACAAAAACCACGGGCGGACTCCGAATTGCCGGTGCGCAGCGCCAGGATCTGCTGATAGGCGGGCGAATGGTACCATCCGCGCACCACGTGTTTCGGGATCTCCCAGCCGGCCGGCGGTGTTGCAATTGAGGCGCTGGCTCGTGGAATTCGCCCTCTCGGACAGGCCCCGCATCAACACTTTGTGATGACACCATTGCTTCTTCTTTGTAGCGTCCGTATCGAATGCGATTCCGGGGCGGGCATTAGAAGGCGACCATCCGAGCAATTCGATCCTCGCAGGACCCGGGGCATAGCGGAAGCGACATGCCCAGAAAGACCGATCGAGCGCCTCTCATCACGGTGATCACGCCGACCCACAATCGGCGCGATCAGGTTGTACGCGCCGTGGAAAGCGTGCTGGCGCAGAACGAGACCCGGTTCGAGCACATCGTCGTCGACGACGGCTCGACCGATGGAACGGGAGCGGCACTGGCCCGGATTCACGATCCGCGCCTGATCTATATCGGCGCCAAATGGCGGGGCGCCAATGCCGCCCGAAATGCCGGCATCGAGCGCGCGCAAGCGCCCATCGTCACCTTCCTCGATTCCGATGATGTCTACTTGCCGGACCGGCTGCAGCGAACGCTGGAGCGTTTCGAGGAAAACCCATCGCTCGAAGTGCTGATCAGTTCCTTCGTGTCGGTGAAGGGTGGCCGCAGCACCAGATGCGTCAACCGCGAAGCCTTCCTGGCCCGAAACGCGTTCGAAAGAGCGTTGGTCGCGCAGACCATATTCATCGCCGGCACCGCAATATCGGCCACGCGCGAATCGCTGCTGGCGATCGGCGGCTACGACAGCGACATTGTGCGCATGCAGGATCGCGAATTGCTGCTGCGCTTTGCCCGGCGCGGCGGGGCGCTGCTGTCCGAGGATATCGACTGGAAAAAGTACAATTCGGAGAATTCGATTTCCGGCCGGCGTGACGGCTATGTCGAAGCCTACGCAAACCTGATGGGCAAGCACCCTTATATCGTCGACCGCTATCCCGACATTCCCCCCTACATGATCGCGCGGCAGATCATCGCCGACGCCATAAAGGGCAGGGTTTCGCAGGCATTTGCCGGTTATCTGGCCAACCGGTCGGCCAAAACGCTTGGTTATTCGCTACCGCAGCTGGTGCGCGGCTACGTCGGCGGCCGGCGCTGGCGCCGCGATGTCTACGATGAATTCCGCGACAAGTATGGCGCGCGGCCGGCCTGAATTGTCACCCGAATAGCATTGCAGCTTCAGCGATCAAGTTCCGGAAAAAACGGGTCGGAATAGAACCGCCGGTCGCGCTCGCCCTGCAGACAATCGATCGGAGCTGCCGCGTCGATCCGGATCGTCTTGGGATCGGAAACGCCGCTCACCTCGAGAATCAGCTTGCGGCGTATGGCGGTCGCGAACTTGGACGCCGCGTAGATCGGCAGCACGAAGGAGCCGGGGCCGCCGGTGACGCACTCGGCATAATACTGGTCGAGATGGCTGAAGGTCGGCGACGGGCTGATCAGGATCGGCAGGCCGTTGATGACAATGCCCTTTGCCACCGCCGCGTCGCGTGTCGACGTTACGGGCACCCCGGTATTGTTGGGGCCATCGCCGGAGATGTCGATAACGCTGCGCGTCGCGTCGAATGCGGTTCCCTCGAACAGCCCGGCGCCGAAGGCCAGCGCGCCGGAAATCGAGGTGCCGCGAAAGCTTCGGAAGGGACGGGCTGCGATCTTGTCGGCGAAAGCGTTGGCGCTCTCGGCGCTGTCGATGACCTGCCAGGCGATGACACCATCGTCGCGGACGACGCTTGCCCATTCGAAATAGGCCAGCGCGACACGGCCCGTGCTGCCCGAACGCACAGCCTTGATGAAATCGGGGTGGCGCAGCGCCTCGACATAGCCGGCGCGCTGCAGGGCGAACTCCCTTTCGTCCATCGACTGCGAGATGTCGACCGCCAGCACCAGCTCGACATCCACGGCACTGGTAGGCGCGGCCTGCGCTGAGGCAGGAGCGCAGGCAAGGCAAGCAAGCAGGCTGAGTGCGTCAAGCATGGCCACAGGCTTTCCGAACGATGCCGGCAGTTTTTCCTGCGATCACGGCGAAATAAAGCTTGCCCAGCCTCTTCCGTCGCGAACCTATTTCCTCTTGCCGCGTGCAGCGGTCTGCGGTGGTGGCTCGATCGCGCCGGCCCGGACACGCGCAGGTTTGAGAGCCGATCCGGCGGTATCCTTCACGATCATCAGCGAACGCGGGAAAAACTGGCTGTTGTGCTGGCCACGGCCGATGTTGAGGATCGCAGCACCAGTGAGACGCTTCTCCAGCATCGCCAGCACCTGCCGCAGCGTCGCCCCGTCAAACGTGTCCAGCGCTTCGTCGATGATCACCCATTTCGGCCGCAGCAGCGCGAGCCTGGCAAAGGCCAGCAGGCGCTGCTCGTCATCGCTGAGCTCATGTTCCCAACGCGCCGAGCGGTCGAGCGAGGACGACAGCCGCGCAAGACCGACCTCGGCCAGCACCGCTGAGATGTCGGCATCCGCCGTGATGACGCCACCGGCATGGTTGAGCACTTCGCGCAGCGTGCCAAGCGGGAAATAGGGCGTGCGCGGAACGAACGCCGGCACTTCTGCAGCCGGCATGCCGATGCGCCCGCTTCCCCAGGGCCACAGACCGGCAATGGCGCGAAAGAACAGCGTCTTGCCGGCGCCCTGTTCTCCGGTGATCATGACGCGCTCGCCGACGCGGATTTCGACATGCGGCTCAGCGAGTTTCGAGCATCCCTCGGGTGACGACACCTGCAGCGCCTCGAATGTCAAAGTGCCGTCCGGGTTTTCGCCGAAGGCGATCCGCTTTTCCGTGTCGTGCAGCACATCCGTTTCAGCCAGGGCGATGCGGAAGTCGGCAACGCGCATCAGCGTCGCGCGCCAGTCGGCGATGCCGCCGATATTGTTGACGAACCAGCGCAACGACGAATGCACCTGGTTGAAGGCGCCGACCGCCATCATCAGCCCGCCGAAGCTGATATCGCCAGCGAAATAGACCGGCGAAGCGACGAGGATCGGCGCCACGACAGTGATCCAGCCATAGGTGTCGGTCACCCAGGCAAGATTGATCTGGGCGCCGTAGATGCGCCGCATGGCGCCCAGCACCGTTCCAAGGTCGAGTTGAAGCTGGCGTTTGGCATCGGTTTCGCCATGGGCAAGCGCAATGGCGTCGACGTTCTCGTTGACGCGGACCATCGACGAACGCAGCTCCGCCTCACGCGTGTAGCGATCGCTGTTCCGGCGGATGAGCGGCCGGCCGACCAGCCAGCTCAGCCACGAGGCGATGCCGGCATAAAGGATCGCAGCCCACACCATGTAGCCGGGTATCGCCACCGCATGAGCGCCGAAGTGGAAGACGAAGCCCGAAGACAGCGACCACAGCACGCCGATGAAGGAGGCAAGCAGGATGAACGACTGCAGCAGGCCGACGCCGAGATCGGTCGAAAGGTCGGCAAGGTGACCGGCGTCCTGCTGCATGCGCTGGTCGGGATTGACGCCGATGGCGCCGGCATGCGCCAGCCGGAAGGCACGCGCCGGCCGCAGCCATTCATCGATCAGGTCGAGCGTCAGCGCCTCGCGCAGTTTCAGCCGGATCATCTGGTTGAGCCAAGTCTGGCCGACATTGAGCACCAAAAGCCCGCCGGCTATTGCCGCAAACACCGTGAGCTGATGCAGGAAGTCCTGCATGTCGCGCCGCGCCAGCGCGTCGTAGAAGGGCTGGTTCCAGCGGTTGAGCAGAACTTGCCCGACCGAGGTGGCGACAATGACGGCAACGATGCCGAGGCAGGCCCAGAGCAGTTGTTTGCGCACCGGTGAGGCCGTCAGCGCCAGCCTGACTGTCGCAATCTGCTCGCCAAGGCTGGTCTCGACCGGCGCGGCAACAGGCACGGCGCTGGCCTTGTCGTCCGGGTGATCAGCCATGGGTGAAGTCCTTGCGTTCAAAGGCGGTGCTGAAACCGGTCTCGGCGCTGCCGACATATGCCCTTCGATCGAGCGGCGAATTCGCCCCCGACAGATAGGGTGCGAGACAGCGCAACGCCGATCACGAACGCGTCACTCGCCCAGCCAAAGACGGTCCATCTCCGGCTTGCGACAGCCGGCCGAGCCTGGTGGCGCCTTGCGGCGACAGAACCGGCACGAAGACGCGGCGGGAGGCGCGCTGGGCCACCGGCACGCCCTGATAGAGCCGCTTCTGCGCCTCGACCACGATGACGCCGGAAAAGATCGGCCAGAAGCGCCGGCCGACGCGTTCCAGCACATTGTGGAAGCGCATCATGAAGCGCCGCCGCGATGGCGGGAACAACAGGGCTTCGGACCAGGCTGCCGGCGTGAAATTCGCTTCGCGCAGCAACTCGGTGAGCTGGCCGCGCGAGAACGGCCGGCCATTGCCGAACGGCGTATGCTCGAAACGGGCCCAGACGCCGCGCCGGTTGGGCACGACGATCACGACGCGCCCCGCGGGCGACAGCACCCGCCAGATCTCGTTCAGCGTCTCGCGCGGGTTCTCGACGTGCTCGAGCGAATGGACGAGCAGCATGCGGTCGATGCAGGAATCGACCAGCGGCAGTTCCTCGTCGAAAACCAGGGCGGTGGCGGTCGGCCCCGTCGCCGGCCAGACCACCGCGCCTTGCGTCGCCGGCATGAAGGCAAAGACCCGCTCGGCGTCGGTGCCGAAGCGCTCCAGCCACGGCAAGGTGTAGCCGAGGCCGACCAGCCGCTCGTTGGGCACGGCAGCCCAAATAGAGGACAGCGCCATGGCGATCGAGCGTTCGGCCAGGCGGCCGAGCGTGGTGGAGTAGAAGGAGCGGAGATCGACAATATCGGAATGCATGCGCGGGACGGTAGCTTCGATGCCGCCGAAGTTCAACAAAGGCGCCAAGTTCGACAAAGCCGGATGACATCGGCGGGCAAGCGCCCTATGTCTGCGGCGACAATGGAGAGAGACGATGCCGGTCGAAATCGAACAGTTCATGTGCCGCAGCGACAATTTCGGCGTGCTGGTGCATGACCCCAAAAGCGGTCAGACCGCGATCATCGACGCGCCCGAGGAGGCGCCGATCCTGGCTGCGATCAAGCGCACCGGCTGGGCGCCGACGATGATCCTGACCACCCACCACCATATCGACCATGTCGAGGCCAATCTGGCGCTGAAAGAGCGCTTCAAGCTGCGCATCGTCGGACCGGAGGCGGAACAGGCAAAGATCCCCGGCATCGACGAGACCGTCGAGCAAGGCTCGGTCGTCTACCTCGGCGAAGAAAGGATCGACGTCATTGCCACGCCCGGCCACACGGCAGGCCATGTCTCCTACCATCTGCCGGCGTCGAAAGTCGCCTTCACCGCCGACACGCTGTTTGCGCTCGGCTGCGGCCGGCTGTTCGAGTGCAAGCCGCCGGTGATGTATGATTCGTTGCAAAAGCTCGCCGCCCTTCCGGCCGAGACGGTCATCTATTGCGGCCATGAATACACGCTCGCCAATGCCCGCTTCGCGCTGACCGTCGACCCGACCAATTCGGCGCTGAAGGAACGCGCTGCGAAAATCGGAACCTTGCGCGCCGACAACAAGCCGACGCTGCCGACCACGATCGGTGAGGAGCTGTCGACCAATCCATTCCTGCGCTGGCACGATCCGGCAATCCGCAAGCACCTCGGCATGGAGACCGCCTCCGACGCCGACGTCTTCGCCGAGATCCGCAAGCGCAAGGACAATTTCTGAACCCGGTGCTAGTCTCCAAACCATGACCAGTTCCGCCGAAATCATCGCCATGCTCGGCCTGAAACCGCATCCGGAAGGCGGCTGGTATGCCGAGACCTTTCGCGACGGCGCCGGCGGCGCGCGCGGCCATTCGACGGCGATTTATTTTCTCCTGGAACAGGACCAGATTTCGGCCTGGCACCGGGTCAAGGACGCGGCCGAGGTCTGGCATTTCTATGCCGGCGCGCCATTGGCGCTGTCGATGCATCAGGACGACGGCGCCGTCGTCGAGCAGGTCATTGAACAGGTGCTAGGCCCGGCACTTGCCGCGGGCGAACGGCCGCAGATCGTCGTGCCGGCCGGCTGGTGGCAATCGGCGCGCAGCCTGGGCGAATGGACGCTGGTCGGCTGCACCGTGGCGCCTGGCTTTGACTTCGCCGCATTTGAGATGGCTGAGCCTGGCTGGCAGCCAAAAGGATCCTAGCCCAACAGGAAACCCAGGGTGATCCCCAATTGGGCGGCGTAATACAGCGCCCAGACCGCATAGCGCATCCAGAGGCGCTGCGGCGAGATGGCGGATACGAGGAACTTTTCCGCCGCGAGCAGCCCGTCGGACACCATGAACAGCACGGCGCCGGCGATGACCCAGAAACTGCTCGTGGTCAGTGCCGACATGCCCATGGCAAGGATGGCGACGACATAGACGCTGACCGGAAGGCGCAGGCCGGGGCCGACACGACGCCAAAGTGCGGCCAGCATGGCAAGCGCGAACACCGCCATCGCCAGCGCAATCGCTCCCCGCCACGGTTCGCCAAGCAATCCAGGCCCACCGCCAGAGCGCAGGAACAGCGCGACATAGGCGGCATGGGCGGCGAGAAAACTCGCCAACCCGCCGAGAAACGCCTTTTCGCCGTCACGCGACAGGAAGGCGTCACCGATGGCGCTGAGCGCCAGTGCTGCAACCAGCAGCCACGGGCCGCCCTGCAGCAGCGCCAGCACGGCAAGCATCGCCACGGCCAGTGTCTTGACCGCGGAGCGGGCAAGCGTTGGCTGCATGCCCAGCGTGAAGGCGTAGATCACCGCCGCCACCAGCGAAAACACCAGCGTCGCATTGGCGTTGGCGTCGATGCCGCCGGGAAACGGCATCATGCCTGTGCCCCGATCGTTGCCGGCTTGCGCAGGAACAGCGATTTCGCCGCCAGCGCCGCGCCGCCGGTGATGAGCACGCAGGCAGCAAGGATACGCAAGGACGGCTCGGCGACGCCGGCGGCGATCAGCACCAGTGTCGACAAAAGCGGCGCCGCATAGCTCGCCGCCCCCAGAACCTGGATGTTGCCGCGTTTGACGCCGATATCCCAGGCGTAGAAGGCCGCGCCCACCGGCAGCAGCCCGAGGCCAAGCACGGTCAGCCACTGGCCCGCGCCGTCAGGCAGCACCGTCTTTTCCAGCAACAGGTGGCAGACGAACGAAAGTGCCGCCGTCGCCGCGCAGAACCAGGTAACGATGCTGGTCGGCACCGAGGGGAATCGCCACGACAAAAGCGAATAGGACGACCACAGCACCGCGCAAACGCCGGCCATCGCATAGCCGAAGGTGTAGCGCGCGTCGAAAGCAAGCCAGACCTGACGAGGGATCTTCTGGCCTTTGTCGGCCGCTGGCATGAACAGCCGGGCGACCAGCCCGACCGCGGTGCCGATGGTGAAGGTGATCGCCGACAGCAGGAACGGCGGCACCGCGCCGGACGCGTCCGTCAGCAGGGCCAGCAGCGCCCACATGGCGACCGCCGAGAAGCCGATCAGTGTTGCGCGCCCCATGCCCGTCTCCGGCGGCGCGCTAAGGCGCCTAGTTGATTGCTTCGAAACGCCCAGCGCTGACGGTCAGGGTGCCGATCTGCGTGCCGACCGTGGCGTGGATCGGCGCATATACGCCGGTTTGGCCAAGCGGTGCAAACGTCACCATCATGCGGCTGCGGTTCTTAAGATAGTTCAGCGCCTTGCGGCCCTTGCGGTAGCCGGCCACCGGCTCAAAACCCATTCTGCAGGTGACCGTATCGCCCTTGTAGCCGGGCACCGAGATCGACCCCTTCGAATCATAGGTCAGCGTCAGGTTGGCGCGCATTTCGCCATCGTAGAACTTCACCGTGCGCCCGCAGACCTGATCGAGGCTGTCGGCGTGAATGACGGTGGCAGCCATCGGATCGAGCACCGACGCCAGATCGCTGGCACCAAGCGGCACCCAGCTCTTGGGGTCGCGCTTGCCGGGAGCCGGGACGACTTGCGTCGAGGTGACGCTGCCGTTGGCAAAGCGGATATCGACCACCGATGCTTTCTTGCCGGACGTATAGTCGGCGCGAAACACCTGCGGCACCATCTTCTTGCCCGAAATCGTGCCTTTGGACGAGATCGTGCCGCGCGTATCGTCGAACAGCTTGGCGAGGCCTGCGGCGGAAACGGTGCCGTCGATCGCATAGGTGCCGTCCTGATAGCGGCTGGAAAATGTCGACCTGGCGATCGAAAGGCCAAGGAACGATACGGTGTATTCACCCTTGAAGGACTGCGGCGAGGCGGCGGAATTGGCCGTGGCGGCGGACGTTGCTGTCGGCAAGGCAACGGCAAGCAAGGCAACAAGAGCACGTGACGAACGAAGCATGGCGGGGATCGATCCTCGATTTTTCGGCCGGAGATGGGCAGCTCAGGCCTGGCATGTCCCTGTGCGACCGCTTATAGGCTGAATTTCGGCCTTTATATGGACTAAGCCATCGCCTCGCCGGCAAGCCGGAGCTTGACGCATGGGCGAAATGCAACTATGGAACGCCAACTTTTCCAAAAGGCCGCCTGACCGAAACCGCGCGCCACCCGGCGCGGGTACAAAGGTTTGGCCAGACCGAGAACTGAAGGTTAGAACCATGTCCCGCACCTGCGAACTCACTGCCAAGGCAGTCATGTCCGGCAACAATGTGAGCCACGCCAACAACAAGACTAAGCGTCGCTTCCTGCCGAATCTCGTCAATGTGACGCTGATCTCGGAGACGTTGAACCAGAATGTGCGCCTGCGCATTTCCGCCAACGCTCTGCGTTCGGTCGAGCATCGCGGCGGCCTCGACGCGTTCCTGGTCAAGGCAGACGCCAAGGAGCTGTCGCAGCGCGCCCGCCTGCTGAAGAAGCAGATCGCCAAGAAGCTGGCCGAGCAGCCCGCCGCTTAATATCTTTCAGGCGGGGGACAACCGCCTTCCAAGGAGCGCAGTCCGGAGTTCGGATGCGCTTCGCTGGTTCCATTACCCAGGATAAAAAAATGAACTTCTTCTCGCGATATCTGCCCTTCGTGGCCGCCATGGCGCTTGTCGTCGTGGCGTCGAACATCCTTGTGCAGTTCCCCATGCAGGGTCAGATCGGCGGCCTGTCGCTGGCCGACCTGCTCACCTGGGGTGCGTTCACCTATCCCTTCTCCTTCCTGGTCACCGACCTTGCCAACCGCCGCTATGGCCCCGCCGTGGCTCGCCGGATCGTCTTTGTCGGCTTCATGACCGCGGTGGTCTGCTCGATCCTCGTCCCGCCCTTCCTGTTTCGCCACGGCCTGATCGAGTTCGAGACCGCAGCCGACCGGCTGGTGCGCATCGCGGCGGCGTCCGGTGCAGCGTTCCTGACCGCGCAATTGCTCGACGTCACAGTGTTCAACCGGCTGCGCCGGCAGAGCTGGTGGCGCGCGCCGATCGTCGGCACGCTGGTCGGTTCGGTGTTCGACACCGTCGTGTTCTTCACCATCGCCTTTTCCGCGGCCTTCGCCTTCGCCGGGCCGAACGACAGTTTTGCGCTGGAGACGGCGCCGCTGATGGGCGTGCTGCCGGTAGAGACCATGCGATGGGTATCCTGGGCGCTCGGCGACCTCTCGGTGAAGCTGATCATCGCCGTGGTGGCGCTGATCCCCTACCGGCTGCTCGCCGCCCGCTGGAGCCAGCCGGCGGTCGCGGTCTAGGCCATGATCCCGAAAAGTGGTTTCCGGTTTTCGGAAAAGATCATGGCCACACAAAGAAACCGCCCGTGATCCCCTGGGTCCAGCTCGATAGCGCGAAAACCCCGGATGGCAGCCAGGAACTGCGCCTGAAGCGGCGCGGCAACGAATTCTCGATCATGCTTGGCATCAACGAGCTGATGAACAGCCGCCTGAGCGGCTCCGAGGAAGCACTGGCAAAACTGTCCTGCGACAGGATTGCCGGCCGCAGACAACCAAAAATCCTGATCGGTGGCCTCGGCATGGGCTTTACGCTACGTGCCGCCCTCGCCGCGCTTGGCGACGATGCCAGCATCGTTGTTGCGGAACTGGTACCAGCGGTCGTCGCCTGGGCGCGCGGTCCGATGGCCGAGGTCTTTGCCGGCTGCCTCGACGACCCCCGCGTCAGCATCCGCGAGACCGATGTCGGACAAATCATCCGCTCGAAGGCGTTGACCTATGACGCCATCCTGCTTGATGTCGACAATGGCCCGGAGGGCATTGTTTTCAAGGCCAACGATGCTCTCTACGGCGTGGCCGGTCTGAGCGCCGCACGCGCCGCGCTCAAACCGCAAGGCGTGCTGGCAGTCTGGTCGCAAGGGCCGGACAGCGGCTTCACGCGACGGCTGAAGCAGGCGGACTTTGCGGTCGAAGAGGTCAAGGTGCGGGCCAACGGCAAGCGTGGCGCGCGCCATGTCATCTGGATCGCAACGGCTGGGACAGTGCGATAGCCACCCTGCACCGCTCGTGCCGGATGGCCAACAGTTCCGAGGTTGGTCAGGCGCGAGCGATGACCAAGGAAATCTACTTCGCTTTCTGCAGCTCCGCCGCGAGAGCCTCCAGCAATCCGCGTGTGCCCTCTTCGCGTCCTTGCGCCGAGTCGACGCCGTCAAAGAAGACACCTTGTTCGGTATAGGTCAGGCGGGTGCCATCGCCTGAGGGCGTCAGCTCAATGGTGGTCAGCGACGCCGACAGCGGCTGCTGCCCGATCGCCATGCGGTACGAAAACACGATGCGCCGGTCGGCAACGATGTCCTGAAATTGCGCGTCGAGCCGGACCTCCGGGCCGCCCTGGTAACTGAAGCGCGACACCTCGCCGCCACCGACACGGAAGTCGAAGCTGAATTCGGCGATCGCAAAGCCATCGCCATCCACCCGCCAGCGCCGCACCGTCGCCTTGTCGGCGAAGGCAAAGAAGACTTGGTTTGGCGATTGCGGATAGGTCCGCTCGATGGTGAAGGTGGAGTGGATGACGGAGTGCTCGTCTTTCACTGATGCAATCTGGTTCATGTCTCTTGGTCCTTGTCCTGATTTTTCTTGGGGGATTGGTATTTGGGGTCCGTCTCGGCCAGGATCTGGCCAAGACGATCGAGGTGGCGTTCCGCCGGTATGCGGCGTTGCGCGATCCAGTCGGCGAGCGGAGCGAGTCCGCCCGGTTCGATCCGGCAGGTGCGCACCCGCCCGATCTTTTCACTGCGGATCAGCCCGCAGGCTTCCAGCGCCTGCAGATGCTGCAGCACGGCAGCAAACGTCATGCCGAACGGCTCCGCCAGCTGGCTGACTGTCGCCGGTCCGCGGCTCAGCCTTTCCAGGATCTGGCGGCGCGTGGGCTCGACAAGGGCCCGCAAGATGCTGTCGATCTGGGAATGGTTAAGCATGGACTTGAGTATTGAGCGAGGCGCACCAATTGTCAAGTCCAGACTAAAGTATTCTGGCGAGCGAAAATCGGGGAAGGCGCCCGACCAAATCGAACCCGCCGTTGAAAACCTCAACTTCAGGTGCGCACTTGGAGCGCCGCTCAATCCTGGTGGAGAATAAATTCCAGATAGAGGTTGCGCTGCAGGATCGAATGATTGTCGTCGGAGACCAGCGACACCATCAGCGCGCCGTCGTCACGGGTCCAGACGTCGAGCCCTTCCATATTGTCGATCTGGTAGCCCATGTCGGCTTCCATCAGCACGGGGCCGTCGGCGACGGCGCCTTTCTCGACGCTTTCGCCATAGATGCGGCGCAGCCGCATCTTGACGCCTCTCGCCATCGAAAAACTGCGCTCCAGCAGCAAAAGATCGCCATCCGGCAGGAAGGCGCCGTCGGTGATGTCGAACTCGCCATTGCGCTTGACGGTGAAGACGCCCTTGTGCGGCCCTTCGATGATTGCCGCAAAGATGTTGCCGGCCTTGTCCAGGCTCTTTTCCGACACCACCACCAGTCCCCCCTCATGCTGGCCATAAGGATTGGCGTGGGTGACCGTCTCGAAGCCGCGGTTCTGCCGGATCTCCCGGGCCGGAACCAGGAAATCCAGCTGCTTGAACGGCGCCTTCATATTGTCAGGGTCTATTCTGAACTGGGCGATGCGCTGATTGCGCTCGAAACCGACGGTCGCGATGCCGTCCTTGACCGCGAGGCCTTCGGCGTCGACCTCCCATTTCCTGTCGATCGGCCGGCCTGATGCATCGACCATCTGCTGCATCTTGAAATTCTGGATGCCCGAGGGGCGCTTGTCGGCATCGTGAGCCACGGTGCCGAAGAACCAGAAACCGGTATCGGCGACACCGACGAAGTCGCTGCCCGGTTTGAGGAAGCGGAAGGCTGACAGCGCGCCGAAATCGCGCGATGGCGAGGTCATTTCCAGCCCGCCGACGAATTCGAGCGGTCCGAACTGTTTCTCGGCGTGGCCGATCTGGAATTCGCTGATCGGCCGCGCCGAAATCTCGATCGGCTCGACCGATGTCGGGCCGGCGGCGATGGTCGGTGACAGAGCCATGCCGAACAAGGCAGTGGCGGCGAAAAACACTTGCCGAAAGCCGCCGCGCGAAAAGATCATCCGGCGCGCCGCAGGCCGCCGCGCCGCGTGTCGCGCGCGCTTTCCTCGCCAAACAGCGAGGCCAATTGCTCGGTCATGGCGCCGGCCAGTTCCTCGGCGTCGACGATGGTGACGGCGCGGCGATAGTAGCGGGTGACGTCATGGCCGATGCCGATGGCGAGCAGTTCGACCGGCGAGCGCGTCTCGATCAACTCGATGACGGCGCGCAGATGCCGCTCGAGATAATTGCCCGGATTGACCGACAGCGTCGAATCGTCGACCGGCGCGCCGTCCGAGATCATCATCAGAATCTTGCGCTGCTCCGGCCGGGCGATCAGCCGGTTGTGCGCCCATAAGAGCGCCTCGCCGTCGATGTTTTCCTTGAGCAGGCCCTCGCGCATCATCAGCCCGAGATTGCGCCGTGCGCGGCGCCACGGATGATCGGCGGATTTGTAGATGATGTGGCGCAGGTCGTTGAGCCGGCCGGGGTTCGGCGGCTTGCCGTCCTTCAGCCATTTCTCGCGCGCCTGCCCGCCCTTCCAGGCACGGGTGGTGAAGCCGAGGATTTCGACCGAGACGCCGCAACGCTCAAGCGTGCGCGCCAGGATGTCGGCGCAGGTGGCGGCGACCGTGATCGGCCGGCCACGCATCGAACCTGAATTGTCAAGTACCAGCGTCACCACCGTGTCGCGGAATTTTGTGTCGCGTTCCTGCTTGAACGACAGCGGCTGCATCGGATCAATGACGATGCGCACCAGCCGCGCCGGATCGAGATAGCCTTCTTCGAGGTCAAAGTCCCAGGAGCGGTTCTGCTGCGCCATCAGCCGGCGCTGCAGCCGGTTGGCCAGCCGGCCGACGACGCCGGACAGATTGGCAAGCTGCTTGTCGAGGAAGGCGCGCAGCCGGTCCAGCTCTTCCTCTTCGCACAGTTCCTCCGCACCAACCGTCTCGTCGAAGGCGTTTGTAAAAACCTTGTAGTCGATCTCTTTCGGCAGATTGGTGAAGGGATTGTCGTTGCGGCGCGCCTCGCCGGGGGTCTCGGCATCGGCGTCGTCATCGTCGGACAAATCGTCCGCGGTGGCGTCGGACGCCTCGGTCTCGGCCGACTGCTCATCGTCGGCGGACGCCTCGGTATCGTCGGACTGCGACTGCTCGGAGCCGGAATCGTCTTCCCCCCCCTCCTCGCTCTGCTCCTCGCCTTGCGGCTGGTTGTCGTCATTGTCTTCGGAGTCTTCGGTCTCCTGGTCGTCGCCGAGTTCCTCGGCCATTTCCATGGAGGCCAGCATGTCGCGCACGACGCGGGCGAAGGCCTGCTGGTCGTCGAGCTTGGCCGAGAGCCCGTCGAGATCGGCGCTGGCCTTTTCCTCGACCCAAGGACGCCAGAGATCGACCAGCCGCTCGCCGCTCTTCGGCACGGCGCGGCCGGTCAGCTTTTCGCGCACCATCAGGGCCAGCGCTTCCTCGATCGGGGCGTCGGCCTTGTCCTTGACGTCGATGAGGTTGGCCCTGGCGTATTTGTCCTCAAGCATCGAGCCGATATTGTCGGCGACGCCTTGCATGGCGCGGCTACCGATCGCCTCGACACGAGCCTGCTCGACCGCATCGTAGATGGCGCGGGCGGCCTTGCCTTCCGGCGCCAGCTTGTTGTGGATGCGGGTGTCGTGGCAAGCGCGCTTCAGCGCCATGGAATCGCCGAGGCCGCGGGTAATCGCAATGTCGGCCTTCGAGGCTTTCTTGGGCAATTCGGGCAGCCGGGCGCGATTGCCGGCCAGCGCCGGCCGGTCCTTGGCAAAGCCGACCTCAAGTTCTTTGTCGCCGGCGATGGCGCGCATGCAGACGGTGACGGCGCGCTTGAAGCTGTCGGCTTCAGACCCCGTCTTCGACTTGTTGCGCGTGTTGTCGCCCGGACCCGCCATCGAGACTCTGCTTAGCCCAGCACCACATTGGCAGCGGATTCAGGCAGATCCTCGCCAAAAGCGCGCTGGTAGAACTCGGCCACCACCGAGCGCTCCAGCTCGTCGCATTTGTTGAGGAAGGTCAGCCGGAACGCCATGCCGATATTGCCGAAAATCTCGGCATTCTCGGCCCAGGTGATGACGGTACGCGGGCTCATCACGGTCGACAGATCGCCATTGATGAAGGCCGAGCGCGTCATATCGGCGACGCGCACCATCTTGTTGACGATGTCCTTGCCCTTGACGTCGCGATAGTGCTTGGCCTTGGCCAGCACGATGGCGACCTCATTGTCATGCGGCAGGTAGTTCAGCGTGGTGACGATCGACCAGCGGTCCATCTGCGCCTGATTGATCTGCTGGGTGCCGTGATAGAGGCCGGTGGTGTCGCCCAACCCGACCGTGTTGGCGGTCGAAAACAGGCGGAACGCCGGGTGCGGCCGGATGACCCGGCTCTGGTCGAGCAGCGTCAGCCGGCCCGAAGATTCCAGCACGCGCTGGATGACGAACATCACGTCCGGACGGCCGGCATCATACTCGTCGAAGCACAGCGCGACATTGTGCTGGTAGGCCCAGGGCAGGATGCCGTCGCGGAATTCGGTGATCTGCAAGCCGTCCTTGACGACGATAGCGTCCTTGCCGACGAGGTCGATACGGCTGACATGGCTGTCGAGGTTGACGCGCACGCAGGGCCAGTTGAGGCGGGCGGCGACCTGTTCGATATGGGTCGACTTGCCGGTGCCGTGATAGCCCGACACCATGACGCGGCGGTTGTAGGCAAAGCCGGCCAGGATCGCCATCGTCGTGTTCTTGTCGAACAGATAGTCCGGATCGATGTCGGGCACATGCTCTGATGTCACCGAATAGGCCGGCACCACCATCTTGGATTCGAAGCCGAATTTCTCCTTCACCGACACCGTCGTGTCGGGCAGGTTGGCGATGTCGCGATCGACCTTGTTCATCTCTATCAACGTCTCCACGGGCGAAAAGCCTGATTTCGCCGGCAATCTATTTTGTTCGGGGGCGGTCTTAGAGCCTTTTCCAACCTTATGAAAGTTGGAAAACGACACGAACCGTAAGGTCGCTCAGCACAAACCTGCCTGCTTGAGCACGCGATAGGCCTGCAGCACATCGCGGAACCGGTCTTCCGAACCTCTATCGCCACCATTCGCATCCGGATGGTGGAGCTTCACCAGTTCCTTATAGCGCGCCTTGATCTCAGTGCCAGTCGCCTTTGTATCAAGGCCAAGCGTTTCCAGCGCCTTGGCCTCAAGCGGCTTGGCTTTGCGCGCGCGCGCCTCGCGCGGATCTTTCGGCCCCTTGAACAGGTCGAACGGGTCGCGCATGCGGTTGTAGTAGCCGGCGCGGCCTGAACGCATCTGGGCCATGTCAGGCGACGAACGCGTCGAGGCGCCGTTGACGCCCATCTTCCAGGTCGGCCGGTGGCCGGTCATCGCCTCCTTCTGGAAGCGCGCGATCTCGGTGTCCGGCACCCCGGAAAAGTAGTTGAAGCCCTTATTGTACTCGCGCACATGATCGAAGCAGAACTGAAAATACTCGCCTTCCTTCATTCGTCCCACAGGCGCGCGATGGGTGCCAGCCTCCTTGCAGCCATCCCACTGGCAGATCGGCGAGCGCGACTTGAGTTCCGCATCCTTGTCGGGGCGGACACGAATCTTCTCGAAATATTTGGGATACGGTTTCATCTCACCCATTTATGGGCTGTTCGCTACTGCGAAACAAGAATTGACATTTTCGCGATGATCGCCCTAACCGCTGAATCGCGGCACAAAACCGGCGAATGGCGAATTTTGTGGCGGCGACCATAGATGTGGTGAGGAGAAGCGGCGATGTCCATACAGACAACGATGGAAGACAAGCTGAACAAGGCGTTTTCGCCGGAGCGGCTGGTGATCGTCAATGAAAGCCATCTCCATGCCGGCCATCATCACCACGGCTCCGACCATCACGGCGCCTATGACGGCACTGGCGAGACACATTTCCGCGTCCGCATCGTCTCGCCGAATTTTGCCGGTATGAGCCGCATCGACCGCCACCGCGCCGTCAACGAACTGCTTGCCGACGAACTGAAGGCCGGCGTGCATGCGCTGGCGATCGAACCTTCGGCACCGGGCGAAAAGACCCGCTGGTAGGTCAAATCAGCCCTCGCCTTTCGCGGCGACCTCAGATCACCGCTTCGATGAGGAACGGCCCGCGCCGCGACAAGGCGCTGTCCAGCAGCGCATCGAACCGCTCGCATGTGTCGGCGCGCTCCGCCTCGACGCCCATACCTTTCGCCAGCGAAACCCAGTCCAGCGCGGGCTGGTCGAGATCCAGCATTCGCCTGGCATTCTCGCCGATCGCCTCGACCCCGACATTCTTCATCTCGCCATGCAGGATCGCATAGGTCCTGTTGGCAAAGACGATCGTCACCACGTCGAGATTTTCCCGGGCCTGGGTCCACAGCCCCTGCACCGTGTACATGCCGCTGCCATCCGCCTCGAGATTGATCACCTTGCGGTCGGGACAGGCGATCGCCGCCCCGGTTGCCATCGGAATGCCGCCGCCGATCGATCCGCCTGTGCCCATCATGTAGTCGTGCGGCGCGGCAAAGGCGGACAAAGCGAAGAAGCGCCGTGCCGAGGTGACCGCCTCGTCGCAGACGATGGCATCGGCCGGCAGCTTTCGTGCCACCGAGAGCCCGATGGCATCGTCGGTCAGCCTGCCGCGCGGCGTTGGCTCGTCGGGGAAGGCGGCGGCGTGGACCGTTTGCTGCGACGGCTTTACGCCCAGTTCGTCGCGCAACGCTTCCAGCGCCGCATGCAGATCGTCGCCATGGGCGGCCAGCGTAAGCACCTGACAGCCTTCCCGAACCAACCGTCCCGGTTTTCCCGGATAGGCGAAGAAGGCAACCGGCTCCCTGCCTCCGACCAGCACCAGAACGTCGATGTCGCCAAGCAGCGCCGTTGCCGCGTCGATCGGATAGGGGATGCGAGTCGGTGCGACGCGCCCACGGCCGCGTTGCATTCGCGCCACGAGGACGTCACTGAACAGACGGACGTCCCTGGCTGCCGAGATCTGGCCGGCAATCGCAAGCGCATCGGCTCTCGCCGCCCGCCCACGAACGATGATGCCGGCACGACCCGGTGCGGCGCGGATGGCTGCGGCGACCTTGCGCACCGCGTCCGTGTCGACAGCGGGCGGCGGCGCCAGCTTCACCTTGTCGACGGAGACCGCGCCGACTTCGCCCCAGGCTGCATCCGCCGGCAGGATCAGCGTCGCGATGCTAGGCGGCGTCAGCGAGGCACGGAAGGCGGCTTCCGCGGCCGGCGCGACATCGCCTGGGCCATCGACGCGGCGGACCCAGTTCGACATCGGCGCCGCAAGGCTCTCGATATCGCTGGTCAGCGGCGCGTCGAGTACGAGGTGATAGGAGGCATGGTCGCCGACGATGTTGATCATCGGGCTGAGCGCTCGCCGGGCATTGTGCATGTTGGCCAGGCCGTTGGCCAAGCCCGGCCCGGTATGCAGCAGCGTTGCGGCCGGCCGATCGGTCATGCGCGCATAGCCATCGGCAGCGCCGGTCACCACGCCTTCAAAAAGACCCAGCACGCACCGCATCTCGGGTTTGCGGTCAAGCGCCGCAACGAAATGCATTTCGGATGTGCCGGGATTGGCGAAGCAGACCGTCACATCATTGGCCAGAAGCACGTCACACAGGACATCGGCGCCATTCATGCAATTCTCTCCCGTCTGACGGTTAGGAGCAATTCCAGGAAAAGTGTGAAGCGGTTTTCCCTAGGAATTGCGTCAAAACAAACAGAGAGAGCAATGCACCTACGAGCACCCGCCCGACAATATCCCGCCGGCAGTTTTGGTCTAATCCAGCGCCGCTGACGCCTGTGCCTCGTTGGAAAGCCTTGGATCAGCCCACGGTCGATTTCAAGAACGCCAGCGCAGCGGCGGTCAAAGCGTCGCCATCCTCGCCGAAATCGCGATTGATCGACAGATGCGTATAGGCACTGCCATCGAACAGCGTGACCTTCGTGCCGGTGGCGCGCAGGCGCTCGGCAAAGGCCTTCGAAAGCTCGCCGCGGTCCGAGGCGCGCGAATAGGCTATGAAGGTCGGCGGATGCTTGCGGCCGTCGACATAGCTGGCCGGCGACAGCGCATGCCACTGCGCGGGATCGGAAAAAGCGCGGGCGTAGGCCCGGACCATGCCGCCGTTTTTGGCAAGCGCCGCAAGATCATAGCCTCTGGTATCGTCGAGAAGCAGGGCAGCAATACCCGGCAGCCCACCGCGCATGCCGGTCAATGCAACCAGATGGCAGCCGGCCGAATGGCCCATGCCGACAATGCGATCGGGGTCGCCGCCATGTTGGGCGATATTCGCGCGCACATAGGCATAGGCCTTTTCGACATCGTTGGCCTGTGTGGCGACATCGGCCTCGGGCAACATACGATAATCGATGGAGACGAAGCAGAAGCCATTGGCCAGCAGGAAGGCCGGCTTGGCGCCCACCTGGCTGCGTTTGCCAAACGCCCAAGCGCCGCCATGCACGAAAAGGACGACCGGCAGACCGCGCGCGCCATCGGGCGCATAGATGTCGAGCTTGGCCGGCCCGTAGTCGAAGGTCTGGGATGGCGCTTGCCGATCCCAGGCCGCTGCGCCACCAGCCGGCAACAGCGCCGCGAACGAGGCCACAAGCAAGGTTCTCCGATCGATCATCATTCCCTCCTGGCCACCCGAGCGCAAAATGCACCCTGGCGCCGCGAAGTTCCAATGAACGATTGGTAACGTGCTCAGCTGTGGACGGGGGGTTGAGATTCGGGTCAAGCCGAGTCGAAGATGGCTGATACCGAGAACCGGAGCGGAGCGCACTCAAGTACGTGAGCACCGGAAGCGCAGGTATCAGCCGTTTGCAGACCGGCTTCACCTGAATATCGACACGCCCTAGGCGTCGCCGGCTGGCCTGATCCTGAGCCTTGCGATGCGGTTCTTGTCGCGCTTCATGACGGTGAAGCGCTTGCCGTGAAAGGTGAAGGCCTGCTTCTCCTCCGGGATCGACTGCGTCTCGTGGATGACGAGGCCGGCAATGGTGGTGGCTTCCTCGTCCGGCAGGTTCCAGTCGAGCGCCCGGTTGAGGTCGCGGATCGGCACATTGCCGTCGACGACGATGGAGCCGTCGGCCTCCTGCTTGACGCCCTGGATTTCGACATCGTGCTCGTCGGCGATCTCGCCGACGATCTCCTCGATGATGTCCTCCAGCGTCACCAGTCCTTCGACCTCGCCATACTCGTCGACGACGATGGCAAAATGCGCCTTGCGGCGCAGAAAGGCGTTGAGCTGTTCCTGCAGCGTCGTGGTGTCGGGCACGAACCACGGTTTTGACGCGATCTTCATCACGTCGATCCGGGAAAAGTCGTTGCCGACATCGTTCAGTGCCCGCAGCAGATCCTTGGCGTGCAGCACGCCGACAATGTTGTCGAGCGAGCCCTTCCACAGCGGCATGCGGGTGTGCGGGCTCTGCAGGATCTCGCGCACCACGGCTTCCGGCGCATTGTCGGCATTGACCGAGCGCATATTGGTGCGGTGGACCATGATGTCTGAGACTTCGAGCTCGTCAAGGTCGAACAGGCCGCCGACACGGTCGCGGTCCTCGCGCACCATCTGGCCGTCGCGGCGGAAATCGTCGACCGCGCCGCGCAATTCGTCCTGGGTCGAACGCTGCGGCTCGATGCGCGAGAGTTCGTAGCCGAACATGGCAAGCAGGCGCGTGCGCACGGAAATGAAAAACAGGATGAGGATGGCGAGGACGGCGACAACGATCCAGCCAATGTCCATCTCAGCCGGCTTTCCTGTTGTCCGGATGATTTTCCCTGAGGAAGGACAGTACTTCCGACGCCGGCACATCCTTGGCGATGAAGGCCTGGCCGACGCCGCGCGTCAGGATGAAGGTCAGCGCCCCGCGCGACACTTTTTTGTCCTGGGTGATGAAAGCCAGCAGCGCCTCGGCATCGGGCAGTTCGCCCGGGATGTCGGCCATCCGCCAGGGCAGGCCGACGGCGCGCAGATGCACCTCGACGCGCGCCGCATCGTCGGGGCTCGCCAGATTGAGCCTGGACGAAAAGCGATGCGCCAGCGCCATGCCGATGGCGACACCTTCGCCATGCACGAGCCTGGCGCCGTCATAGCGGGTGGCGGCTTCCAGCGCATGGCCGAACGTGTGGCCGAGATTGAGCAGGGCACGATCGCCGGTCTCGAACTCGTCGCGGGCGACGACATCGGCCTTGGCGCGGCAGGCTTCGGCGATCGCTTCAGCCCGCTCCGGACCGCCTGCAAACACCTGTTTCCAGTTCTGTTCCAGCCAGGCGAAAAAATCCGGGCGGTCGATGAGACCGTATTTGGCCAACTCGGCATAGCCGGCGCGAAATTCGCGGATCGGCAGCGTATCGAGCACCTCGGTGTCGGCCAGCACCAGTTTCGGCTGATGGAAGACGCCGACCAGGTTCTTGCCGCGCGCGCTGTTGATGCCGGTCTTGCCGCCGACCGAGGAATCGACCTGCGCCAAAAGCGAGGTCGGGATCTGCACGAAATTCATGCCGCGGCGCACGATGCCGGCGGCAAAGCCGGTGAGATCACCGATAACGCCGCCGCCGAGCGCGATGACGACGTCGCCGCGCTCCAGCCGTGCGGCGAGCACACCGTCGACCACCTCTTCCAGATGGGCAAAGCTCTTGGTCTTCTCACCCGCCGGCAACGTGATCACGGCAGGCTGGATGCCGCCTTTTTCGAGGCCGGCCTTCAGTGTCTCGAGATGCGCGGCAGCGACATTGTCGTCGGTAACCACGGCCGCCCTTGTGCCGGGCAGGCGGCGCACAATCTCGGCGCCAGCGCGCGACAGCAGGCCGGGACCGATCAATATGTCGTAGGCGCGGTCGCCAAGCCCGACCTCGACGGTGACGGTTTCGCCATCGCTCACGAGCGCACCTCGCCTGTTGCGGCAATCTCGGCAACGCCGAAATGCCGGCAAAGCGCGTCCGCCACCTCGGCCGCAATCACCTCCTTGCGGTCGTCGCGGGTCGGTACGGTGACGTTCGCCTCGGCATAGACCGGATAGCGCTCGGCCATCAGCCGCTCGAGCACCGCGCGGGGATCGGCACTTTTCAAAAGCGGGCGGTTCTGCTTCTTGGACACCCGGTCCATCAACAGCTCGATCTCGGCCTTCAGCCACACCGAAACGCCATGGCTGGCGATCGCTTCCCGCGTCTGTGCATTCATGAAGGCGCCGCCGCCGGTCGACAGCACTTGCGGCCCATTCTCCAGCACGCGCAGGATGACGCGCTGCTCCAGCGCCCGGAACTCGGTTTCGCCATAGCGCTCGAACAGTTCCGGAACCGTCATGCGCGAGACGCTTTCGATCTCCTGGTCGCTGTCGACGAAGGGCAGCGCCAGCATCGCTGCCACCTTGCGGCCGATCGCCGTCTTGCCGGCGCCCATCAGGCCGACAAAGACAATCGAACGGTTGCCCAGCTGGCCGAGCAGCGCGGCATGGCTCTCGCCGGGAGGATTTGCGGGTAGCGCGTTCATGAGACCATGATGTTTCTAGGCCCTCTTTGCCGGCGTATCGACATCAAAAGCCTGTTTGCGTCAAGCAGGCAGCGAGCGAGCTTCGTCCTTGAATTGGCCGGATTGGCATCCCATAAGGGCACTGGGTTTGGAAACGCAGAACAAGAAGACGGGCGAAAATTGATGCCGACACTGTTCCGCTTTGTCGTGACGCTCACGATTCTGGCTGGCATTGCCTATGGCACGATGTTCGCGCTGGTGATGTTCGTCGAGCCAAAGAAAGCGGAAATGAGCGTGCGCATCCCCTTGGAAAAGCTGAACCCCAAGAAAAATTAAGCCAATGAACAGCGCCGCCCGCATCGAAGCCTTTCTCGAAATGATGAGCGCCGAGCGGGGGGCGGCCGAAAACACGCTGTCCTCCTATCGCCGCGACCTTGAAGACGCCTCGGCTGAAATCAGCGGCGGACTTGCCGGTGCCGCCGCCGCCGATATCCGTAGCTATCTCGACGACGTCGCCGCGCGCGGCTTTGCCGCCACGTCGCAGGCGCGCAAACTCTCGGCGATCCGCCAGTTCTTCAAATTCCTCTATACCGAAGGCCTGCGCGGCGACGACCCGACCGGAACCCTGGACAGCCCTAGAAAAGGCCGGCCGCTGCCCAAGACGATGAGCGAGGCCGATACCGGCCGGCTGATCGACAGGGCGGCGCAGGAAGCGCTGGCCGCCTCCCTGGGCAATAGTGACAGTTTGGCGGCGCTGCGCTTGCACGCGCTGGTCGAGGTGCTCTACGCCACCGGCTTGCGGGTTTCCGAACTGGTCGGCCTGCCGGTGACGGTGGCCCAGCGTGACGACCGCTTCTTCATGGTGCGCGGCAAGGGCGACAAGGAACGCATGGTGCCGCTCTCGGCCAAGGCGCGCACTGCGATGCGGGCTTGGCTGGCGGCGCGGGCAAAGGTGCCGGCCTTTGCCGACAGCCCGTTCCTGTTTCCAGCGGCGTCCGACAGCGGCTATCTCTCCAGGCAGGTCTTTGCCCGCGACCTCAAAGGCCTCGCCGCCCGGGCCGGCATATCAGCGGCGAAAATATCGCCGCACGTGCTGCGCCACGCTTTTGCCAGCCATCTGTTGCAGAACGGCGCCGATCTTCGGGCCGTGCAGCAACTGCTCGGCCATGCCGACATCTCGACCACGCAGATTTACACCCATGTGCTGGAAGAGCGGCTGGTGCGGCTGGTCAACGATCATCATCCGCTTGCCGACTAGGCCTCATATCGCTATGTGAGGACAACGTTCCCCCGCGCGGAGCCTATGATTTCAGGGTTCCATCAGTCATTGCCTTCCGACGTATCGGTCCGCTCAAGAATGTACAATTACCTCGATTTCGAAAAGCCGGTGCAGGATCTCGAAGGCAAGATCCTCGAACTGAAGAAGCTTGCCGAGAATGGCGAGGCCGTCGATGTCGGCGATGAGATCAGCCGTCTCGAGAAGCGCTCGCGCGACGCGCTGCGCGAGGCCTACAAGGCGCTGACGCCGTGGCAGAAGGTACAAGTCGCCCGCCATCCCGACAGGCCGCATTGCGTCGACTACATCAAGGGCCTGTTCAACGATTTCACGCCGCTCGCCGGCGACCGCAATTTCGGCGAGGACCAGGCGATCGTCGGCGGCTTTGCCCGTTTCCGCGGCGAGCCGGTGGCCATCATCGGTCAGGAAAAGGGTTCCGACACCACCAGCCGGCTGAAGCATAATTTCGGTTCGGTGCGGCCGGAGGGCTACCGCAAGGCGGTGCGGCTGATGGAACTCGCCGACCGCTTCAAGATTCCGCTGCTGACGCTGGTCGACACCGCCGGCGCCTATCCCGGCGTCGGCGCCGAGGAACGCGGCCAGGCCGAAGCCATCGCCCGCTCGACCTCGGCCTGTCTCGGCCTGAAGGTGCCGTCGATCTCGGTGGTCATCGGCGAAGGTGGCTCCGGCGGCGCCATCGCCATCGCCACCGCCAACCGCGTCTACATGCTCGAACATGCCATCTATTCGGTGATCTCGCCGGAAGGTGCGGCCTCGATCCTGTGGCGCGACACCACCCGCTCGAAAGATGCGGCGACCAACATGAAGATCACCGCCCAGGATCTTCTGGAGCTGAAGATCATTGACGCCATCATTCCCGAACCGCTCGGCGGTGCCCATAGAGGTGCTGAAACGGTGATCGCCGCCACCGGCGACCTCATCGCCAGGACGATGAAGGACTTTGCAGGCGCCAACACGGATTTCCGCGAACATCGGCGCGAAAAATACCTATCGATGGGCCGCAGCCTCTAGTTTCAGGCTGTTCCCCCACCGCAATGTGGCGGCCGGGAGCAATTTCGCCACAAAAATGCCGCTGCATTCGGCTCAATGAAATTGCCGTGAGGGAAGCTGGCCAAAGCTTGCGGTAAGGAATTTTCAAGGTTAACGGGCTTAGGGTCCGTCAGTGTTCAGCGCGCGGACCCGGCAGTGCCGAAGCCCGTGGCCCGAGAGAAAAGTCATAGCCGTAACCATGTTCGCCAAGTTTGCCCGCACCGGACTTCTGATCGCCGCCCTCGGCGTCGCCGGCTGCAATGATTCGTCGATGAAGGACTTTGCTCCGGAAGCCAACAAGCCGCTGCCGGACAAGATCCTGGCCGACATGCAGGCCAAGGGCATGGTCCGCACCTCGTCGGTGATGGCCCGCATTTTCAAGGAAGAGGGCAAGCTCGAAATCTGGAAGGCCAAGACCAACGGCCGCTACGAGATGGTCGCCAGCTACGATATCTGCAAATGGTCAGGCAAGCTCGGGCCGAAATACACCGAAGGCGACCGCCAGGCGCCGGAAGGCTTCTATACGGTTCGCCCGTCGCAGATGAATCCGCGCTCGAACTATCATCTGTCCTTCAACATCGGCTATCCCAATGCCTATGACCGTGCCAATGGCCGCACCGGCGCAAATCTTATGGTGCACGGCGCCTGCTCGTCGTCTGGCTGTTATTCGATGACAGATCCGCAGATCGAGCAGATTTACGCCTTCGGCCGTGACGCCTTCCAGGGCGGCCAGACCGAGTTCCAGATCCAGGCCTTTCCGTTCCGCATGACCGCCGCCAACATGGCGCGCTATCGCAACGACCCGAACTACGACTTCTGGAAAATGCTGAAGGTCGGCTACGACAATTTCGAGATCACCAAGGTGCCGCCGAAGGTCGATGTTTGCGACAAACGCTATGTCTTCAACCAGGTTGCGCCCGAAGGCACCACCTTCGATCCGACCGGCGCCTGTCCTGCCACCACGCAGCCGGATTCGCTGAAGAGCGCCTACAATGCCTACCAGAGCACCTACGACGCAGCCTTCAGCGGCGCGGTCAAGGCCTCGGTGCCGGCACCCAAGCCGACCATCGCCGGCGTCAAGGAAGCCAGCATCGTTTCCGACTGGTCGAAGCGCCGGGCGCGCGGCGAACGCGTGCCGATCGACCCGCCGTCGCTCAACTCGGACGGTTCGGTGACGGAAACGGCGCGCATGGGCCGCATCGATTCGCCGGCCGGCCGCAAGATGGCCGCGCTCGACGCGGCAAAGGCCGCCAAGCAGAAGGCCGAGGAACAACGGCTTGCGGCCATAGAAGAAGCGAAGGCTGCAAAAGCCGCAGCCAAGGCCCAGGCGCTCGCCGAGGCGGAAGCCGCCAAGCAGGCTGCCCAGCAGCCGGTCACCACCGCGGGCGTCGAGCCGGCGGAAACGCAGGCCGCGAGCGCCGACGAAGGCACGGTGAGCAAATTGAAGAAGAAGCTGCTCGGCATGTTCGGCGGCTGAGGTTTCGGCCTTGCCCAAGCGCGCTGCCGTTTACGATCTCAAGGGTCTGAACTGTCCCCTGCCCGTACTCAAGGCCAAGAAGCGGTTGGCTGCCATGAAACCGGGCAGCCGACTCTGGCTGGAGACCACCGACCCGCTCGCCGTCATCGACATCCCGGCTTTCTGCTCGGATGACGGCCACCAGCTGATTGAAACGGCGGCGATGTCCGGCGGGCATCGCTTTCTTGTCGAGCGCGGCGAACCGCGAATTTAAGGATCAACGCCCGGCGATGGCCAGCGGGTTGTTTTCCAGCGCCGCACGGTCCGGCGTGTCGATCGACGGCCGGTTGGTGAAGGCGGCAAACAGCCGGCGGACATAGTCTTCCGGCATGTCGAGCGTGATCAGCACCAGCCTTGTGCCACGCTGGCCGTCCGGCCAGGACGCCAGTTGCACCGGCGGATGCAGGATTTTCTGCACGCCATGAATGACCAGCGGCCGCGACGGATCTTCTGTGAGCTCGATGACGCCCTTCATGCGCAGCAGGCGTTCGCCATGCGCCGAGCGCAGCAGATCGAGGAACATCTCGATCGTCGAAAACGGCACCGGCCGATCATGGACCAGCGAATAGGAGCGCACCCGCGAATCATGCCGGTGGTGGTGGTGGTGGTCGTGGTCATGATCGCCGTGATGGTGGTCGCCATGGTCATGGCCGGCTTCTTCGCCCAGCCAGCGCCGCACATCGGCGGATTTGGTGGCCGGATTGTATAGGCCGCAGTCAAACAGCGCCGCCACGTCGGTCATTCTGTCGCCGGCATCGAGCACCGCCGCCCCGGGATTGATCAGCCGCAGCCGGGCCCGCAATGCCTCGACATCGCCGGGATCGGTGGCCAGATCGGCTTTGGTCAAGACGATGCGGTCGGCGACGGCCACCTGCTTGACTGCCTCGACATGGGCATCGAGCGTCGCATTGCCGTTGACGGCGTCGACCAGCGTGATGACGCCGTCAAGCCGAAAAGCCTGGACAAGGGCTGGATGGGCCATGATCGACTGCAGCACCGGCGCCGGATCGGCGAGCCCCGTGGTTTCGACGACGACGCGGGCAAGCCGGGCAATGCGGCCGGTCTGCAGCCGGTCGACGAGATCGGCCAGCGTGTCGACCAGTTCGCCGCGCACCGTGCAGCACAGGCAGCCGTCTGACAGCTGGATGATGCCGTCGGAGGCCTGCTCGACCAGCAGATGGTCGATCGCCACCTCACCGAACTCGTTGATGATGACCGCGGTGTCGGTGAGTGCGGGGTCTTTGAGCAGCCGGTTGAGCAGCGTCGTCTTGCCGGCGCCGAGGAAGCCGGTGAGCACCGAGACGGGAATGGGAAAGCCAGCCATCGGCCTAGTTCGCGACCTTGACCGGGAGATCGCCCTGCGCCGCGGGGGCGGACCCTGTCACGGTCGGCTCGGCGCCGCCCGGCGCCGGCAAATCAGGCCGCCAGCTCGGCAGCGGCACATCGGCGAACTCCTGGCCGCCCTGGTCGAGCATCGCCTTCGGAGCCGGCCCGGTGGCGCCGCCAAGGCCGACGGCAACCAGCGTCGGCACATGATCGAGCTTTTCCTGATAGGGCGATTTGGGCACATCCGATTTGGGCACATCCTTGTCTTTTTCGGCCACCGGCGGAGCGGCCTCGGACTGTTCTACCCGCGCCTTCTTCTTGCAGATCTCGTCATGCAGATCGTTGGCCGACACGGCATCGCCATACGAAGGCAGCGCTGCGACCGTGACCAGGTTTGAAGCCGGCGTCGCAAAGCCCTGGTCGAGCAGGTTTGCGGCAGTCTCCGCACGGCTGACCGCCGATTTTTCGCCAAGCACCACGGCAACCAGCGTGCGCCCGTTGCGCGTTGCCGAGCCGATCATGTTGAAGCCCGAAGAGCAGACGAAACCCGTCTTCATGCCATCGGCGCCGGGATAGCGGCCGATCAAGAGATTGTAGTTCGGCAGCGTCTTCTTGCCGACGGCCAGACCCTCGATCGAGAACCAGGGGGCGTATTGCGGGAATTCGCTGCGGATCGCCATCACCAGCAAGGCAAGATCGCGCGCCGTCGTATACTGGTCCGGCGAATAGAGCCCGTTCGGATTGACGAAATGCGTCCCGGTCATGCCGAGCCGCTGCGCCTCGGCATTCATGCGTACGGCAAACGCGTCCTGCGAACCGCCGATATTCTCGCCGACAGCCATGGCGATGTCGTTGGCCGATTTGACCAGCATCATCTTCAGCGCGTTGTCGAGCCGCATAACCGAGCCCGGCTTGAAGCCCATCTTGCTCGGTGGCTCGCCGGCGGAATGTTTCGTGACCTTAATCGGCGAATCGAGCTGGACCTCGCCGGCCGCGATGGCGCGGAAGGCTACATAGGCGGTCATCAGCTTGGTCAGGGAAGCCGGATACCAGCGCCGGAAAGCATCCTGATGCTGAAGAATCTTGCCGCTTTTCAGGTCGAACAGGATCGACGGATTGGCCAGAGCCGATCCGGCCAGCGCGGGCAGCGCCACGGCGCCCGCCAGCAATAATGTGAGGAAATGCCTGTGCCGCATGATCGAATCCGAAATCGCCTCTTGCCGTAGTCGCCTCTGGCTCCGTAAGGTTTCATTACGCGATGGCCAGCACAATGCGGTCCGACCCTCATCCTCGAACCACATTGCTTGCGGTGCTATTTACCCTATGTGACGTCAACATGGCAAAGCGCCCGACAATCACAATTGCAATGCAGCAGGCCGAAACCGTCTGCTCCAACAGCGAGATGGAACCCGTATGCCGATCCTGAACCGCGCCGCCGAGATGCAGGATGAGGTCGCCGGCTGGCGACGCCATTTGCATCAGACGCCAGAACTGAATTTCGACGTCTTCAAGACCGCCGCCTTCGTGACCGAGAAACTGCATGCTTTCGGCTGCGACGACGTGGTGACCGGGCTCGGCAAGACCGGTGTCGTCGGCATCATCCATGGCCGCAAGGGGCAAGGCACGACCGTCGGCCTGCGCGCCGACATGGACGCGCTGCCGATCAACGAGATTACCGGCAAGCCTTACGCCTCTACGGTTCCCGGCAAGATGCATGCCTGCGGCCATGACGGTCACACGGCCATGCTGCTGGGCGCCGCCAAATATCTGGCGGAGACGCGCAATTTCGCCGGCTCGGTGGCGGTGATCTTCCAGCCGGCCGAGGAAGGTGGCGGCGGCGGCAACGAAATGGTCAAGGACGGCATGATGGAGCGCTTCGGCATCTCCAGGGTGTTCGGCATGCACAACATGCCGGGCCTGGCAGTCGGCGAGTTCGCCATCCGGCCCGGTCCGATCATGGCGGCGACCGCCGAATTCACCATCACCGTCAAGGGCCGCGGCGGCCATGCGGCGATGCCGCACGGCACGATCGATCCGATCGTCATCACCAGCCAGCTTGTCGGCGCCTTGCAGACCATTGCCTCGCGCAGCATCGATCCCGTCGAGGCCGTGGTGGTGTCGGTGACCAAATTCCACGCCGGTGACGCCTACAATGTCATCCCCGAGACCGCCGAGATCGCCGGCACCGTGCGCACGCTGAAGAAAGACATCGCCAGGAAGGCGGAGGAGCGCATCCGCGCCATCTGCGACGGGCTGGCGACGGCCTTCGGAGTGACGATTAAGGTCGACTACGATGCCAACTACCCCGTAACCTTCAACCACGCGGAAGAGACGGTCTTTGCCGGCGATATCGCCGCCAACGTCGCCGGCGACGCCCAGGTCCACCGCGCCATCCAGCCGGTGATGGGCGGCGAGGATTTCTCCTACATGCTGGAAGCGCGGCCCGGCGCTTTCATCTTCATCGGCAATGGCGACAGCGCGGGTCTCCACCACCCCGCCTACGACTTCAACGACGAGGTCATCCCGCACGGCATGAGCTATTGGGTGAAGCTGGCGGAAACCGCCCTGGCCGCCTGACAGGTTTGACGCCGGACCTGATAGCGGCACCGGCGTTTTTGCCCTCGGCGCGATCGGATCGAGGCCCAGCCGCAACGGCACAGGCCTGGAATTCAAGACCGCGCCATGGTGCGAAAGAGCCGCGTAGCCAGCATCAACCTGCCTCTTGGCGAAACGGCCCGAAGCGTCTATGTGTCGGGCCGCGTGGTCCCGTAGCTCAGTAGGATAGAGCGGCAGATTCCTAATCTGTAGGTCACAGGTTCGATTCCTGTCGGGATCACCATTCAATTCAAGGACTTGGTGAAGGGCGATACGGGTGCCGTTGCTATCGCGTTCCCGTCATCAGCCCGCGAGGCGCGCACGAAACAAGGTGCAGCCGTCCGTCAGGCGCGACCTCAAAATATCCCGGAATCCGGCCTCGGTCATCCACGCGCGATACTGACCTTCCGTGTACGCTTCGCCGTGACGATAGAGGTTCAGGAAGGTGAGATTGAGAAACACACCCTCAGTCGGGCCGAGGCGGTCGTCATCGACGACACCCCACCCGGCAATTGCGATCTCGCCTCCCGGTGTGAGGCAACGCGCCGCGTTCAGGATCGAACTGCGTGCCTGGTCCGGCGGCAGGACCTGGACGACGGCCTTGAGGATCGCTAGATCGTGCCGACCGATGGATGGCGCGACAGTTATGTCGCCCTCTTCGACAACCACGTCGTCGGCACCGTATTCGGACAAGATCGCTGGCGCGACCGCTGCGACCGTTGGGAGTTCCATCAGCGTCGCCTCAATATGCGGCCAACGCTCGCGAAGTCCAACGAGAATGGTCCCGGCACCCCCGCCAATGTCGATCACCGAACCGGTCGCCGAGAGGTCCATCTCCTGGGCCAGATGTCGGCCGAAAATCACCCCGCCCGGTGCCAGCATCCGGCTGAAGGCCGCGGCGGACTCAGGCCCCGCTTCCGAAAAGTCGTGCAGCGCGGCCGGCCGGTTCTGCCGCAGCGACTCTGCGGTCAAAAGGTCGGCTCCCCAGAGCTCGCGCAGGAGCGCATGATCGCCGCCGCGATAGGTCGGCTTGGACGCGTCGAGAAACTCCGACGCTTCGGCTCCGTTGCGAAATTGACCATCCGCGACCTCGAGGAGACCGATGCTGGCGAGCGCGTAGAGGAGCCGCGACAGACGATCGGGCTCGACTTCGAGCGCGGCCCCAAGGCTGTCAGCAGTCGCAGCATCGCCACCGAGCCGGGTGAAGATGCCAAGGTCCAGCCCGGCGCGAAGCGCCAGGGCGGGGGGCACCGCTGCGATCAGCTTGTCGATCCGATCAGAATCCACCACGTCACATCCCCTTCCGCGATCCAGGACCGACTTTGAAGCAGTTCGGAAGATCGGATTCAACCGGAGGCGCGCTTTCCTCACGCAGGCAGAAATCCGCGCCCGGAAACCGCCGACCACAATCCCGGTCAGGCGGATTTCTTGTACAACAGCAATTCCGGGCGGTACTCAAAGTGCATCGTATCGTAGTGATACCAGCGCCCACCCCAGATAAACCCTTGTTTCTCAAACAGTTCCACAACCGGCAGCGGGATACGATTCTTGAACGGAATGTGCGCCTTCGGATCCTTCCTGTTTCTGTTGTTGTACCAATAGTCGGAGAAACCGACATTGATGTCGAAAGCTGCCCCGAAAGAGTGGACGCTCAGTCGATTGGTGCCGGCGATCGGCCGCCATACAAAACCGCCGCCTGGCATGAGCCCGTAGCGGCTTAGCTCTGCGGGCATGGCCTCAAGCGCGTCGGAGACCTTGCCGATCCGGTCATCGATGCCAAAAAGCCTGCTAACCTGCACCACCTTCCTGCCGAGTTTCGGCAGCCATTTGACATCGGCGATGTGCTTGCCGACCGCGGCAGCGCCACCGCCGTAGAGCTTCTCGAAGAAGGCCTGGTTGCGGATACGACCGGGATCGAAATCATCTGCCGGGATCAGGGTTCCCGCACTGGCCGGCGGATAGGCGTAGTGAAACATGTCTTCGATGTCGGGGGCGTCCAACAGCGCATCGGCGTCGCGCGTCTTGCCGTCATCCCACACCATCGTGGTGCCGTCGGTCCAGGTCAGTGTATTGCCCAATATGGTGAAAAGTCCCGGATAGGCCTTGAGCAAGGCCGCCTTGGCGGCAGGCTGGTCCACACCGTCGCCTGTATCGGCAGCATAGGCGAACCGCCCATGGCCGCAGATCGCCAACACAATCACCAGCCGCAATAGCCTGCGCCGTCGATTGTCGATCATTGTCCAGCCTCCTGGGATAGCCGAGCGCGATAGTGCTGCTGAAGACGGTCTGGTCCGCTGGCTATACTCTTATCAAATCCGATTTGATTGACGTCAAAATACGGCCAGCAACACCATTCCCGCCACTGCCGAGCCGGCCAGCGTGGGTAGCATGCCGATCTTCAGTTTCAACATGGCAATCATCGCAGCGGCCGACAGCAGCGCGGCACGCCAGTCTATAGAGGACAGCACCGGGACCTCGGTGCCAAGGCCAATGCTCTGCACCTTGCCGAAGATGACATGCAGCGCGAACCACAGAGCGAGGTTCATCACCACGCCGACGACAGCGGCCGTGATCGCGCTCAAAGCGGCCGAGAGCGCCTTGTTCTGGCGCAACGCTTCGATGTAAGGCGCGCCGAGAAAAATCCAGAAGAAGCACGGCACAAATGTCACCCAGATCGTCAGCAGCGCGCCGAGCGATCCGGCAGCGAGTGGGCTCATCGTGCCGGCGTGCCGGTAGGCGGCGACAAAGCCGACGAACTGCAGCACCAGGATGAGCGGGCCCGGCGTCGTCTCGGCAAGGCCGAGGCCATCGACCATTTCGCCAGGCGCGAGCCAACCGAACGAGGTCACGGCGGCTTGCGCGACATAGGCAAGAACCGCGTAGGCGCCGCCGAAAGTGACCACCGCCATGAGGCTGAAGAAAGAGCCAAGCTGCGTCCACACGCTGGAGGAGCCGGTCAGCATCCAGATCAGCGCGACCGGCCCGAGCCAGATCGGCAGCCAGGTCGCAATGGTGCGCGGCGCATGCCATTTCGTCGGCCTGGTGTGCGCGAGTTCGCCGCGTTCGAACATCAGGTCGACGGCGCCGCGAACATCGGGCGCGTTGCCCTTGCCGTGCGCGGCGCCGGAAAACGGCCCCGGCGCAAAACGGTTGCCGATCCAGCCGGTCAGCCCTGCCGCCAGGATGATAAGCGGAAACGGCAGCTTGACGACATAGATGGCGAGGAAGGCGACCACCGCGATCGCCATCATCACCCGGTTCTTGAGTGCCCGCCGGCCGATGCGGATGACCGCTTCGACGACGACCGCGAGCACCGCCGCCTTGACGCCGAAGAACAGCGCCTCGATGACCGGCGCGTCGTTGTAGAGCATGTAGAATGTGCTCAAGGCCAGCATGACCAAGGCACCCGGCAGCACGAACAGAATGCCGGCGACGAGACCGCCGGCGGTCCGGTGCAGCAGCCAACCGATATAGATGGCGAGCTGTTGCGCCTCCGGACCGGGCAGCAGCATGCAATAGTTGAGCGCATGCAGGAAGCGCTGCTCGCCGATCCAGCGGCGCTCCTCGACCAGTTCCTTATGCATCAGCGCGATCTGTCCGGCCGGCCCGCCAAAGGAGAGCAGGCCGATCTTGGCCCACAATCTTGCTGCTTGCCTGAAGGTCGGCGCTTCAGGAATATCGACGGCGTGCGCGTCGTTGCCAGCGGCAAGGGCGTTCATGGTGTTTTGCCCCCGCTCGGCCAGTTGTGGCTTTCGTCCGTGGCGTCGCGGCACCAGCGGAAGAACGCATCGTAGAGCAGCATTCCGGCCTCGAGCTGTTCGAGATCGTCGCGGAACATGCGCGACAGGCCGAGCGAAGCGGCCAGGAACCCCGCTGCCTGCGGCGCGAGGTCAAGCCGCGCGGTGTCGGCGGCGCGCACGATCAGCGCCAGGCGGTCGAGCGCTTCGGACTGAAGCCCGAACTCCTCGATCATCGTGTCGAAGGTGCAGCGTTCGCCGCGATGGCTCCAGAACACATCGTCAATGTCGAAGGGGATGGCTGCGAAACGATCGGCGGCGGCCAGCACTTCGGCCGGCTCGACGAACAGGAACACCGCGGAAGGGTCGATGAAACGGCGGATCAGCCAGGGGCAGGCGATGCGGTCGACCTTGGGGCGCGCGCGCGTCACCCAGACCGTGCGGCCCTTGCCGTCGCGGCGCGGTATCTTGTCGGCCTTGACCAGAAGCCCTTTGGCCGCCAGCCAGGCCTCGAAGCCGCCTTCCAGCGACTCCGCCGCGATGCCTTCATGGCGCAGCCATGCGGCAACGCCTTGCGACAACTTTTGCCCTTTTTGACAGATGACGACGATTTGGGTCCCGGTGAATTCCGCCGCCCAGTTCGAAACGGTCTTGAAGTCGCGTCGGCATGACGCCGGCAGCAGGCGCGGGTCGGCATCATAATCGTCGTCGATGCGCACGTCGATGAGAACAGGCGCGTCAGGCAGGCCGACGAGGCGAGAGAGCTGCGATACGGTGATTGCGGTTGTTGACGGCATGGCGTCCACCTCCAGAGATGAGAGTTTGGACGCGATCGTTGGGCTGACGCCTCACGGGGTCGTCGCGAAAGAACCCCTTGCCATGATGCTGGATTGATCCTTCGCGCTTGTCAAGGAAAGAGCTGCACCGGGCAATGCCATCGAGCCCGTCCCAGGGACCGCTTACTGCGCCGTCCAGCCGCCATCCATCGGCAAGGTCGTGCCGGTGATCTGCCTGGCCGCATCCGAGCACAGGAACAGCGCCAGCGCCGCCAGCTCGTCGACGGTGACGAACTCCTTCGTCGGCTGTGCGGCCAGCAGCACATCGTGCTTGACCTGCTCTTCGGTCATGCCGCGTGCCTTCATCGTGTCGGGGATCTGCTTTTCGACCAGCGGCGTCCAGACATAGCCGGGCGCGATCGCGTTGACGGTGACGCCATCCTGCGCCGCCTCCAGCGCCACCGTCTTGGTCAGGCCTGAAATGCCGTGCTTGGCCGACACATAGGCGGACTTGAACGGCGAGGCGACCAGCGCATGCGCGGAAGCGGTGCTGATGATGCGGCCCCATTTGCGCGTCTTCATGCCGGGCAGCGCCGCCTTGATCGCATAGAAGGCCGCCAGCAGGTTGATGCGGATGATGGCTTCCCACTTATCGTCGGGAAACTCCTCGATCGGCGCGACATGCTGGATGCCGGCATTGTTGACCAGGATGTCAAGACTGCCGAAGGCTTCCTCGGCCTCGCGCACCATGGTGGTCACCGCGGCGCCGTCCATCATGTTGGCGTCCGAGTAGCGGCACTTGACGCCGAAATCCTTCTCGATGCCGGCGCGCTCCTGTTCGATAGCAGCGGCATCGCCGAGCCCATTGATGGTGATGTTGGCGCCCTCGGCGGCGAAGGCGCGGGCGATTGCCAGGCCAATACCGCTGGTCGAGCCGGTGACAAGCGCATTCTTCGAAGACAGGGAACCCATGGGAGATCTCGCGACAGGTGAGGTGCTGTTGGCGCACATAGTTTGTGCATCGCAACATAACAATGGCATGACCATATGTCATTGCGATTACAATGTTGTGATCCTTTGCGAGCGCCTTGAAGCTGGCATTGGCGCGGCGTGACATGGCACTGTCATGCTGCCGTGCAACATAATCTTCCCGCACGTCTCGTATGGATCGTTCCTGAACCCGTGGGAGAAGCTTGGATATCGCCGATGTCGTGAAGCGCGCCTATGCAATGCCGCTTTGATGTCGGGAGTGCGGTTGAGCGCAAAGGCGGTCGGCACCACGCCGATCAGGATCAGCATGATCAGGCCCATGCCTTTTTGTCCGTCATCGGAGCCATGCGCGAAGCTGACGCCGGTGCAGGTACTCGACGATGAAGCTGATGTGACGGCCGGGCAAACCACGTCTAACGGTTGGGTCCGTTTCGAGCTGCCCTCGCCAGCCCCTCTCTCCTGAACCCGGTGCAGCAGGTTTGCGGGCTATCCCGCAATCTGCAGCAGGGACGATACCAGCAGCCGGCGTTCGTCGACCGAGAGAACATCCGAATCGAACAGGTTCATGCTGCGCAGCCCCTCGATGGCGAGATAGCAGATCAGCAGCGCCTTGATATCAGGCGTCTCCCCCTTCAGCCGCTCGAACAGCTGTCGCTTGAACGTTTTGATCGGCGTCAGGAAATCGGGATCCTCGGCAATCGCCGAAAAAATCCACGTGGCCGATGGCTGGGGTTTCTCCCACTCATTTGCCGACAGCCTGATATAGACGGCAAGCAGGCTTTCGCCGCTGGCGCCAGCCTTGGCGGTGGTTTCCAGCGCAGCGTCGAACTCATCCAGATAGTCTTGCACCAGCGCCTGCAGCAACTTCGCCTTGGTCGGGAAATTGTACAGCAGGCCGCCTTTCGACACACCGGCTCGGCTGGCGACCGCGTCCAGCGACAGGCTGCCGGGACCGGTAACGCGCGCCACTTCGGCGGCGGCGGCGAGTATCCTGTCGCGCGAATTTGCTCTGCGTGTTTTCATCGATCCGTCCCCCATACATTAGCTTATGCGGAATTGACAAGACCGTCCAGACGGTACAGTAAGATCGCCGTCATTTGAAACCGGGACCTGCCATTGCTAGTGTCCCGCGACCGACCGCTATGTGGGTCGCCGTTCGAGGGGACTTTTTGTGTTCAAGCGCATAATCCAGATAATCGTCATCGCCTTGGTTTTGCTCGTGCTCACGGTCGTGGTCGGCGGGATCGTCGGCTTCAACTTCCTTCGCGACAACGGCATCAAGCAGTATTTCGCCACGATGAAGCCGCCTGCAGCAACTGTATCGACGGTCATCGTCAAGCCGTCGGACTGGACCCCGGGCGTCGAGGCAATCGGCACGGTCAGCGCGGTGCGCGGCGTCGACCTCACTGTCGAAACCGCCGGCATCGTCAAGGAAATCCTGTTTCACGCCAACCAGAAGATTGCCGACGGCGCAACCCTGCTGCAGCTCGACGACGCCGTCGAGCGCGCTGATCTCGAGGCGACCAAGGCGCAGGCCGCATCCGACCAGACGACGCTGCAGCGCGCCCTTGAACTGCAGCGGCGCGGCGTCGGCACCGACGCAACGCTCGACGCGGCGCGGGCGGCGGCGTCGGTCTCCGCCTCGCAGGTGAACAAGCTGCAGGCAGTGCTCGACCAGAAACAATTGACCGCGCCCTTCAGCGGCACGGTGGGCATTCCGAAAATCGACCTTGGCCAGTATCTGACGCCGGGCACTGCAGTGGTGACCTTGCAGGACCTGGACACGATGCGAGTCGACTTCTCCGTTCCCGAACAGCAGCTCCCGCTGCTGAAGATCGAGCAAAAGGTGCGGCTGGGCATCGGTGGCGGCGACTTGCCCTACGCCGGCAAGATCCGCGGTATCGATCCCAAGATCGACCCCACCAGCCGGCTGGTCACCATCCGGGCGGAGGTCGCCAACACCGAAGGCAAGCTCACCCCCGGCCAGTTTGTGCAGGTACGCGTCGAACTGCCCGAGGAAAACAATGTGCTGGCTCTGCCGCAAACGGCGCTGACATCCAGCCTCTACGGCGACTTCATCTACGTGGTGCGTCCGGCCAAGGCACCTGAAGGCCAACCTGCCGATGCAGCCAAACCCGCCGATGCAGCCAAGCCCGCTGATGCCGCCAAGCCTGCCGACCCTGCCGCGGCAAAACCCGCTGACAAGGCGGCTGCCGACCCGGCTAAACCGGCGGCGGAAGAACAAAAGCCCGAGCTCGTCCTGTCGCAGGTGTTCGTCAAGCCTGGCCGTCGCAACGCGGGCATGGTCGAGATCCTTGAAGGTTTGACGGCTGGCGACGAGGTTGTCACCGCCGGTCAGAACCGACTCTTCAATGGCATGTCCGTTGCTGTCGACAACACCATCGACCCGACCCAATCGGCAAACAAGCAGGCCGCCCAGTAATGAACGTCTCCGACATCTTCATCCGCCGCCCGGTTCTGTCGACGGTCCTGGCCTGCATGATCCTGCTCCTGGGCTTCCAGGGCATTTTCAACCTGTCGATCCGGCAATATCCAAAGGTCGATGAAACGGCCATCACCATCACCACGGCCTATCCGGGTGCCAGCGCCGACCTGATCCAGGGCTTTATTTCGGCGCCGATCGCCCGTGCCGTCGCCTCGACCGAGAACATCGACTACGTCACCTCGTCGAGCCGGCCCTCTTCCAGCACCGTGACCGTGCAGATGAAGCTCGGCTCCAATCCCGATGTCGCGCTGACCGAAGTGCTGTCGAAGGTGCAGGGCGTGCGCGGTACCTTGCCCGACGCATCGAAGGACCCGGTCATCGTCAAGGGCACCGGCGATCAGTTCGCGATGATGTACATCTCGATGCAGAATCCGAACATGACGAAGGAGCAGTTGACCGAGTATATCGAGCGCGTCATCCGGCCACGCATGTCGACGGTGGAAGGCGTCGCCGACGTGCAAATCTTCGGCGCCCAGGAATATTCGATGCGCGTCTGGATCGACCCGGTCAAGCTTGCCGCGCGTGGCGTGACCGCATCCGAAGTGCTGGCCGCGATCAACAATTCCAACTTCCTTTCTGCGCCCGGCAACACCCAGAACGAATATGTCGTCTCCTCGATAACGGTGCGCTCGACGCTGCAGACGCCTGAGGCTTTCGCCGAACTGCCGCTGCGTTCGACGGATGGCAATGTGGTGCGGTTGCGCGACGTGGCGCGAGTGGAACTGGCCGCGGCAAGCACCGACACCAGGGTCAGTTTCAACGGCAAGCCCGGCACCTTCCTTGCCATCTTCCCGACACCGGCGGCGAACCCGCTGACGACGGCAGCGGCGATCCACAAGATCGTACCACTGATCCAGGACACACTGCCGCAAGGCATGACGATCGAGATCGTCTACGATTCAACCGAGCAGATCAGCGCCTCGATCTACGAGGTGTTCAAGACCATTGCCGAGGCCGTCGCCATCGTCATCGTCGTCATCCTGCTCTTCCTTGGTTCGTTCCGCTCGGTGATGATGCCGATCGTCACCATTCCGCTGTCGTTGATCGGCGTTTGCTTCCTGCTCTATTCGGTGGGCTATTCGATCAACCTGTTGTCGTTGCTGGCCATGGTGCTGGCGATCGGTCTCGTCGTCGACGACGCCATCGTGGTGGTGGAAAACATCCATCGCCACATGGAAGAAGACCACATGTCGCCGATGCAGGCGGCCTTCAACGGCATGCGGGAAATCTTTTCCGCCATCGTCGCCATGACGGTGACATTGGCCGCCGTGTTCGCACCACTGGCTTTCACCGGCGGCCTGACCGGCGCCCTGTTCCGCGAATTTGCGGTGACGCTTGCCGGCTCGGTGGTGCTTTCGGGTGTCATCGCCGTCACCATCACGCCGATGATGTCGGCGCGCCTGCTGAAAGCCGGGTCACCCGGCCGCTTCCAGCGCATTGTCGACGGCACTTTCGGACGCGTCGAACGCGTCTATGAAAAGGCGGTCACCGGATCGCTGAACTATCGCCCACTGACGCTGATAATCGTCATTGCGCTGGTCGCCGTCACCGGCTTTGCGTTCACCAAGACGTCTAGCGAACTGGCACCGGAAGAAGATCAGGGCTTCCTGCTGTCGATCGTCAACGCGCCGCGTTATGCGACGTCGGACTATACCGAACTCTACGTCAACCAGATGCTTGGCCTGGTCAAGGACATACCGGAGACGCGGGCGCAGTTCTCGGCAGTGGCGTTTGGCGGCCAGACCAGCGGTGCCTTCGTTGGCTTTGCCTTCAAGGACTGGGCCGAACGCACGCGCAGCTCGAAGGAGATCCAGGCCGACATCCAGGGACGCCTCGCCAAGGTCGCCGGTGTCGAGGCTTTCGTCTTCGCGCCGCCAACGCTGCCTGGCTCCGGTGGCGGTCTGCCGATCACCATGGTGGTGCGTTCGACCGGCAATGCTTCCGATGTTTTCGAAGCGGCCGAGCAGATCAAGAACAAGGCGCAGGCTTCCGGTCGCTTCATTGTCGTGCAGAACTCGATGGCCTACGACGCGCCACAGGTGACGGTAACGATAGACCGTGACCGCGCCGCCGCCCTCAACCTGCCGATCGCCGATATCGGCCGCACGCTGACCTTGCTGGTCGGCGGCGCCGAAGTGGCGCAGTTCGACCGCGATTCAAACAGCTACGACATCATCCCGCAGGTGCCACAAGAATTCCGCGACAATCCCGAAAAGCTGGCAGAATACTTCGTGCGCAGCGTCTCGGGCCAGATGGTGCCGCTCTCGGCCGTGGTCAAGATCTCGACCAACGCCTCGCCGGCCGCGATCGAGCAGTTCAACCAGCTGAACTCGGCAACGATTTCCGCGCTGCCGCTGCCCGGCGTCACCACCGGCGACGGGCTCAAGGCCATCGAGGACATCGCCAAGGAAAGCCTGCCCGACACCTTCTTCATCGATTATTCCGGCCAGTCGCGGCAGGAGAAGGAGCAAGGCAGCACCATCCTGATCGCCTTCGCAGCCGCAATCCTCGTCATCTATCTGGTGCTGGCGGCGCAGTTCGAAAGCTTCCGCGATCCGCTGATCATCATGATGGCAGTGCCGCTGTCGATCTTCGGCGCCATCGTGCCGCTCAATCTGGGGCTGGGAACACTCAACATCTACACGCAGGTCGGCCTGATCACGCTGATCGGCTTGATCACAAAGCACGGCATCCTGCTGGTCGAGTTCGCCAACCAGCAGCGCGAGAAGCATGGGATGTCACGCAGGGAAGCGATCATCGCCTCGGCCAAGGTGCGGCTGCGGCCGATCCTGATGACGACGGCGGCGATGGCGCTCGGCGTGGTGCCGCTAATCATCTCCAGCGGTGCTGGTGCCGCGGCGCGCTACTCGATGGGCCTGGTGATCTTCACTGGCATCCTGGTCGGGACCATGTTCACCCTGTTCGTGGTGCCGATGTTCTACACCTTCATCGCCAGCAAGGACCTGCCGCATCATGCCGAAAAGCCGGACCCGAAGCTGATGCCGGTGCCCGTCGACTGAACTGCGACGACACCAACGAACAAACAAAAAGAGGCCGGACAATTCCGGCCTCTTTCTTTGACTGGATTGATTACCGCGAAGCTCAGTGGAGCTTCAGGCGGGAGCTTGCTGTGCAGCTGCGCTGCGCGACCGCTCCAACCACAGCCGACTACTTGACGATGACGATGCTGGTATTGGCCGGGCCGAAGGTCTCGACCAGCTGATAGAAGTCGGCGGCATTGTCCGGGTGCAGCCGCACGCAGCCATGCGAAGCCGGCTGGCCAAGACGCTTGATGGCGTAGGTCGCATGCACCGCGTAGCCGCCGCTGAAGAACACCGAATGCGGCATCGGCGCGTTGTCGTATTTCTTCGAGTACCACATCTCATGCATGCGGGTCGGCTTGAACGAGCCGGTCGGGGTGATATGCGCCCGGTCGCCGGTCGAGACCTTCCAGGCGAAGGTCGGGCGGCCGTCGACCAGGACTTCCATGGTCTGCTGCGACAGCGAGACACGCGCCACGATCTGACTTGCGGCGGCGTGGGCAGCGCCATTGCCGGCACTGAAGAGAAGAGCCGCACCGGTCAGGGCGGCGGCGGTGATGTTGATGAGCTTGGCGGAAATGGCAGCGTACATGATGTTCCCCTGTTTTTGCCGGTCGGGCCGGTTCCAATTCGATGACCGGCTTATCCCAACGTCATGTTTCAAGCTGATTTCGCTTGCTGCTCGTTTGTGTTTCGAATCTGTTTCCTCAGGTTAACGAGAATGACAGGCAAAGCAGCGGAACAAGGGATGCCATCGTCGGCCTGTACTCTGCCTCGTAGGATCAAGATGCCAGGGTTGCCGTCAAACGAACGCGCGAATTTCCCTTATGTGAAAGACATTCCGTCTGGCTCGAAACCAATCTGCAACAAAGCGCGGCCTGGGCGGCATGATCTGGATACGGGCCGACGGCACAGTTGACGTAACGAAAACAGCCGGCGCAAACGAAGATGAGCATCAAATCGAACACCCTGTCCTGGCTTCTCAGGATAAGCATTGCCGCGGTCATCGTCGGCGGCGTCGGCACAGTCGCCGGCAGCCCGATGACGACGCTTGCGGCGGCCATGAACTCGGGCGAGGTTTCGACGCTGCATGCCGCGCTGTTCATTGCCTTGGTCTGGATTGTTTCCAGTCTGCGCATCAACCGCTTCAAAGCCCTCTGGCGGGTCGGCTTTGGACTGACGGGGATGCGCGGCCCCTCCGGCAACTTGCTGCCGAGAGGACCGAAGGCCCGCGCCGCGACGGGGGGCTCCGTGGGCGGCGCGGGCACTTCGGGGGTCTCCTGAAGCACCGACAATTCTGAAATTGGGGAAGAGACAGATGAACACGAAATTTGCCGCTTCAGTGCTTTCCGCACTGCTCTACACACAAGGCCTGCTCGGCTTTGCCGGTCTCGCCACCGTGCTGCTGAAGGATCGCGCTCACGCCAGTGAAGTCGTCGTGGCCAACGAAATGCCATCGGGACCATCGCTGCTGGTGGTGCGCTGAGTGCAGGCGCATCGGACCCAAAAGGGGAAACCGGTTTTGGGAAAATCCGATGCTAGACAAAAAGACGCGTTGTTGCCCTCAATCGGCGCGCTGTGTTGGCGGATCGAACCGGTAGCCGGCGCCCCGTATCGTGGTGATGGTTTCGGTGTCGAGCTTGCGGCGCAGCCGCACGATCCGCGAATCGATCGAGCGATCGAACGCATCGGCGTTTTCGGCGGGTGCCGCAGCGATGATGTCGTCGCGAGTCAGCACCTTGCGCGGACTGGCCAGAAACAGTTTCAGCAACGCCACCTGACCGGGCGACAGCTGTTCCTCGGTACCAGAACGATGCATGACCATCGCAGACCTGAGGTCGACGGTCGCGTTCTCCAGCACGAGCAATTCCCCGGTGTTGCGGCCGCGCCGCGCCAAGAGGCCGCCAATGCGTGCGGCAAGCTCCCTGACATTAAGCGGACTTTCGATGACGTCGGCGGCGCCGAGTTCGAGCGCCAGCACCTTGTCGACCAGATCGGCCGGCCGGCAGATCAGGATGAAATCGGGCCCACCCTCGCCGCCATGGCGCCTGAGCAGGTCGCGCCCCTCGGCCTGGCTGAGGCTGTCGCCGACAATGACGATGTCGATGCCCTTTGCCGAAAGCAGCGATTCGGCCTCCCAGGGCTGGCGCGCCTCGCGCACGTCATGGCCACGCCGCTCGAGATGGTCGGCGAGATCGGTCGCCACCACTTCGGCGACGGAAACAAGCGCGATGACGGATCGTGCGGCCATGTTTTCTTACCGTTCCCTTCGCAACCCGAGATGAGTGCTGGACATGATGTTTATACCCAATCTACTTTCCGCTGAAAGCGGGAGCGAGATCATAGTGCGGGCACGAATTATCATCGTCGAGGACGAGCCCGATCTGAGGGACGCGGTCGCCGAGTATCTCGGCGCCAACGGCTATGAAATGACCACGGCCGAAAGTGCCGCCGAAGCCCGCACCTTGCTGGAAACACAGTCGTTTCATCTGGCCATCCTCGACATCGCCATGCCAGGCGAAGACGGCCTGTCGTTCGGCCGCTGGCTGCGCTCGAAAATGCCGATCGGCATCATCTACGCCACCGCCGCCGGCACTGCGCTCGACCGCATCGTCGGGCTGGAACTCGGCGCCGACGACTATATCGTCAAGCCTTACGAGTTGCGTGAAGTGCTGGCGCGGGTTCGCAGCGTGCTGCGCCGCGTGCCGCAGCCGACCGCGCCGCAAGCCGCCAAGGTCGAGACAGGCGCCGGCCGCCGCTTCATGAGCTTCGGCCCTTTCCAGGCCGATCTCGACGGCAGACTGGTCACCGGCGCCAATGGCGCGGTCATCGACATGGCCAAGAGCGAGTTCGACGTGCTCGAGGTTTTCCTGACCCGCGCCAACCGGCTGTTGACGCGTGCGGCGATTTCCGAAGCGATCGGCTTCGTGGAGGACCCTGAATCGTCGCGCGCGGTCGACATCCGCATCATGCGGCTGCGAAAGAAGATCGAGGCGGATCCGGCCAATCCGAAATTTCTGCGCACGGTGCGCGGCGAAGGCTATATCTTTTCGCTGCCGACCGGCGACGGACACTGAGCGGCGCGATAGCCTGCTGTGGGAAGTAACCACACCGGCGCGACCTGGGTAACGACAGACCATGACTGCTGAACCGGCACGCACGGACATGCAAGGCACCCGTCAGGGCGCCGCAATGGCGGCGGTCCGCGTCGTTCGCCGGCTTCGCGAGGCCGGCGATTGGCAGCGTGAGATGGTGGGCATCCTCGAGACGCTCTGCGTTGCCATGGATTGCCAGCGCGGCATCCTGTTCAGGCTGCGCGAATTGCCCGGCCAGGGCTTCGCCCAGTCTGTGGCGGCCTACTGGATCGCCCCGCGCTTCGGCACCGAACTGGCATCGCCGACAGTCATCATGCAGTCGATCGTCAACTCGGACCCGTTGCTGGAGCGTCTGGCGGAGGATGAGCGGCAAGGCAAGATCTTCGCCGGCCACACACGCAATCTCGAAGGCTTCCTCAGGACCGATTTCGAGAAGCAGAACATCAAGTCGTTCCTGTCGGTGTCGGTCTTCGCGCACGGCCATCTGTGGGGCACGCTAGCCGTCAACGACTGCGTCAACGAGCGCGAATGGAGCGACGAGGAAGAGGCGACACTGCACATCGTCGCGCTCGCCATCGGCGACGCCATCGAACGGTCGCCGTCCGAGGCTCATGCTAGCGAAGTCATCCGCCGCACCATGCTGCAGGCCTCGCTCGACGCCATCGTCGTCATCGACGAGACCGGTTCGATCATCGAATTCAATCCGGCCGCCGAGAAGATGTTCGGCTTCCAGCGCTCCGATATCCTCGGCAAGGACCTGCTCGACACCATCGTACCGATCTATTACCGCAAGGGCTATGCGTCGGGGGCCGAATACATGACCGGCCGCGGCGCGCCGATGGTCGGCCAGCGGCTCGAAACCGTCACCCAAAACGCAGCCGGCGAGGTGTTTCCGATCGAGCTGACGGCGACCGAGATGCGGGTTGCCGATCGCTGCCTCATCTTCGGCTCGATCCGCGACCTGCGCGACAAATTGCGCGCCGAAGAGGAGATCGGCCGCCAGCGCGAAAAGCTGCACCAGAACGAGAAGATGGCGGCGATGGGCTCGCTGCTTGCCGGCGTTTCGCACGAGTTGAACAATCCGCTGGCCGTGGTCGTCGCGCAATCGACGCTGCTGCATGAATTCGCCTCAGACCCGCAGACCAAGGTGCGCGCCGAAAAAGTGCGCGCCGCCGCCGAACGCTGCGGCCGCATCGTCAAAAGCTTCCTGTCGATGGTCCGCCTGCATCCCACGGCGCAGGCCGAGACCGACCTCAACCAGGTGATCCGCGCCGCGCTCGAAGTGACCGCCTATGGCGCCAGGTCGAGCGGCATCATCATCGACACCGATTTCGCCACCGGCCCGTTGCTGGCCATGGCCGATGCCGACCATGTGACGCAGGTTGCCGCCAACTTCCTCATCAACAGCCAGCACGCGCTGGCAGGCGTCGCCGGCGACCGGCTGATCAAGGTGCGCACGTTTCGCAGCGACCGCGGCAATCCCGGATTTTCGGTTGAGGACAACGGACCGGGCGTGCCCGAGGCGATTCGCTCGCGCATCTTCGAATCCTATTTCACCACCAAGCCGGTCGGTGTCGGCACCGGCATCGGCCTGTCGATCTCGAAATCGATCATCGAGCGGCACAATGGCAATGTCTGGTTCGAGGAGGTGTTGCCGAGGGGCGCGCGGTTCGTCGTCCAGTTGCCGGCGATCACCGCCGGCGTCGCCGCCGCCGGCGACAGCCCGGCCCGCTCGAGCGGATTGCGCCACGCACTGATCATCGACGACGAGCCGGATGTCGCCGGCTCGCTCTCCGACATTCTGGAGCTGATGGGCATCAAGTCGCGGATCGTCCCGGCCTGGACATCGGCCGTTGCGACCCTGACCGGCCACATGCCGCCCGACATCGTCTTTTCCGATCTGCGCATGCCCGGCATCAGCGGCATATCAATCTATCGCGAACTACTCGCCGAAAAACCCGACCTGGCCCGGCGCTTCGTGCTGGTCACCGGCGACCTGATCGGCGCGAAGGCCGAGATCGAGGCCCTGCCGGCAGCGCAGCGGCCGCAGATCCTGGAAAAGCCTTTCAGCACGCTGGACGTCCGCGGCGTGCTGTCGGCCATTGCCGAGCAGGCGGCTGTTGCGAGCTGAAATTCAGCGCCTTCCCGGGATTTGTTGAGATTCAGGTCAGGCCGGCCTCACCTGAATATCAATAGATTCCAAAAAAGAGGCTCCCGACCGACAATGCGGCGGGAGCCTGACTGAGCGCAAGAGGAGCGCTCGGGGAGGTCAAAGCATGATCGCGAAGCAGGGAATGTTTCGCGGTCACGTTCAACAAAGATCAAAAGACGTTGGGCGTATTGGTCAGCGGCGCGGCATTAGCGATCATGCGAACCGCGCGGTCCCTGTGCTTGCCCGACTGCGCGGCAATGACGCGCAGGCAGTCCGCGCTCTCGGCGCCCCAGGCCTGGCCCTTGCAGGCAAAATCGATCTCCGGCATCGGCAGGCGCGCGGTCTTGATGGTGGTCGGCGCACCGTCGACGACGTTGGCCGGCGGATTGAGTGACGCGAAGGCCGGACCAATCGTCGGCGTGAACATCATCCCGACAAAGGCAACGGCGCTCAGCATCATGAACATCGCCATCGGATGGTCACTGGCGCGCTGGCGCAGCGCCAGTTTTGGGCGCCGGTCGTTGCGCTCCGGAGCCTGGAGGCGGATGTCGCTGTCGGCAGTCTCAACCTTCGTGTACATCGTCATTCCCCTTCGTTTCTTATTTCTTTTGCTATGAAGCGAACTTAATCGCGCTGTGTAACTGATGAATGATGCATCTCGTCTGCCCGTGTAACAGCGGCGAAACAGATATTTCGGGCATTACCGGGCATATTCGGTCAGGCAGCAAAGCTCGCATCCGCGCGATCGAACTATGACCAATCTCACACTCCCGAAATAAATTGCGAACGGCAGCCATTTTCCGGCACGATTTTGCCGACAGGGCGAGCGCCAATCCCGACGCAGCGCGCCCGCATCACAACCCTGGTTAACGCTCGGAAATCCCCGGATTTTCCGCGGCAGCACGGGCGTCGAAGCTACTCGAATTGGCCGGGCGAAAATCTTGCGATTTCCACAAACCATTGCATTTCAATGCAAAATATGATTATATTGAATGAGTATTCAACAAAAAGAAGAGCTGTCCATGAACCCGCACCTCCGTGACGTGGCGATCCCCAACGATTGGGACCGGCGGGGCTTGCCGGGCTGGAGTTATCATTCCGACGCCCTTCTCGAGCTCGAGAAAGAATACGTTTTCCGCAACCATTGGCAGATCGCCGGCCATGTCTCCGACGTGCCCGATGCCGGCGACTACATGACCATGGACGTGGTCGGCGAGCGGGCGCTGATCGTGCGCGGCAAGGATGGCGTCGTGCGCGCCTTCAACAATATGTGCCGTCATCGCGGCAGCCGCGTCGTCGCCGACAGCCAGGGCAACTGCAAGAACGCTCTGGTCTGCCCGTTCCACGGCTGGGTCTACAATCTCGACGGCACGCTGCGCGGTGCGGCCCGCCCGCGCTCCTTCCCCGATCTCGACAAGACCGAATTCGGCCTGATGCCGCTCGACCTCGAAATCTGGATGGGTTTTGTCTTCATCCGTTTCCGCAAGGGCGGCCCGCAGCCGTCGGTCGCAGAACTGCTGAAGCCGATCGAAGCCGAGATGGCCAACTACGGCGTTGCCGACATGGTGCCGTCTTGGGGCATCTGGACCCAGAAGTCCCCGGTCAACTGGAAGTCGGTGCGCGACGTCGACAATGAGGGCTACCACGTCGCCATGGCGCATCCGGCGCTGCAGGACCTCTACGGCGCGACCTATTTCGACGAGCCGTTCATCAACGGCGTGTCGCGTTCCTTCGCCACCTACAATCCGCATGCCGGACGGCGCTGGAGCGTGCGTGAATATATCAAGCACGCGCCGGCGGCGGAGCACCTGCCGGAGCACCTGCGCAAGGCGTGGATCTACTACGGCATGTTCCCCAACAACGCGCTGTCGATCATGCCGGAATCGGTGCAGTTCTATCAGGAGTTCCCGCTGACGACCGGCGAGACGCTGCTGCGCGGCGCCATCTACCGCTATCCCGACGAAACCCGGGAGCAGGCGGCGGCACGCTACCTCGCCTACCGCATCGATCGCGACACCATGAACGAGGACGTGCAGCTCTCGGTGTGGTCGAACGAATCGATGCTGTCCGAAGCCTTCGAGGGCTTTTACCTCTCCGACCTCGAATATGGTGTGCGCACCCACCACGACCATCTGCGCAAGCAGATTCCCGTTCTGGGGCTGGAGACGGCGCCGGACGAGAAGGAGATGTGGAACCTCAACGAGGCCATGCGATCGCAGGTGTAGGAGCAAGGAGAGCGCCCCTCTCCCCGTCTCTATACGGGAGAGGATGCCGGCAGGCAGGTGAGGGGCAGCGCCGTGCCTGTGACTCGGGTCGACGACGACCAATCGCCGACGTCAGCGCCGCCCCTCATCCGCCCTCCGGGCACCTTCTCCCCGTGAACGGGGAGAAGGGAGAAACTTCACCCCTGCCAGACACCCTCTTTCCTGAGATCATCCATCGTGCGCGAAATGCCTTCGCGCAGGATCGCCACCATGTCGTCGATCTGCTCGCGCGAAATGATCAGCGGCGGCGACATCACGCACATATTGATCAGCGGCCGCACCAGCAGGCCGAGCTCGTGGCAATGCGCGTCGATGCGCTTGCCGACATCCTTGTCGAGCTGCAGCGGGTCCTTGCTTTCGCGGTCGGCGACGCATTCGACGCAACCCATCAGCCCCATGCCGCGCACTTCGCCGACCAGCGGCAATTCCTCCAGCGTCTTCAGTTGCGCCTGAAAATAGGGCGCGACCTCGCGCGTGTGGGCGAGCACATCTTCCTCCAGGATATCGAGGTTCTTCAGCGCCACGGCGCAGCCGACGGGATGGCTGGTGTAGGTCAGGCCATGGCCGAACATCGCGTCCGGATGGTTCGAACGACGCAATTCCTGCAGCAGCCGCGCCGAGATGATGACGCCGCCAAGCGGGAAATAGCCCGAGGTCACGCCCTTGGCAAAAGTGATCATATCAGGATCGATGCCGAACACCTCGCCGGAGGCAAAGACATGGCCGAGCCGGCCGAAGGCGGTCACCACCTCGTCGGAGATATAGAGGATATCGTTGTCGCGGCAGATCTCGTGAATGCGCTTGAGATAGCCATCCGGCGGCACGATGACGCCGCCCGATGCCTGCACCGGCTCGCCGACGAAAGCGCCGATCTTGTCGGCGCCGACACGGGTCACCGTATCGCGGAACTGATCGACCAGGAAATCGGTGAAGGCGGCAATGTCCATGCCTTTCGGGCGCCGGAACGGATCGGGCGACGACAGTTTGACCACCAGTTCGTCGGCGCCGTCCATCCAGTCGCGGTCGCGCGGGCGGCCATTGAGCGAGGCCGACAGATAGGTCGAGCCGTGATAGGCGCCGCCGCGGCTGAGGATCAGCTTCTTTTCCGGGCGACCGCGCACATTGTTGTAGAATTGCATGAAGCGCAGCGCCGTCTCGACCGCGGAGGAACCGCCGGTGGTGAAGAAGACATGGCTGAGATCGCCCGGCGCATGGCCGGCGATGCGCATGGCAAGCTCCGCCGACGGCGCGTTCATCGTGTACCACGGCGTGTTGTAGGACAGCTTCATCGCCTGGTCGTACATCACCCTCGCCAGTTCCTCGCGGCGATGGCCGACATTGATGCACCACATGCCGGCCGGCCCGTCGATCAGCCTTTTGCCGGCAGCGTCGGTGATGTAGATGCCGTCGCCCTCGCCGATCAGCGCACGCGCCTCGGCCCCGACCGAGCCGGCGAACGGCCAGGGCTGGACGAGATGGCGCTTGGCCAGTTCGACGGCATCGTCGGCGGGCCCTGCCGTTTCAGTCGCCCTCAGATCTCTTGCAGCCGCCATTGTCGCCTCGCCTTGTTTGATCGCAGATATGGTCGAACACGAAACGAAGCACCAAGCATTGGAAATGTCGGCTTTCTTCACTTCATTTTGAATGTCCGTTCAATCAATATTGCAGAATTAGCGCTTGATTTCAATCCACGGATGCGCGCATGATGAAAGAAAGCCGGCGAGCATGGGGAACAGGCAGCCGGCGCCAGGATCTGTTAGACAATGGGAGCCGCATGGCGGGACAGTCCGAGCCAGAAACCGCGATCGCGCTAGGAGCCCTGCAATGACGGCGGCGGCTGAAGGGTCGCCTCCATTCGGCATGACGCGGGCCAGGCGAAACGCCCTTCTGCAATCCGAACCCGTCCAGGGCTTTGCCCTGATCAGCCCGACCCTTCTCTATGCGCTGATCCTTTTGGTGGGGCCGATCTTGGTGGTCATCGCCCATTCTTTCTGGACACAGAACTACCTCACCATCGACCACACCTTCACGCTGGAAAACTACCGCATCGCACTGTCCGAGCCAATCTATCGCGATCTGCTCTGGCGCTCGCTCTACATTTCGCTGACGGTGAGCTTCTTCACGGTCGTGCTCGCCTATCCGATCGCCTATTTCATCTCGTTCCATGGCGGCCGCCACAAGAGCCTGTGGCTGTTCCTGATCACCATCCCGTTCTGGACCAGCTACCTGCTGCGCGTGATGTCGTGGAAGGTCATCCTCGGCTACAACGGCGTCTTGAATTCCGGGCTGATGGGCCTCGGCATCATCGACGAGCCGTCGACCGCGCTGCTCTACAATTCCAGCGCCGTCATCATCACGCTGACCCATGCCTGGGCGGCCTTCGCCATCCTGCCGATCTTCGTGTCATTGGAGAAGGTCGACCGCACACTGGTCGAGGCGGCCAAGGACCTTGGCGACGGCCCGCTGTGCTCCTTCCTGCGCGTGACGCTGCCGCTGTCGGCGCCCGGCGTCATTTCGGCGGCGCTCATCGTCATGATCCCGACGGTCGGCGACTACGTCACGCCAAAACTTGTCGGCGGCAAGGACGGCGTCATGATCGCCAACGCCATCCAGGCCCAGTTCGGCAAGGCGTCCAACTGGCCGCTGGGCGCAGCCCTTTCGGTGACCACCATGCTGATCGTGACCTTGATGGCAGGCGCCACCGTGCTGATCATCCGCGCCATCCAGAGGCTGGCACGATGACGGCGGTGCGGCGCTTCCTGGCCAATGGCTGGCTGTCGACCTATGCGTTTCTCTACGTCGTCTTCCTCTATCTGCCGGTCATCTTCCTGCCGATCTTCTCGGTGAACACCGCGGCGACGCCGAAATTCCCGCTCACCGGCTTTACCTTGCATTGGTATGAGGATCTGCCGCGCACGCCGGCACTGCTCGACGCCGCCTGGAACAGCCTGGTCGTCGGCGTCTCAGCCTCCATCCTTTCGACCGTTCTCGGCATCCTCGCGGCACGCTCGATCACCCGCTACCGCTACCCCGGCCGCCGCACCATCAACGGCCTGATCATGGCGCCGCTGGTGCTGCCGGAAGTCATTGTCGCCATCTCCATGCTGCTGGTGATGCTGCAGCTGGGTTTGAGCCTGTCGCTGTTCACCGTCGTGCTCGGCCATGTCCTGGTCTGCATTCCCTATTCGATGACGGTGCTGACCTCCGGCTTCGAGGGTTTCGACCGCAGCCTGGAGGAAGCCTCCGCCGATCTCGGCGAGAGCGCCTTCGGCACGTTTCGGCGAGTGACATTGCCGATGGTGGCGCCGGCGATCATTTCCAGCCTGCTGGTCTGCTTCACCATCTCGCTCGATGAATTCATCATCGCCTTCTTCCTGACCGGCACCGAGGCAACGCTGCCGATCTACATCTGGGGCCAGCTGCGCTTTGCCGCCAAACTGCCGGGCGTGCTGGCGCTGGGCACGCTGTTGCTGGTGGCCTCCTTCCTGTTGATGACCGTCGCCGAAATCCTGCGCCGCCGCGCGGCAAAACGCACCCAGAACGAGGGAGGCCTCTATGCCTGAGCGGCCGCAAGCCGAACGATCGCAAGCCGAACGGCCGATGATCGAGATCAAGAACGTCACCCGCAGCTATGGATCGTTCAAGGCACTCGACGACTCCTCGCTGACCATCAAGGAGGGCGAATTCTTCTCGCTGCTCGGCCCCTCCGGCTGCGGCAAGACCACGCTGCTGCGCATGATCGCCGGCTTCGACAACCCGACCAGCGGTACGATCTCGGTCGACGGCCAGTCGATGGAAGGCATCCCGGCCAATCGCCGCCCCACCAACATGGTGTTCCAGAGCTATGCCATCTTCCCGCATCTCAATGTCGAGCAGAATGTCGCCTATGGGCTAAAGCGGTTGAAGCTGGAAGGCTCGGAGGAAAAGCGCCGCGTCGAGGAAGCGCTGGCGCAGGTCTCGTTGACCGGCCTCGGCAAGCGTCTCGCCACCGAGCTCTCCGGCGGCCAGCGGCAGCGCGTCGCCTTAGCGCGTGCACTGGTGATGCGCCCCAAAGTGCTGCTGCTCGACGAGCCGCTGTCGGCGCTGGACAAGAAACTGCGCGAACAGATGCAAGTCGAACTGCGCCGCCTGCAGCAGGCCGTTGGCATCACCTTCGTGCTGGTCACCCACGACCAGTATGAGGCGCTCGCCATGTCCGACCGCATCGCCGTGATGTTCGGCGGCAAGATCGCCCAGGTCGCCTCGCCCAAGGAAATCTACCAGCGGCCGGTCAACCGCCAGGTGGCCGACTTCCTCGGCGGCATGAATTTCGTCAAGGCTGAGATCGTCGAGGAAAACGGCGCCTCGCTGGTTGTCGACACGCTCGGCTTCGGCCGGGTCAAGACCGACAAGCCGAAGGCCTTTGTCCGCAATGGCGGCGCTGCCACGCTGGGCATCCGGCCGGAACGGCTGCGTGTGCTGTGGGACAATGCCACGGCGAAATTCGAGGTCGCAGGCAAGGTGGTCGAGCGCCATTACTTCGGCGAGATCACCCATCTGATCGTCGAAATCCCGGGGCTGGAAAAGCCGTTGTCGGTGACCGAGACCAATGATTTCGGCGCCGATGACATCCCGGTCGGCACCTCGATCCGCCTCGCCTACGACCCGGAAGCGCTGGTGGCGATGGCGGACTGAATTTCGGAAATGATCTTTCGCGCGGCGATGCGTCCAGCGATGATAGCGCCCTCGACATAACCGGGAAATGACGGCGACAGCTCCGACGACGCAAAATACAGCGGCAGCGAGCCGGCCAGGATTGTCCGCTCTGCGTCGGTTGCCGTCACATCCGTGATCAGGTCGCTGTAGGCGCCGCCGCTCCAGCGGTCGTCCGTCCAGTCGCGATAGCTGAGATCGAGCATCTTGCTCGCATGGTCGCCCAGCGCGTCCTGCAATCTTGCCGTCACCTCGGCGCGCAACGCCGCATCGCCGAACTCGCGCCAGCGCAGGGCCAGCGGACCACCAATGAAGACGACCAGCGCCGCATGGTCGTCGTCCTTGCTGACGTCACAGGCAAACAGGCCCGGCAGGTCGCGCCACATCACCATGCCGCTCAAGCCCTTGTCGCGCCAGAAGGCGTTGTCATAGCGCACCAGCACCTTGATCACAGCTCCGCTTTCCCAGACGCTGAGGGCTCGTCCGAGCGCAGCCGGAAGCGGTGGCGCGAACGCCAGTTTCGCGGCCATCACCGGTGGCACGGCGATAAGTGCCGTTCGTGCCTCAATGGGGCCGGTCACTGAAGCCAGACGAACCCCCTCCGGTCCGTGTTCGATGAGTGTGACGGGCGTGTTCAAGCGCAGCCGGCCGCCGAGATCGCTGGCCAGATCCTCGGCCACCGACTGCATGGTTTCGTGCAGAAAATATTGTAGCTCCGGCACCTCGTTGGTGATGCGGCGGTCGTTGTCGATGAGGTGCCACAGCGGCACCTTCTCCAGCGCCAGGCACCATAGGCCCTCGATCATCGACCGGAAGGCGGCCTTGGCTTGGTCGGGATCATTCTGCTGTTCGAGCCAGGCGGCGACGGTCAGCCCGGCGATCTCAGGGGCATCAGGCGCGATCGCATTCATGCGGTCACGGATCGCCATCGACCCGGCATAGGCGCGTTCCGCTTCCCGCGCAGACATCGACGGCTGGGCGATGAAGTCGCCATCGACATGAGTCTCGATCAATGTCTTGGCGCGGGTCCTGACCAGCGCCATCAGCTCGGGCATATCCTCGCAGAAGAACTGGCCGCCGCTGTCGATGCGCTCGCCAAGCCCATTGTCTCTGGACTCCACCCGTCCGCCGACGCGATCGCGTGCTTCGAGCAGGATGAAATCGATGCTGGCCTTCTTCAGCTCAAGCGCCGCCGACAGGCCAGTGAAGCCGGCGCCGACAATGACGACATCGGTTCTCTCGATCCCGGTCTTCAATAGCCGGCCTTGATCTTCTCGAACTCGTCGATCATCCGCTGCTTCAGCTCGGGCGGCACCGGTTGCTGGAACAATGTCTTGTCGAGGAACTTGTCGAGATTGTCGAAACCGCGCTCGCTTAGGACCTTGGCATCGATCGCCGCCATGCCGGCGCCGTTACCGTGGCCATAACCAAAGGTCTTGACCAAGTAGTCGGAGACACCAGGCGCGTTGACCGCGTTCAGGAATTCATAGGCCTGGTCGAGATTATCAGGCGCGTCCTTCATCAGCACATAGCCGCACACCCAGGTGGATATGCCTTCCCTGGTGCCGCGGTTCATGGCGATCGGCAGTCCTTGTCCTTTCAGCGTCACGAAGGTTTCATTCCAGCCCCAGACGAGATCGACCTCATTGCCGATGAACGCCTGGTTGAGGTCGGTGTCGTCGGTCCAGTAGAAGCGGACGTTCTTGTGCACGTCGCGCAGGAAAGCCGACGCCTCCTTGAACTGCGCGTCGGTCATCTTGGTCCAGTCTTTCAGACCGATGACCAGGCTGGCCAGCGCATAGGCGTCGTCGACATTGTCGCCGATAGTGACGCGCCCTTTGAACTTCGGGTCGGCGAAGATTTTCAGCGACTGCGCCTCTTCCGCCGTCACCTTGTCGGTGCGATAGAGCAATGAGGTGTTGCCCCAGTCGAAGGGCATGAACCAGGCCTTGCCGTCGGCGGTGGTGGCAAGATCCTTCATCGCCATGATGCCGGGATTGAGGTCTTTCCAGCCAGATATCTTCGAGGTGTCTAGGGGCTGCAGCATGCCGGCCTCGCGCCACTTCACCACGCTTTGCGAGCAGGGGTGCGCGATATCGGCCTTGAAGCCGGCCCGCATCTTCTGGAACGCTTCGTCCTCGTCGCCGAAGAAGGCGAAGGTCGGCTCGGCACCGTATTTGGCAGCATAGGCCGGATGCAGCAGCGGATCCTCATAGCCCGACCAGTCGAACACGACGAGGTCGCCGCCGCCTTCGGCAAGCGCATAGGCCGCGCCAGCGCCGATGGTGAAGACGGCGGCAAGGACAAGGCGGCGAAACATGGAATCCATGGCGCGAAACTCCTCATCGCGGGAACCGAAGCGAGGTTAGGAAAATTCCGCAGCTTTGGCGAGCCTGTCTGCCCGCCATATGGCAGGCAGACGGGAGGTGCAGAACGGAGATCAATAGCCGGCTTTGATCTTCTCAAACTCGGCGATCATCTTGAGCTTGAGTTCCGACGGAACGGGCGACTGGAACAGCGTCTTGTCGACGAATTTCCCGACGTCGTCATAGCCTTTTTCCTTCAGCACGGCCTGGTCGACGCCGGCCATGCCTTTGGCGTTGGCCTGGCCATAACCCCAGTCCTTGACCAGCACCTTGGCGGTTTCCGGATCGTTGACCGCGTTCAGAAAGTCATAGGCCTTGTCGATATTGCCCGGCGCATCCTTGAACAGCACATAGCCGCAGACCCAGGTCGAAATGCCTTCGTCGGTGTCCTTCTTGGACTTGATCGGCACGCCGGCGGCCACCGACTGCACCGTGGCGTCGTTCCACGCCCAGGCCAGATCGACCTCGCCGCCGCTTAGCAGCTGGACGACGTCGGTGGTGTCGGTCCAGTAGGATCGGACATTCTTGTGCACCTGGCGCAGGAAGTCCGAGGCCTGCTTGAACTGGTCATCCGTCATCTTGGTCCAGTCCTTGAGGCCGATGGCGAGGCTGGCCAGCGCATAGGCATCGTCGACATTGTCGCCGATCGAAACCCGGCCCTTGAACTTGGGATCGGCGAAGGCCTTCAGCGACTGCACGTCCTTCTCGTCGATCTTGGAGGTGTTGAAGGTGACCTGCGTGTTACCCCAGTCCCACGGCATGAACCAGGCTTTGCCGTCGTCGGTGGTGGCGAGGTTCTTCATCGCCATGATGCCGGGATTGAGGTCCTTCCAGCCTGATATTTTCGAGGTGTCGAGCGGCTGCAGCAGTCCGGCCTCGCGCCATTTCGTCACGCTTTGCGAACAGGGATGACCGAGATCGGCCTTGAAGCCGGAGCGGACCTTTTCAAACGCCTCATCCTCGTCGCCGAAGAAGGCGAAGGTCGGCGAGTCGCCATTCTTCTCGACATATTTCGGGTGGAAGCTCGGGTCCTCATAACCGGACCAGTCGAACACGATCAGGTCCTTGTCGGCGGCGACGGCAATCGCCGCCACCGAAGCGGCGAGGGTTCCGGCGAGGGCTAAGGTCAGTGTCAGGCGTCGGCTGAATTTTCTCATTGCAGTTCCATCCTCTTTGTCGTTGCGTTGACGGCTCGACTGGCTGGCTTCTGGTTATCGGTAGTGCTTGGGAAAGGCCGCGGCGAGGAATGCGTTCGCCGCTTGCAGGGCGGTTTCACGCGTTGTGTCTTCGGTTCCCATCATCAGCCGCAGCCACAACCCTTCCAGCATCGCCGACAGCGCCAGCGCCATCACCTGCGGCTCATAGGCATAGCCGCCGCTCTGCTTGAGCGCCGCGCAGAGATCGATGAAGACCTGCTGGTAATACGCGTCGCGGGAACTGCTCAGCGCCTGATAGACCGGCCGCGACTTGGCCTCGCCCCAGAAAGCGAGCCAAGCGGCAAGCTTGCGCTTGTTGCAGATCGAGCGGTCGAAGTCGGCCCAAACCAGCACCTGCAATTGGCGGGCCGGATCATCACCGGCTTTCTGCAGGGCAGCACGCCAATGTGCCGAATACTCGTCATACATATACTGCAGCGTGGCGACGAGCAGCTTCTCCTTGCTCTCGAAATGGAAGTTGACGATGCCACGTGACAGGCCGGCGCCGTCGGCGACATCGGCCATCGTCGTCTCGGCATAGCCGCGCTTGGCCAGCGAATCGATGGTCGCCTCGATCAGCTGCAGCTGCCTGACTTCCTTCGATGCCTTGCGGCCGCGTTTTTCCGGTTCGTTCTTTCCAGAAATGTCTGGGGATCGCTCTTCGCGCGCTGCAGCTTTCATCGGTGCCGTCATGCTCCACATTGCCGGCTATCCCACCATAGCCGGCTTCCACCCGCGAAGATGAGTGGGACGGTGCTCACCGCTGTCAAGCACCTTCTGCATGGCCTCCCAGGTTCGTATGTTCTTGTCGACATAGGCTGCCCCAACCACCGCCGCGACCGTCGGGTAGAGCGGGCCTTTGAGCCTTTCGAGCTCGCCGCGTGCTACATCGCGGTACCAGGGATTGCGGTCGCGGATCGTGACATCGGCAAAGCCGGCCAGGCGCATCGCCTGCGCATAGCGCGCCGGCGAGGCCATGGCGAAGGACAGGCCTTCCGCTGCGACATAGGCTTTCATCTGAGGCGACGGTTCGCCGTCATGCGAGATCATCCAGTTCGACGCCGCAAAGACGCCGCCCGGTCTGAGCACGCGGAAGATCTCGGCAAACAGCGCGTCTTTGTCGGGCACATGCAGCAACGCATCCTTGGAGAAGACGACATCGAAGGAAGCGTCGGGGAATGGCAGGCGACCGGGTGGCGCCTGGACAAAGCTGGCGCGGCTGCCGAGCCCGCGCGCCGCTGCCCGCCGCCTGGCTGTATCGATCACCGGCCTTTCAACGTCGAAGCCGGTGGCGTGCGCTGCGCCATGGCGCTCGATCAGATGCAGCGTGATGCCGCCGGAGCCGCAGCCTATGTCGAGGATCGTCTTGCCCTTGAGCGCAAGGCCGTCGACGACGCGGTCGACCTCGTCCGGCCCGCCCGGCGACAGGTAGCCGTCGCCCCACAGCGCTTCGAGGAAGCGGATCGCGGTGTCGTCATACTCTGGCTCGGCATCTGCCGTTTCGATCATCAGACCTCAGTCCCATCGGCCGAATTGCGCAGGTTCGAATGCCGGCAAAGCGTAGCGTATATCAGGGAAAACGCAACATCATTTGTTGAACATTCATTCAGAATGGCTGGACAGAACGACTGCTGCCGTGCCAAATTCCGCGCATTCGGGGATTGATCACGCAAAAATGAAGGGTCGAGCACAATGAAGGCTGGGCGCGAATGAAGGCTTGGGACGCGATCATTATCGGCGGCGGTCACAACGGGTTGGTCAATGCCTGCTATCTGCAGCGCGCCGGGCTCGATGTGCTGGTGGTCGAGAAGAACGGCTGGGTCGGCGGCGCCGCCACCAGCCGCGAGCTGACGCCGGGCTTCCTCTATTCCAACTGCTCCTATGTCTGCTCGCTGTTTCGCCCCGAGATCATGCGCGACCTCGAACTGCCGCGCTTTGGCCTGCAGGTGATCTCCTATGAAGGCGGCGCGGTGTTCACCAAGGATGGCGACTACCTTGCCAACTACCGTGACCACGATGCGCATCGGCGCGAGTTCGCCCGCTTCTCCAAGCGCGATGCCGAAGCCTATGACCGCTACGCCCGCGACGTGACGCGGCAGTGCCGTTTCATCCAGCCACTGCTGATGCGCACCGCACCCGACCCGACCAGTTTTCGGCCGCGCGACATCGGCGAATTGCTCTATCTCGGCAAGAAGTTTGCCGGCCTCTCAGCCGAGGAAATGGCGCTGACACTGCGCTTCTGGACCATGTCGATCTCGGAGTTCCTCGACGAATATTTCGAGACCGATGTCATCAAGGCCAACTTCGCGCTATCCGGCATCATCGGCACCGCGCTCGGCCCGATGTCACCGGGCACCGCTTACGTGCTGCTGCACCACTATATGGGCGAGGTCGACGGCTCGGTCGGCGCCTGGGGCTATGCGCGCGGCGGCATGGGTGCGGTGACCAAGGCGCTCGCCGCGTCCTTCCAGGCCTCGGGCGGCACCATCCGCACCGGCGCCGAGGCCGATCACGTCCTGGTCCAGCGCGGCAAGGCCACGGGTGTCGTGCTCGCCGGTGGCGAGGAGATCTACGGCAAGCTCGTCGTCTCCAACGCCGACGTGAAGCGCACCTTCCTCAAGCTGGTCGAGGAAAAGGAACTGCCCGATATTTTCCTGCGCCGGGTCAAGAACTTCAAGATTCGCGGCTCGTCTGGCAAGGTCAACATCGCGCTGGATTCGCTGCCCGAATTCCCGGCGCTTCCGAAGGATTCGCCAGTCTATCGCGGCGACATGCATTTCACCGATTCGATGGAGCGCATGGAGCGCGCCTATGACGATTGGAAGGCCGGGCGCTGGTCGGCCGACCCGTTCCTCGACATGGTCATCCCGACGACGCTCGACCCGACCATGGCGCCACCCGGCAAGCACTTCATGAGCTGCTTCGTGCAGTATGCGCCGCCCAAGATCGGCGGTCGCGAATGGACCGATGCCGATCGCGACGGTTTCGCCGAAAGCGTAGTTGCGCAGATCGCCGAATACTCGCCCGGCTTCCGCGATCGCATCGTCCATATGGAGGTGCGCACGCCGCGCGAAATCGAGGCCGAGGTCGGCCTAACCGAAGGCAACATCTTCCAGGGCGAGCTGACGTTCGACCAGCTTCTGTTCAACCGTCCGGTGCCGGGCTACGCACAGTACCGCTCACCGGTTGGCGGCCTCTATATGTGCGGCTCCTCGACCCATCCCGGCGGCGGCGTCATGGGCGCACCGGGCCGCAATGCCGCCGCAGAGATCCTGCGCGACCTCGCCAAGTCCACCTCGCATATGAGCCCGGCCCATGACGTCATTTGACACCATCATCATCGGCGGCGGCCACAACGGCCTTGTCGCGGCCGCCGTGCTGGCCAAGAGCGGCCGCAAGGTGCTGGTGCTGGAAGCCGCAAACGATGTCGGCGGCGCCGCGCGCACCGAAGAATTCGCGCCCGGCTTTCGCGCCTCCTCCATCGCCCATGTGCTGAACCGCTTGCATCCCGACGTGGTGAAGACACTGCAGCTGGAAAAACATGGACTGCAGATCGAACGCAGCGACTTCGTGCCGTCGCTGGCGTTGTCGAAGGACGGCCCGCCGCTCGTTTTGCACGGCGCCTATGGCGAGGTGCTGACCGGCGCCAGTGCCTCCGAGCAATCCGCATGGAAGGAACTGCGCGCACAACTTCTACGCTATGCTGCCATCCTGAAGCCGTTCCTGTCGCGCCGGCCACCCGATCTTGGTGCCATGTCGCTGCTTGAGACGGCGGCGCTTGGCCAGACCGCGCTGGCGCTGAAAAAACTCGGCAAGGAAGACATGCGCGATTTCTTGCGCGTGCTGTTGATGAATGTTGCCGACCTGCTCGACGAGCAGCTTGCCGATATCAGACTGAAGGGCCTGCTCGCCTTCGATGCGACGCTCGGCAGCCATCTCGGCCCACGCTCGCCGACCTCGCTGCTCGGCCTCTATTACCGGCTGGCGGGTGAGACCGGGGGCAAGGCCGGCGCGCAGATCGTGCCGAAGGGCGGGATGGGCGCGGTCGTCACCGCCATCCGCGCCGCCGCGGAACAGGTCGGCGTCACCATCCGCACCGCGTCGCCGGTGGCGAAAATCGTGGTCGAGAAGGGCCGCGCTGTCGGCGTCGCCCTCGACAGCGGCGAAGTGCTTCGGGCGAAAACAATCATTTCCGCCATCAATCCGGCGACCACTGTCCTCGATCTCGTCGGCCCACGCGAAGTCGATACCGGGTTCGCGCGCAGGGTAAAAAACATCCGCATGAAGGGCGATGCGGCCAAGCTCCATCTGGCGCTCGACCGGCCGCCGCAATTCGCCGGCGTCGATGCCGCCGGCCACAAGGGCCGGCTGGTCATCGCGCCGTCGCCCGACCATGTCGAGCGCGCCTTCAACCCGTCGAAATACGGCGAGTTCTCGCTTGAGCCGGTGATGGAGATCACGCTGCCCAGCCTTGCCGATCCGTCGCTCGCGCCCGCTGGCGCCTGTGTGCTGTCGGCGGTAGTGCAATATGCGCCCTATGCGCTGAAAGAAGGCTGGAGCGCTGGCAAGCCGAAATTCCTGAGGGCGATCATGGCTCAACTCGAGACCTATGCGCCGGGTATCGGCAAGTCCGTGCTGCACACCGAGCTTTTGACGCCGGCCGACATCGAGACACGCTACCGCATGCCGGGCGGCCACTGGCATCACGGCGAGTTGCAGGCCGACCAGATGCTGATGTCGCGACCGGTGTCCGGCTGGTCAGGCTATGACACGCCGGTCGAAGGGCTGTTCCTTGCCGGCGCCGGCTCGCATCCGGGTGGCGGTGTCTCCGGCGCACCCGGCTTGAATGCGGCGAAGCGCATAATCGCGATGAAGGGGTGACGGGATGTCTCAACGAGCCAACGCTGCACTCTACGGCGCCCCCCTTTGTCCTGCCGGACATCTCCCCCACTTGGGGGGAGATTGGCTATCATCTCTGCTTTCGCCAATTTCCAACGTTGCAGAAAAGGCGCCTACCGCACGTTCAGCCGATCTCCCCCCTTGTGGGGGAGATGTCCGGCAGGACAGAGGGGGGCGCGAAGGAATGCTGCCATGAACCGCCAACTCAAGACCAAACCATCGATAGCCCGCATCGCGGCTCAATCGCATTTCCGCACGCTTCGTCTTGGCACCCCGTTCCAGCCGCGCATCGATGCGCTGGCCAGAACCCAGGACTGGTACAACTGGGCCGGCTATCGCGCTCCGCATTCACTGTGGGACGAGGAGCTCGAATATTTCGCCATCCGCAGCCAGGCAGCTCTGTTCGACATCTCGCCGATGACCAAATACCGCATCGAAGGTCCGGATGCCGTAGCCTTGCTCAACCGTGTCACGCTGCGCGATGTGGCAAAGCTGAAACCAGGCCGCGTCCACTACACGGCCTGGTGTGACGACGAGGGTTTTGTCCTCGACGACGGCACGCTGTTCCGCCTGTCGCCGACGCGCTTCCGGCTGTGCTCGCAGGAGCGGCATCTGCCTTGGCTGCTCGACAGCGCCATCGGTTTCGATGTGACGGTCGAGGAAGAGACCGAAGCCGTCGCCGGTCTGGCCTTGCAAGGACCGACCTCGTTTGCCGTGCTGCGCGATGCCGGCTTTGCCGGCGTCGAGAAACTCAAAGTGTTCGACCTCGCCGATTTCCCGCATGATGGCGGCACCGTCAGCATCTCGCGCACCGGCTTCACCGGCGATCTCGGCTACGAGCTGTTCGTACCCGCCGACAAGGCGCTCAGCCTCTGGGACCGGCTGATGGTGGCGGGTGAACTGCGCGGGATCCGCGCCATCGGCTACACCGCACTCAACCGCGCCCGTCTGGAAGCCGGGCTGATCGTCGCCAATGCGGATTTCACCACCTCCGAGCACGCCATCCGTGCCGACCGCCTGCGCATGCCGGACGAGATCGGTCTCGGTTTCATGATCGATCTGGAAAAAGGTCATTTCAACGGCCGCCGCGCCATCCTCGAAGCCCGCGACAAACGCAGACTGCGCCATGCGCTGGTCGGGCTGGAGATCGAAGGCAACATCCCGGCCGAACACGCCATCGTCTACTACAAGAAGTCACATGAGGTCGGGCTGGTCAGCGCCGCCATGTGGTCGCCGATGGCCAAGCGCAACATCGCCATCGCCTCGCTGGCGCGTCCCTATGGTGATACTGTTGTCGAAGACCTCTGGGTCGAGATCTATGCCATGCGCGAGCTGCAGTACCAGAAGCTGATGAAGCGGGCCAAGGTGGTGGCGCGGCCGTTCATCAAGCTCGACCGCCGCACCGCCAATCCGCCGGCGGATTTCTGAGCATGACCGACGAGGCCGACAAGCCGGATGATGACGGTGAAGCCGCCGAACAGTGGGAACTGGTCAACACGCCGCTCGGCGAAAAATGGTCGGGCCGCACGCGCTACGCCGCCGCCATGTTCTTCTACAAACGCGGCGAGTTGAGCGCCGAGACACTCGAAGTCTACCGCATCTGCGCCCGGCTGGATTCCACCGATCCGCTGCCCATCATCCGCGATCGCGGCATCGGCCAGGACTGGCTGACGCGCATGGGTGCTTAGTATTTCTCCGAAGGTCTGTTGAGATTCAGGTTAGGCCGAGTCGAAACGGTGGCTTCCGAGAACCGGAGCGGAGCGTACTTAAAGTACGTGAGCACCGGAAGCGCAGGAAGCCGCCGTTTGCAGGCTGGCCTCACCTGAATATCAACAGGCCTACCCTATGGTTTTTTCCAGCATATTGATCCAGTTGCGATAGGCGATCTTCTCGATCAGCGCGCGACCGAAGCCACGCGCGGCCAGCGCATCGATCAGCTTCGGCAGACCTGCGACATCGCCGATCGGCGCCGGGATCATGGCGCCGTCGAAATCCGAACCGAGGCCGACGCCGTCTTCGCCCAGCGCCTGCAGCAGCGAATCGACGTGGCGCACCATAATGTCGAGGCTGGTGTCGGCATTCATCCTGCCATCCTCGCGCAGGAAGCCGGTGGCGAAGTTCAGCCCGACCATGCCGCCGGACTCGCGGATGGCGCCAAGCTGCCAGTCGGTGAGATTGCGCGAATGGGTGCAGAGCGCATGCACGTTGGAGTGCGTTGCGACCAGCGGCGCATCGCTGAGCGCGGCGACATCGCGAAAGCCCTTCTCGTTGAGATGCGAGAGGTCGATCATGATCTTGAGCTGGTTGCAGGCCTTGACCAGCGCCTTGCCCGCGTCGGTCAGGCCTGGCCCGGTGTCGGGCGACGAGGGAAAGCGGAACGGCACGCCGTTGCCGAAAGCGTTCGGACGGCTCCAGACGATGCCGAGCGAGCGCAGGCCGGCTTGATACAGCACGTCGAGCAGGGTGAGTTCGGGATCGATCGCCTCGACGCCCTCGATGTGGAACACCGCCGCGATCGAGCCTTTCGCCATCGCATTGCGCACGTCGCCGGCGCTGCGGCAAACGGAGAGCGCCCCGGCCCGCTCCAGCCGAAACAGGATCGAGGCCATGGCGATGGTGGACGTCAGCGCGTCAGTGCGCGGCAGTTCAGGCGGCAACGGCTCATCGTCGGTGGGTGCCGGCGGCACCGCGGCACGCTTGGATTTCTCGACCGGTGGCGGAAAGATCGCGAACATGCCGCCGGCAAAGCCGCCTTTTTTGGCGCGCGGCAGGTCGATATGGCCGCCCGGAGTCCCCTCGATGAACAGCTTTTCGACATCGGTGTCTTTCGACTGGTAGAGTCTGAGCAGCGTGTCGTTGTGGCCGTCGAAGACGGGGACGAGATCGAGTTCGGACATCAAGGAGCCATTCGGTTCAAGGGAGACGGAGCGCCAGTCTGCAGGCGAACCGTCTACTTAGGCAAGATGGCCGGGCTGCGCAAATGCCAGAGACAATAACTCCTTGTGGCTGTCCACTCTCCACCATCTTGCCGCCCGCCACGCAGGCGAATGGACCTTACTGTTTGAGCACGTCAGCCCATTCCGGATGGCGCCGAAACTGGGCGTTGGCGAATGGGCAGAGCGGGATGATCTTCTTGCCCGCCGCCCGCGCATCCTCGACGGCGCGGGTGACGAGGCGAAGCCCCGCACCCTGGCCGCGGAACGCATCCGGCACCTCGGTGTGATCGATAATGATCTGGTGCTCGCCGATCTTGGTGAAGGTCGTCTCCGCCTCGGCGCCATCAGGTCCGCGCAGGAAATAGCGGCCCTTGGAGCCGCGATCCTCCAGTTCGATTTCAGGCAGTTGGTCAGGCATTGCTTGCTCCTTCAACCGGTACGGCAGCAAAGAACCGCCGCGCCGCTTCGATCTCGTTCGGCCGCACCTCGTGGCCGCCTTCATGCCACTCCACTGTGACATCGGCGCCATCGGCGCGCAAATAGGCTTCGAGCCGCGACGTCAGGTTCGGCGGGCAGATCGGGTCGCGCTTGCCGGCGCTGACCAGGATGCGACGACCGGCGAGACTGCCCTTCACCTCGGGTTCAAACGGGATCAGCGGATGCATCAGCACCGCAGCATTGAACAGCGAAGGTGCCGCGAACACCACCGAGGCCAGGATGTTGGCGCCGTTGGAGTAGCCGAGGCCAAGCACCGAGGACGGCTTCGCCGCCTCGATATGCGCCTTGACGAAACCGGCCATCTTCTCAGTCGCCCGCGCCAAGTCGTCCATGTCGTAGACGCCCTCGCCGGTACGGCGAAAGAAGCGCGCCGCACCTTGCTCCGACACATCGCCGCGCGCCGAGATGATGGTGGCTTGCGGTACGAGATCGCGCCCCAGCGACAGCAGCTGGTTCTCGTCCGCCCCGGTGCCGTGGAAGACGAACAGCAGCCGGCCGTCAGGCGACCCGGGCAGCACCTTGTGGATGTACGCGTCCTTGCTCATGACCTCAGCCTTCCAGCTTCTGCAGATGTTCTTCGAGATAGGGTCTGAGGTGCTGGTGCTGCGACGGCAGCTTCAGCGCTTCGCCCAGATGCGCGGTATCCTCGTCGCGATCGAAGCCCGGCTCGTTGGTGGCGACTTCGAACAGCACGCCGCCCGGCGTGCGGAAATAGATCGCCCAGAAATAATCGCGGTCGATCACCGGCGTCACCTGGTAGCCGGTATCCATCAGCGCCTTGCGCACTTCGAGCTGCCTGGCGCGGTTCTCGACGGCGAAAGCAACATGGTGGACCGACCCAGCGCCGAGATTGGCAAAGCCAGCACCGGGCAGCGATTCGATGTCGACGATATCGGCGCCGTTGCCGTTCTTCACAGCCAGCCGGCTGATAGCGCCTGACCGTTCGATCTCCTCATAGCCCATGAATTTCAGCAGCTCTTCGGTGGCGCCGCCGTCCTTCAGCCGCAGCGACACCGAGTGAAAGCCGCGGATCGCCTCATCGGCGGGAACGCTGCCCTTCGCCCACGGTGCTCGGGTGTCGGTCCTGTCTTCGACCAGCGCGAAACCGTCGCCATCGGGACCGGCGAAGGCTAGACGCTTCTCGCCGAATGTTTCTTCGCGCGAGAGGCCGCTGACGCCCTCGTCGGCAAGCCGCTTTTCCCAATAGCCGAGCGTGCCCTCAGGCACCGAATAGACCGTGGTGCCGACCTCGCCGACGCCGTGACGGCCCTTGCCGATGTTGGGGAACGGAAAATAGGTCATCACCGAACCTGGCGTGCCGACCTCGTCGCCATAGTAGAGGTGGTAGACGTCGGGCGCGTCGAAATTGACGGTCTTCTTGACCCGGCGCAGGCCGAGCTTCTTCGTGAAGAATTCATTGTTCTGGCGCGCATCCCTGGCCATCGAGGTGACGTGGTGCAGCCCTTTGATCTGGTCGAGCATTTTCCTGCTCCTTCCCTTTGTATCTGCGCGGCCCATGCCGCTGTCCACGCCAATATGAGGGCCTGGCCGTCCGGATCAAAGGCAGCAAACACAGAATGGACTGTGCGCTAATGGTGAACAGTGGCGCGGTCCTTGTTCACTATTTTGCAAATCGGTCAGGCTTGCGCCGTCGCGAAATTTCGGTTCCATGAGCGGCGCTCTTCCAGGCGCCTGGTGAGGACGAGGATACCGCGATTGGCCGACAAAAACAGACGCCCGAATGTTCTCCTGATCTCTTGCGACCAGTGGCGCGGCGACTGTCTGTCGGCTGCTGGCCACGAGGTGGTGAAAACGCCGAACGCCGACGCGCTGGCCGCCGAGGGCGTGCTGTTCCGGCAGCATTTTGGCGGGGCCGCCCCCTGTTCGCCGGCGCGTGCCTGCCTCTACACCGGCCTCTACCAGATGAACAACCGCGTCTGCCGCAACGGCACGCCGCTCGACGCCCGCCACGGCAACATCGCGCTTTCGGCGCGAAGCCTCGGCTATGATCCGACGCTGTTCGGCTACACCGACGTCTCGCTCGATCCGCGCACCTTGGCGCCCGGCGACCCCAGGCTGACAACCTACGAAGGCGTGCTGCCGGGATTTAGTGTGCGCCAGCTTCTGCCCGAGCACCAGAAGCCCTGGCTGTCCTGGCTGGCACTGCGCGGTGTCGATGCCGGCGCCGGCTTTCCCGACATCCATCGCCCCGCTGGCGAGGCCTCGGGCAACAAGACCGACGAGCCGGTCACCAATGCTGCGCCGATCTATTCGAATGACGAGACTCCGGCGGCTTTCCTGACCGGCGAATTCGTCCGCTGGCTTGGCGAACAGCGCGACACGCCATGGTTCGCGCATGTCTCTTTCCTCAGCCCACATCCGCCCTTCATCGTGCCGGAGCCCTACAACACCCTATACCATCCGGCCGCCGGTCCAGCCTTCCGTCGTGCCGGGAGCTGGCAGACCGAAGCCGGGAGCCACCCCTATCTCGCTTACGGTATGGGCCGGCAGCAGCGGGCGAATTTCCGTCCCGGCGCCGAGGGCCTGGTGCGCGACTGGGGCGACGATAATTTCCGCCGCATCCGCGCGCTCTACTACGGCATGATCTCGGAGGTCGATGCGCAGCTCGGCCGCATCTGGCAAACGCTCAAGGCGGCGGGCGCCTGGGACGACACCATCATCGTTTTGACCTCCGACCACGCCGAGATGATGGGCGACCATTTCATGCTCGGCAAGGGCGGCTTCTTCGACGGCAGTTTTCATATTCCGCTGATCATTCGCGACCCGCGTCATGGCAAGGCAGCCGGCACAAGTGTCGACCGCTTCACCGAGGCGGTGGATATAGCGCCGACGCTGCTCGACCTGCTCGGCGAGGCGCCGCCGCCGCATCTCGACGGCCGCTCGCTAAAACCATTCCTGGCGAATGAAGCGCCCCAGGACTGGCGCGACGCCGCACATTGGGAGTTCGATTTCCGCTCGATTGCCGAGGGTGAGGCGGAGCGGCATTTCGGCATCGGCCCGCGCCAGTGCAACCTCGCCGTCATCCGCGCGAAGGAGTTCAAATATGTGCATTTCGGTGGCGGGCTGCCGCCGCTACTGTTCGACCTGAAGAACGATCCCGGAGAACTGAACAATGTCGCCACGGATCCGGCCTATCTCGCTGTGCGGCTGGAGTTTGCCGAACGGCTCCTCGCCTGGCGGGCCGAGCATCTCGACCAGTCGCTGGCGCTGGCCGAACTGACCAAAGCTGGCGTTGCCGGCCATGTCGCCGGCCTGCCGCTTTCAGGAGCGAGATAGAGCTCGCACAGATTTCGCCTCGTCAGGCGGAACCTTTCTTCCGCCGCTCCGTTTCAGCCTTTGGCTGGGCTTTCCCAGCTCAATGATTGCAGAGCATACGGAGTGGGGCATGCGATTTGCGGCGGTGCTGAACCGGGACGGCGGCACCTTGCGCACGACCGATCTTCCAGCCTTTTCCGACCGGATGCGCCAGACGCTGGAAGCGGCTGGCCACTCCATCGATATCGACATCGTTGCCGGCAAAGACGTTGAGGCAGCGCTCGCAAGGATCGCCGCACGGCGCGGCATTGATGTCGTGCTGGCCGGCGGCGGTGACGGCACCATTTCGGCTGCGGCGGCCCGGTTGATGAACGGCAAGAAGGCCTTGGCAATTCTGCCGGCCGGCACCATGAACCTGTTTGCCCGCGGGCTTGGTATCCCGCAGACCCTCGACGCGGCGCTGAAATCATTCGCCGACGGCGAGGTGATCGCCGTCGACGTCGCCAGCGCCAACGGACGGCCTTTCGTGCATCAATTCTCGATCGGCATGCATGCCAGGATGGTGCAGCTGCGCCAGAACATGGAATTCGGCTCCCGGCTGGGAAAGATCCGCGCCTCGGCAAAGGCCGCCTGGTCGACGATCAACAACCCACCGGCGATGAAGGTGACCCTGACCGTCGGCAAAGCCGAGATCGTGACGCGCATCACCGGCATCGGCATCACCAACAATTTGTTTGGCGAGGGCCACTTGCCCTACGCCGACAACCCCGCTGGCGGCGTGCTCGGTATCTACGTTACCGTGGCGCGCCAGCGCGGCGAACTGGTGAAATTCTTCTTCAACATGGCGCGCGGCAAATGGCGCGACAACGAGCATGTCGAGATACACCAGGCCGAGCGGGCGACCCTGAAAATCCATTCGCCAGCCAAAAAATTCCGCGCCGTCATCGATGGCGAACTGGTCAGACTCGACCGCGAGACGACGATCGAAATTCATCCCGGCGTGCTGAACGTGCTAGTGCCGCGACGCGCCACTCAGGCCAAGGCCGCCTGATGTCCAAAGCCATCAAGCCGCAAACCCTGGCTGTTGGGCGTCTGCCCCTGGCCGGCGGGCGTGTCGATCATCTCGCCATAGATTTCGGCGATGCCCCAGGCGATGAACACCAGCAGCATCGCGGCAATCAGGATGCGCAGGCCATGTCGTCCCCAGCCTCCCTGACGGGCTTTGTTTTCATGAATGATCTTGACCAAGGCCGGCCTCCCTATCGCGTGGCGCCGACAGGCGTGTCTGGCAAAGCATGGTCAGGTAACGATTCTCCACTACAAAAGTTCCGGATACTGAGGCCAGCGGCCAACCGTCGGCGCGGCACAGACAGACCGCAGGCAAGTCATTGGGGGCTTGGTGGATAGCAAGGTACAGATGGCGCCGGGTCTGCCGGCCAATGTCCGCCGCGCGGTAAACGCCGAGGACCGGCTTGCCGTGCTGCACAGCCTCGACGCGCTCGACACCGCTGCCGATCCCGACTTCGATCGCATCAGCCGGCTTGCCGCCGCGGTGATGCAAACGCCGATCGCACTGGTCACGCTGCTCGATGTCGAGCGACAATGGTTCAAGGCCTGCTACGGCCTGGACGAGACGGAGACGGCAACCAACATTTCGTTCTGCGCCCATGCGATCGCCGCCGGCGACGAGCCGATGGTGGTGACCGATGCCACAATCGACTCGCGTTTTTCAAACAATCCGCTGGTCACTGGCGAGCATCATGTCCGCTTCTATGCCGGCGCGCCGATGGTGGTGGCCGGCGCGCGGATCGGTACGCTCTGCGTGCTCGACCGAAAGCCGCACGCACATCCGTCTGCCGCCAAGCTCGATCAGTTGAAGACATTGGCCGCGCTCGCCGCCAGCCTGTTCACCTTGAAAGATGCCACCCGCAGCGGAGCACTGGCCGAGGCGGCATTGGTGCGCGAGGAAAAGCGCCGCGCCATCGCGCTCGATGCCGCCTCGCTTGCCAGCTGGGCATGGGACATCCGCACCGACATGATCGACTGCGATGTGCTGTTGTCCGAGCTGTTCAACCTGCCGCGTTCGAACCGGCTGAAGGCACGCGACATTCTGGGCGCCATCGATCCCCGCGACGTCTATCAGACCGAGACGCGCTTTCGCGACGCCCTGACCGGCAGCGACGATTATTTCGGCGAGTACCGTGTCAAGGGTTTCAATCCGCCGCGCTGGATCGCCACGCGCGGCCGTGTCATCGAGCGCGACGGCGACGGCAAGCCGACGCTGATCTTCGGCGTCAATTACGACATCACCGAACGCAAGCTCGGCGACGAGCGGCAAAGGCTGTTGCTGCGCGAACTGAACCACCGCGTCAAGAACACGCTGGCGACCGTTCAGGCGCTGGCGACGCAGACCGTGCGCCATGCCCGCCAGCCAAGCGAATTTCTCGAGGCTTTCGGCGCCCGGCTGCAGGCCCTGGGTGCCGCCCACAATCTGTTGTCGGATCGCGAATGGCGCGGCATCGGCATTGCCGAACTGGTGCAGATCGAAGTGAAACCGTTCGACAGCGCCTCGCAGCCGCGCATGGCGATCTCCGGCGCCGACCTGCTGCTTTCGCCCGATCAGGCGGTTGGGCTCGGCCTGATCCTGCACGAACTGGCCAGCAACGCGCTGCAATACGGATCGCTGTCCGTAGCTTCGGGCAAGGTTCAGCTCGACTGGAAGACACAGGGCAAGAAAGGCGCACAGCGCCTGATATTGACCTGGCGCGAAAGCGGCGGCCCGCCAGTCTCGGCGCCCGAGCGCCACGGCTTCGGCTCGATCCTCATCCGCCGCAGCCTCGCCAAGGTCATCTCCAGCGAGGTGATCCACGAATTTCGCCCGGAGGGCGTGTTCGCCGAAATATCGATGCCGCTCGAAGACCTGTCGAAGTGACGCGCTAGCTATCTTCTCCGCCATCCGGATCGTCAGGGCCGGGCTTCACGTTCTCGCGATAGATGGCGTAGGCGGCGAGTGCCACCGCCGGGCCGAGTATGACGCCCAACCCACCTTTGCCCTTGAGCAGCGTCGGCAGCACGGCGAGAGCCGCCGTGATGCCGATCGCCTTCATATCGGCACTACGCCGTCTGGCACGGCGCCGCGCGCGCGAACCCGCCGATATCTGGTGGATGAGCAGGATGAGCCCGGCAATCACCAGGAAGCCGGCGCCGAAGCCGAGGCAGGCTGCCAGCGAGCCGTAGCGGTCGGCCGCCCAGATATAGGCGGCCCCAAGCAGGAAGCCGAGACCGCAGAGCGCCATAAGCGCCGCGAGCCCATAGACAATTGCCGCCGTGCGCGCGCGGCGCACGGCGGCAATTGTTTCGCCCGAGGCGAAGGCCGAGATCAACGATGCCAGCATTCCCATCTGGACAGGAACTAGCGCCGCGCCAGAAGCGCGAAGAGAAAGCCGACGCCGGCAGCGATCGCCAGCGACGTCACCGGTTTCTCGCGCACGCTGGCCATCATCTGTGCTTCGATGTCCTTGGCGTTGCTGCGCAGATTGTCGAAGGCTGCCTCGCCCTGGGCGCGCAATTGTTCGACACCCTCGGTGGCGGCGCGCCGCGCCGTCCCGTAGCCATGCTCGCCGGTCTTGGCCAACTGCTTGGTGAGTTTTTCGATATCGGCCTTCAATTGCTTGATGTCGGCTTCAAGGTCCGTATTCGTCCGGCTGTCGCCAGCGGTTTTTCCTGTGGCAGTTGCCATTGCTTAACTCCTTGCGTTTGCTTGGTTTCAAACGCTCGATACAGGCCAAGGTTCCGAAATCGGAACAAGCTCCATCAAAAGATGTTTCCACGGATGAGTCCAGCCCGGCCGAACGTCATCCAACCCCGCTCGCTCAAATCAGCGGCCGGCGCCCTTCGCCCAGTCCTTCCCAACGCGCGAGGTTCTGAAGCCCCTCATTGTCGACCACCTCGCAGCCGCCCTCGCGCCAGACGATCAGCTTGCGGTCCATCAGCTTGCGGATCGTCTTGTTGGTGTGAACCAGCGACAGGCCGAGCGTATCGGCGACATGCTGCTGGGTGATCGGGATTTGAACCGGTGCCTTGCCGTTGAGCCCGACCACCTTGGCCCGGCTGCCGATAAAGGCGATCAGATAGGCCAGGCGCTCGATCGCACTGCGGCGGCCGACGCTGAGCAGGTTCTCGTCCAGCATCCGCTCTTCGCGCGAGGCGATCCAGGTGATGTCGTAGGCCAGGCCCGGATGGTTGCGGTAAAGGTCGTGCAGGTACTCGCGCTCGAAGACGCACAGCAGCATCGGCGACAGCGCCTCGACCGAATGCTGCATCTCGCCCATCACGCTGCCTTGCAGGCCGATGAGATCGCCGGGCATGAGATAGTTGAGGATCTGGCGGCGGCCATCCGACAGCAATTTGTAGCGGAAAGCCCAGCCCGACAGCACCGTGTAGAGATGAGCGCTGTGGCTGCCCTCGACCAGCACCGTGGCGCCCTTGTCGACCGCGAGTTCGCCTTTCTTGAACGTACTGATGAAGGCGAGTTCCGGCTTTTCGAACTCCCGGAACACCGGTAGCGGTCGCAGAGGGCATTTCTCGCATGGATACTGGCGGCTGGAGAAAGAACGACCGTTCTGGCCAGACATTTCGACCCCTCTTCGAAAGCCTGCTTGAGACAGGCTGAAGGCAAACGTCTCGCAGCGATCGGAGTTCCAGCATCGGGCATGTCTTTTTTAAATGACAGGCTGCCAAATAACGATCATGACTCGCTCTGTTCCAAGGAGACTTTGCGAAGTGCCCCCATTGCTCAACGGACTGCGGATACTGGTCCTGGAGGACGAATTCCTGATCGCCATGGATGTCGAGCAGCTTTGCCGCGACTATGGCGCCGGCGACGTGGTCATTGCCCGCGATCTGACCGAAATCGATCAGCAGAAGGTTGCAACGCAATTCGACGCGGCCATCGTCGACCTCATGCTGGGCGGGGCGTCAACGGTCGATTTCGCCTCGCGGCTGCGCCAGTCGGGCGTGCCCTTCATCTTCGCCTCCGGCTATTCGGACGCCGACGAGATCAAGGCGTCCTTTCCGGGCATCAGACTGGTCACCAAACCCTATTCGGGAGACGATCTCGTCGAGGCGGTGGCGGCGGCCTGCGGACGACGGTCTGCGGCGTGACACTGCTCGCAGACCGTTCAAGCCGTCACGCCCTAAGCGGCGTTTGACCCCGTCACCTGCGCCGAAATTGCATCCGGCCCATACTCGTCTTCGCCTGAAATCTTCAGGATTTCCTGCAGCCGCGTGCGGGCACGGCTGACGCGGCTCTTGATCGTTCCGACCGCGCAGCCGCAGATTTCGGCGGCTTCCTCATAGGAGAAGCCCGACGCGCCGATGAGGATGATGGCTTCGCGCTGGTCCTCGGGCAATTGCTCGAGCGCGCCGCGAAAATCCTTGAGGTCAAGCTGGCCATGCTGGGCCGGATGAACGGCAAGCCTGGCCGTCATGATGCCGTCGCTGTCCTGCACCTCGCGGCCACGCTTGCGCATCTGCGAATAGAATTCATTGCGCAGGATGGTGAACAGCCATGCCTTGAGGTTGGTGCCCGGCTGGAAGCTTTCATGCTTGTCCCAGGCCTTGACCAGCGTTTCCTGCACCAGGTCGTCGGCCTTGTCGGCATTTTGTGTCAGCGACACGGCAAAGGCGCGCAGGCTCGGGATCGAGCCGAGCAGATCGGTCTTGAAGCCCTGAGAGACAGCCGCCATGTCTCAGTCCTTCTTCTGTGCGGGTTCAGCCTGTTCCAGCTGACTGAGCAACTGGGCGAAGCGATCCGGCACATTGTCGGAGACGAGCTCGTCATAATATTGTTTGAGTTTGCGGCCGATTTCCGAATTCGGCCCGAGCGGGTCACCGGAAGCAGCCCGGCGCCTGTCTGCGGCGCCAGCCATTGTATCTTTCGTCATGTCCTTCATGTCGCCCTTTATTTCCAGCATCCGAGCCGCTCTACTAGTTACATACGCAAGGCAAGCGGCACCCTCGTCTGGTTGCCCATCCCGACCCTGAAACGCCGCCCCGGTATATTAGTTCCATAGTGATCGGAACTTTTTGCGAAAACCGGCGTTTGTGTCTTCGGGGCTTGCAATCAGCTTGACCTGCGACCTGTGCAATCACGTCATCTGAGGGAGACGTCTACCATGAGCCTATCTGCAACCATCGCTCCGCACCTGCCGTTCCTGCGCCGCTTCTCGCGCGCCGTTTCCGGATCGCAGGAGAGCGGCGATGCGCTGGTCGCCGCGATGCTCGAGGCCATCATCGCCGATGTCGATATCTTTCCCGACGCATCGAACGACCGCATCGCGCTCTACAAGATTTTCGCCAAGCTCTTCACCTCGGTCGCCATCCGCGTCCCGCAGGAGCAGGCGCAGTCGGCGTGGGAACAGCGCGCCGCGGCCAATCTGAACGCGATCGCACCGCTTCCCCGCCAGGCCTTCCTGCTCGTCGCCGTCGAAGGCTTCAGCGAAGACGAGGCGGCGGAAATCCTCGATGTCGGCGACAAGGAATTCTCCGAACTCCTCGCCCAGGCGAGCAACGAGATTTCCCGCCAGGTGGCAACCGACGTGCTGATCATCGAGGATGAACCGCTGATCGCCATGGACATCGAGGAGATGGTCGAGAGTCTTGGCCACCGCGTCGTTGGAACGGCGCGCACCCACGCCGAGGCGGTGATGATGTTCGGCAAGACGCGGCCAAGGATGGTGCTGGCCGACATCCAGCTTGCCGACGGCAGTTCGGGCATCGATGCCGTCAACGAGATCCTGTCGTCGACATCGGTGCCGGTGATCTTCATCACCGCTTTTCCCGAGCGCCTGTTGACCGGCGAGCGGCCGGAACCGGCCTTCCTGGTCACCAAGCCGTTCAACCCGGATATGGTCAAGGCGCTGATCAGCCAGGCCCTGTTCTTCGACCGGCAAGCGAAAGCCGCTGCCTAGACTCCGGCCTGCGCTGCGCTTCCAAAAATGAAATGATGGCTGCCAAGAGACGCTCGCCCGGCGCAATCGCCGGGTGAGCCGTCAGGCGCACCCAACGCATCGCGCTGCAGACGCCCCTTTCCAGCGGTCGTCTTTTTCGGCAAATGGTGGAACAAACGGCAACCAACCACGTTTTTCTCATACCATTTGATGGAGATGGATCATGCTTTACTGGGCGCTCGTATTCCTCGTCGTCGCGATCATAGCCGGCGCGCTTGGTTTCGGCGGCATCGCCGGCACCTCGGCCGGTATCGCGCAGATATTGTTCTTCATCTTTCTCGCCTTCCTGGTCATTTCGCTTCTCGCCGGCCTGTTCAGACGGGCCTCGTAAGGCGCGACCGGACACTGGAAGCCGCACCCCTCAAACGGTTTCCAGCCACCGCCGGGCGGGGTCCTTCAACGGACACCGCCCGGCGGACCGTCTTAAGGGGGCCGGAGAAGAGTATGAGGGAACCCAATCCGCAATGAACCGTTCAGCCCTGAGTTGGGTGGACAGGTGATTGATGCGTTCCCGAGCCGGAGACATGACCAACAGCGGCGAGAGTGACGAGGTCATCGCTTTGCATCCCGCCGAAAGCGGCATGCAGCTTGGCCGCGCTCTTCTCCATGCACTGCACAATGCCGGCATTTCGGTTCTCTACCAGGACCGCGAAATGAAGACGGTATGGGCGCGCAACATGCGCGCGCCATGGGCCGCCGATACCACCGACAGCAACGGCATATTGCCGCCGGCACAGGCTGAGCGCATCGGCGCCGCCAAACGCAATGTCATCGCATCCGGCAATGCCGAACGGCTTGAGCTCAGTGTTCCCGCCGACGACGGCGTTCGCTGGTTCCAGGTGTGGATCGATGCCGACCACGGCGATGGCGGGACGGTGCAGGGTGTCGTCACCACCATGGTTGAAACGACCGAGCAGAAACGCCGCGAGCAGACGCTGAAGACGCTGCTGCGCGAGGTCAGCCACCGCTCGAAAAACCTGTTGGCCATCATCCAGAGCATTGCCACCCAGACAGGCCGCTACTCGGAGACACTTGGTGATTTCCTGACGCGCTTTCGCGGCCGGCTGCAGTCGTTGGCCTCTTCCCAGGATTTGGTGACATCGTCCAACTGGCGGGGTGCCGCCCTTCGCGAACTCGTCTCCGGCCAGGTTGGCCGCTACGGCGCCGATCCGGCACGCAGCCTGCGTTTCCAGGGTGAAAACCCCTATCTCAACCCCAATGCCGCTTTGCATATCGGCTTGGCGATGCATGAACTCGCCGTCAATTCGGTGAGTTACGGCGCCTTGTCGCGACCGGATGGCTTCGTCGAGGTAACGGCCAGTCTGACCAACGCTTCCGCCGGCAGGCCGGCCTTGTCGCTGACCTGGGCCGAAGCCATCGGCGCCAACGACAATCAACGCAACGAAAAGCGCTTTGGCAGCGTTGCGCTCGAGCGCGTCGTACCGACGTCGTTGAACGGCACCGCGACACTTGAAATCAGCGGCGGCCGCCTCGAATACCGGCTTGTCGTTCCGCACGGCAATTTCGAGACCGAGTGAGCGCGTCTCACGGCAGCGCCGTGATCCCTTAACCGACTGTTCACCATAAAGTCCGATGCTGTGCTTCCCAGGTAGCGCTGGAACTTGCCGATGCCTCGAACGTTTCGACCACGGCTTGCAGCGCAGTATGGGAGGAATGAAGTTGACAGTTGCCGATCTGAACAGACTGGAGCAGGCCGCCCGCATCTCGATGAGTGGATTTCAGGATCTTGACCCATCGGCCGCGCCCTCGCCCAACGTTTCCCATACGGCCCTTCGCCTCGCCATTCTCGCGCTGGTCGCGGTTGTCGTGCTGATCGCGGCACTCCAGTTGAGCTGACCCCCAGTTGAACTCACCCCAAGCCCCGCATCCTTCCAATTATTCATGCACTTGGCCGCAAGCGCAGGAACTTTGAACGATGTGGGCCGTTGCTATGGCGAGAGGATTGTCGCCATGGAACATATTGCCGCCTTGCTGCTGGTCATCGGCTGTTCGAACACCATGACCGAGTGCCGCGAACTGCCCGTGCCGGTCAGCGTCTTCGAGACCGCTGACGAATGCACCGCCGAGCGGCCCTTCGCCTTGGGCGATGTCCAGGGTCAGGCCCAGCACGTCGTCGCCAAATGTCTTGCCGTCGATCCGGCACTGGAAGACGACTATGACCAGGTCGTCTGGAACGTGCGTCCGGACGGGACGCTCGATGCTTCGTTGGAGATTTCCAACCTTATGGTTGCATCGAACGGCGTGCGCCCCGAAAAAGACTCTGTTCGCCAACAATAGATTCGAGCGGGCAAAGGCCGTCATTTCATGCTAAATGGCGGCTAGAGCTTACTAAAGTGAGGACACAAGTGAGGAGAGACTCTATGCGGAAATTGATTATTGCCATGGTTGCGGTGGTTGCGGTCAGCGGTTGCAGCACGACCGAGCAGGACGTCGGCGTCGGCGCCGGTGTCGGCGCTCTGGCCGGTGGCCTGATTGGCGGCGGCAAGGGTGCGCTCATCGGCGCGGCTGTCGGTGCTGGTTCCGGCCTGCTGGTGCGCAACCTGCGCAATGGTTATTGCCAGTATCGCGACAACCGCGGCCATCTCTACACGGCTCGCTGCTGATCCGCTTCAAAGCGCGTCAAGCAGTCAAGGCGGAGACCGGCTGGTCCGGTCTCCGTTTGTTTGCGTATTCGAACCGCCCGTGGCGGCGTTTCAGTCCGACAGCGGAATCCTGATTTCCACTTTCAATCCGTCGGCACGGAAATCGCGCCTGATCGTGCCACGCAATTCGCGCGTGACATTGAGATCGATCAGTTTTGTGCCGAAGCCGGTCTCGACAGGTGCTTCCAGCTTCTTTTGCCCGGCCTCGCGCCAGTTGAGGGCCAGCATCCGGTCGCGTCCGCGCCCTTTAACCGACCAGTCGACCTTGAGCGCGCCAACCGAATTGCCAGCCTCGCCATATTTCAGCGCGTTCGTCGCCAGCTCGTGAAAAGTCAGGCCGAGCGCCTGCGTCGTCGTCTCATCGAGCAGAACCTGTGGCCCCGACAAGACGCCTTCCGGAAGCTCCTTGCCGAACACCTGGCCAAGTTCGATGCGTAAGAGATCGCCGAGATCGGCTTTCTGCCAACGCGAGCGCGTCAGCATGTCCTGCGATGCCGCCATCGCCTGCAGCCGGGCCGAAAAGGACGCTGAGAATTCGTTGACGTCGGTGGCCCGCGACGCCGTCTGGCGTGCGATCGCCAGCACCCGCGTGATCGAGTTCTTGATACGATGCTTCATCTCCTGCAGCATCAGATCCTTTTCGAGCAAGCTCTTCTCGGTCGTTTCGTGCAGCAGCGACTTGGCGTCATAGGCCCGCTCCTGATAGCGCGCCACCAGCGCAATTGTGCCTGCCAGCAGCAGGCCGAACAGGCCCAGCATCACCGGAATGGCGCGCGAGGAGGGCTGCGAGAAGGCGCTTGTCGGCCGAAACAGGACGGTCCATGGCCGGCCGGCCACGGTGATCTGGCGTGTCACCAGCAGCCTGTCGCCGAAGGTTGCCGCCGGGGGTGTTTCGGACCGGAACAACAGATCGCCCGCGTCCACCTTGCCATCGTAGATTTCGGTATTGACCGGCAGCAGCGGCGTCCGGCTGAGTGCGATCTGGAACAGATCGCGGGCGCGGAAGGCGGCATAGAGTAAACCCGCCGTCGAGGATCTCGACGCATTGATGACGTCAGGCGCGGTTTCCACATTGAGCCGCACAAAAACCAGGAAGCCGGTAAAGGTCTGCGCTGCACCCGTGCCCTGGCCGAGCTGGATGAGCCCGCTCGCATGCTGCTGGTCATCGGCCATCGCCTTTTCGATCGCCGCCCGGCGCACCGGTTCGGTGAACATGTCATAACCGATGCTCGACTGGTTGGACGGGTCCAGCGGTTCGAACATGAAGATGGGCGTGCGCCAAGGCTGCGTCGTTTCAGGATAGACCGGGTGTGCGACGCCATGATCGTGCAGAATATCACGCTCGATCGCCGCCTCGTCGCCGGTTTTCGCCAACCTGAGAAAACCGATGCCACGCAGGCCGGCGAAATTGTTGTCGACATCGAGCGCGCTGAAGAACGCCTTGAACTCTGCTTGCGAAATGTCGCCATTCCGGGCGTCAAACAGCGCCTGGGTTGAGCGCAGCAGCGACAGATGCAGATCAATGCGGCTCTCGATCCGGTTGAGCGCGTCGTCCGCGGCCGCCTCGAATTTGATCCGCGCCGCCTCCTGCGTGGCGAAATAGGCAAATCCGGCCATCGTCAGGCTGATCAGCGCGACGGCGACAAAGGCGACGATCGGGAAGAACTTCTTCAACGGATGTTGCGGCCCATGGATTCGGGACCTTTATGGCATGTCACCGCGCCAACACAATGGCGAGGACAAACCATCGTGAGAGTTGGCCTATCGATTGCCTATGGTTAGCCGGCTTACCAGATCATGATCCCGAAAAGTGGAAACCGGTTTTCGGAACAGATCATGGCCGAACCAGATAATAGCCTATGCTGCGATCTTCAGCGCGCCAGGCCCGGGAATGGCCCCGGGTGGGCATTTGCCCAGGATAATCATGCCGAGCACCTCGTCCTGGGTCACATCGGTGGTGCGCGCCGTGCCGACGACCTGGCCGTTCTTCATCACGCAGACGCGGTCAGCGAGTTCGAACACGTCATGGATGTCATGGCTGATGAGGAAGATGCCGATGCCGTCGGCCTTGAGCTGCTTGACCAGTTCGCCGACCTGCGCCGTTTCCTGCGGCCCGAGTGCCGCCGTCGGCTCGTCCATGATCAGGATGCGGGCGTTGAACAGGATGGCGCGCGCGATCGCCACCGACTGGCGCTGGCCGCCCGACAGCTTGATCACCGGCTCCTTGAAGCGCTGGAAGCGCGGATTGAGCCGGCCCATCACCTTGCGCGCCTCGGCTTCCATGGCGACATCGTCCAGCGTGCCCCAGCCGGTCATCAGCTCACGACCGAGGAACAGATTGGCGGCGGCGTCGACATTGTCGGCCAGCGCCAGCGTCTGGTAGATCGTCTCGATGCCGTATTTCTTGGCATCGCGCGGGTTGGAGATCGCAGCCTCCTGGCCATTGACGAAGATCTGGCCAGCGTCGCGCTTGTAGGCGCCGGAAAGGATCTTGATCAGCGTCGACTTGCCGGCGCCGTTGTGGCCGAGCAGCGCCACGACCTCGCCCGGGAAAAGATCGATGGATGCATCGTCGACGGCGCGAATGCCGCCGAAGGCGATCGAGATGTTGCGCATGTCGATCAGCGCTGTGCCCGTGGGAGCAGTTTTTTCCATGATCGTTCCTCCCCTAGACCCGCTTGCGGTAGACCGTGTCGAGCCACACCGCGATGACCAGCACGGCGCCGACCACGATGCTCTGCAGCGGCGAGTCGATGCCAAGCAGCACCATGCCGGATTGCAGCGACTGCATCAGAAGCGCGCCGAGCATGGCGCCCATCACCGTTCCGGCGCCGCCGGCCAGCGACGTGCCGCCGATGACGGCGGCGGCGATGACTAGCAACTCGTCCAGCGTGCCGAGCGCATTGGTCGACGCGTTGAGGCGGGCCGACGAGATCGCGGCACTGATGGCCGCCAGCACGCCCATGATCATGAACACCTTCATGGTCACCCAGCGCGTGTTGATGCCGGCGAGTTCGGCTGCCTCCGGATTGCCGCCGATGGCGAAGACATAGCGGCCGAAACGCGTGCGCTTGGTGATGAAGGTCATGATGATGCCGACAGTCACCGCCATCAGCACCGGTATGGCGATGCCGTGGGCGATGAACAGCCCGCCTTCGGGAAGGGTGATGCCGTTCTGCTGCGCGTATTGGCGCACGATGCCGATCGGCCATGGATAGGAATTGGCGATCCAGACGGCGCCGAGGATGGCCACGCAAGCGACCACGCCAAGCAAGGTCTCAGCCCAGACGGGGCGCAATGGAAAGGCGAACCGCTTGCGTTGCGAGCGGCCGTTGAGCAGCGCGAAGGCAACCGCCGCACAGGCGACGACACCGACGATCCAGCTGGCCGTGGCGCCGATCGAGCCGCGTGGTCCGCCACCCATCAGCTGAAAAGTGGCGTCGAGCGGCGCTACCGTGCGGCCGCTGGTGATGAGCCATGCCATGCCGCGCCAGACCAGCAGGCCGCCCAGCGTCACGATGAAGGCCGGAACCTCCATATAGGCGATGATGAAGCCATGGAACGCACCGATCAGCAGACCAAGCACCACGCCGACGGCAAGCGCGATGATCCAGAGCCAGGGATTTCCGAGCTGGAAGCCGATGACGCGAATGAGGAATTCGGCCTGCGCCACGCCCATGATCATGCCGATCACGCCTTCGACGGAACCGACCGAAAGGTCGATGTTGCGCATGACGATGACCAGCACCATGCCGGTCGCCATGATCGCGACCGAGGAGGTCTGCACCGACAGATTCCACAGATTGCGCGGCGTCAGGAAAAGCCCGCCCGACAGGATGTGTATGCCGACCCAGATGACCAGCAGCGCGCCGACCATGCCGAGCATGCGCGTGTCGAGCTCGGTAGCCCTGAGGAACCGCCCGGCGGCGCTGAGTTCGGATGCACGCGCCCGGTCCGCGGCAGTGCTGGCGACCGGCTGATTAGAGGTCGTGTCGGTCATGCTATCCTCCCACCGGTTTGCCGTCTGGCGCGGATGCCGGAACATGGATGCTATTTGCTTTCCGCGGTCATTTGAAGCGGAAAGCCCCTTGAGAAACGCCGCGGCTTTTGGGCCGCGGCGCCGAGATTTGGAACCGATAGCGGTCCGGTTTTAGTTGCAGGCTGCAACGCTGCCAGCAGTGACGCCAGCGCAGACTTCGTCCTTCTTGATCCAGCCGGCATCGATGACGACGTTGAGGTTGTCCTTGGTGATGGCAACCGGGGTCAGGAAGAGCGATTTGACGGTGTTGCCGCCAGGCGTGGTGAAGTCCTTGGCGCCGGCAATGTCTCCGGTCTTCTTGCCGTCGGCCAGCTGCGAGGCGATCTCGGCGGCGTTCTTGCCGAGTTCGCGCGCGTCCTTCCACACCGACACGGTCTGCGTGCCGAGTGCGATGCGGTTCAGCGCGGCGTGGTCGCCGTCCTGGCCCGACACCGGTACGGTTCCGGCCAGGCCCTGCGCCGTCAACGCGGCGACGACGCCGCCGGCGGTGCCGTCATTGGCTGCAACCACCGCATCGACCTTGTTGTCGTTGGCGGTCAGGAACTGTTCCATGTTCTTCTGGGCGTTGGCGGGCAGCCAGCCGTCCGTGTAGGCCTCACCGACATTCTTGATCTTGCCGCCGTCGATGGCTTCCTTCAGCACTTCCATCGAGCCGGCGAACAGGAAATCGGCGTTCGGATCGGCACCGGAGCCCTTGATGAAGACGTAGTTGCCTTCCGGCTTGGCCTTGAACACTTCGCGGGCCTGCATGCGGCCGACTTCCTTGTTGTCGAAGGTCAGGTAGAAGACATCCTTGTTCTCGATCAGACGGTCATAGCCGACGACCGGAATGCCTTCGTCCAGTGCCTTCTGCACCGCCGGGCCGATGGCCGATGCATCCTGCGCAAGGATGATCAGCGCATTGGCGCCCTGCGAAATCAGGCTCTCGACATCGGTCAGCTGCTTGCCGGGATTGGACTGCGCGTCGGCGGAGATATACTTGTCGCCGGCGGCCTCGATCGCCGTCTTCATCGCCGCTTCATCGGTCTTCCAACGCTCTTCCTGGAAGTTCGACCACGAAACGCCAATGACCTTGTCCTTCGCCTGTGCGACCGACGCCAGCGTCAGCGACATGGCGACACCCGCCAGGATGGCGGCTGTGAATCTTTTCATTGTATCCTCCCTGCGCCGCGTGCGGCGCGACCAAACTGGCCCGAAGGCCGGCACAAAGGCTCTATTTTTTCGAGCCTCGAAAAAATACTGATCCAACGTCGGAGCGCTGTCAACATCGATTCTGATGGATTTTGACGTGCCACTGACTTTTTTTCGAGGCTCGCAATAAATAATGACAGGGCTGCCGGCTTCTGCCAATATTTGGCTGGTGTCACCGACTGCCTTCAATATCATGAGAGGCCGCGAGGACGACCGGGAGGAAAGCAAGAAAGATGTCGGTTGGAATCCGCCACGACGATTTGCGCCGCCGCAACCGGGCGATGGTGCTTTCGGCCGTGCGCCGCGCCGGCCAGCCGTCGCGGACCGAGATCGCCGCGACCACCGGCCTCAGCCACTCCACCATATCGGCGATCTCGTCGGACCTGATCGAGGAAGGCATCCTGGCCGAGAGCAAGGCCAGCGAGCCGGTTTCGCTGAAACGCGGCCGGCCGCAAGTCGGTCTCGGGCTCAATCCGGAAGCAGCCGCGGTGATGACCGTGGTGCTGTCGCTGAATTTCCTTTCCGTCGCCGTCATCGACTATGCCGGCCAGGTGGTGGCCGAAGAGCAGCGCCGGCTGGACACGCTGACCATGCCGCGCGACGAACTGATCGGCGAATGTGTCGCCATAGTCAGGCGTCGGCTCGAGGATCCCGACCTCGACACCCACAGCGTTGCCCGCATTGCTATGGGCATCCAAGGCATCACCGATTCGCACGCCCGCGCCATGCTGTGGTCGCCGATCACGCCGCAGACCGACATCGCCTTCGCCGACATACTGGAAGGCGAATTCGGCATTCCGGCCACCATGGAAAACGACTGCAACATGATGGCGGTGGCGCTGCAGTGGCGCGATCCGGTCCGCTACCACGACGATTTCATCGCCATCCTTTTGTCGCACGGCATCGGCATGGGACTGGTGCTGAAGGGCGAGCTGTTCACCGGCACCCATTCATCGGGCGGCGAGTTCGGCCACATGATCCATCGCCCGGGCGGGGCGCTGTGCCGCTGCGGGCGGCGCGGCTGCGTCGAGGCCTATGCCGGCAACTACGCCATCTGGCGCAACGCCAGGCAATTGGGCGAGGACGCCGAGCCGGTCGCCGATGTCAGCGACGCCGACATGCGGGCGCTCGCCGTCGCGGCACGCGAGAAAGACGGGCCGGAGCGCGAGGCCTACCGCAAGGCCGGCGAAGCGCTCGGCTTCGGCCTCGGCAGTCTTTTTGCGCTGATCGATCCCGCGCCGGTCGCCATGGTCGGCGTCAGCGCCGCCGCCTTCGACCTGATCGAACCGGCGCTGCGCGAGGCCATCGCCCAGACCGCCGGCGGCCAGCACTCGAAATCGATCTCCTTCGACACCGAACCGAACGAATTGCCGCTGATCCGCGAAGGCTGCGCCATGCGGGCACTGAGCTTCGTCGACCAGGAGATCTTCGCGCCGGGCGGGCAGGCACGGGCTGGCGCTATCGGGAAAGACGTGGCCTGAGGACGACGTCAATCATTGATGCCGCAGATTGTCGCCGACTTTGGAGATTGGCCGAAGCCGTCCCAACGTCGTCATCCCAGGGCGAAGCAGGAGCGAAGCTCCGTCGCGGAGACCCTGGGATCCATGCCGTGAAATCGGTCAAAGAATTCAACGGGGCAGAATTCTGCACAGTAGCAACGCCTTGAGGTCGCGGCATGGATCCTTGGGTCTGCGCCGCGTCGCTACGCTCCTTGCTTCGCCCAAGAATGACGAAGCCATGAGCGGGCTGAGCCAATCATCGACGTGTGAGGTCCGGGAGTGGACGCATTCAACCAATAAACGCTTCCGCGCCGAGGGACCTAGTCTTCGCGGATCGCATAACCGGCGCCCCGAATGGTTCGGATGACATCTGGCATGCGGCCATTGTTGACCGCCTTGCGCAGCCGGCCGACATGCACGTCCACCGTGCGTTCGTCGATATAGATCGTCTCGCCCCAGACATTGTCGAGCAACTGGCTGCGCGAGAACACCCGGCCAGGATGACGCATCATGAACTCAAGCAGGCGGAATTCGGTCGGCCCGAGCCGGATCTCGCTCTTCTTGCGATAAACCCGGTGCGATTCTCGATCGAGCACGATGTCGCCGACCTTGAGCACGCTGGACAGAACTTCCGGCTTGGCGCGGCGCAGCAGCGCCTTGACCCTGGCCATGAATTCCGGCGTCGAGAACGGCTTGACCAGATAGTCGTCGGCGCCGGTCGACAGGCCGCGCACGCGGTCGCTCTCTTCGCCACGCGCGGTCAGCATGATGATCGGCAGCCGCTCGGTTTCGGGCCGCATCCTGAGACGCCGGCACAGCTCGATGCCGGAAACCGCCGGAACCATCCAGTCCAGCACCAGCAGGTCGGGCACGTTTTCCTGCAGGCGGATCTCAGCTTCGTCGCCGCGCGTCACCACCTCGACCTGGTAGCCTTCGGATTCGAGATTGTAGCGGAGGAGCAGGCCTAGCGGCTCCTCGTCCTCCACCACCATGATGCGTGGCGCGATCATCGACTGGTCAGCCTTGTCGTCATGCCGCCGGCGCGGACATCGCCGTCTCGTCCTGCTTCGGACGATTGGCGGGCAGCTGCGTGCCGGTCAAAACATAATACGCATTTTCGGCGATGTTGGTGACATGGTCGCCGATGCGCTCGAGGTTCTTGGCGCAGAACAGGAGGTGCGTGCACGCGGTGATGTTGCGCGGATCTTCCATCATGTAGGTCAAAAGCTCGCGAAACACCGATGTGTATTTGACGTCGATGCGCTCGTCGTCATTCCTGAGCTTGGCGAGCGCGGCCGCATCGGCGGCGGCATATTCCTCGACCACTCCCTGCACCTGGATAAGCACCAGTTGGGCCATCGCATCGATGGAATGCGACAGGTCGCGCGGCGTGACGCTGAGGCCGACGGTGCCGACGCGCTTGGCGATGTTCTTGGCCAGGTCGCCGATGCGTTCGAGGTCGCCAGCCATGCGGATCGAGCCGACCACTGCGCGCAAATCGTTGGCCATCGGCTGGCGCTTGGCGATCAGCGTGATGGCGCGGTCGTCCAGCTCGCGCTGGCGCGCATCCATGATGGCGTCGTCGGAGACGACGCGCTGTGCAAGGGCGTTGTCCGAATTAAGCAGCGCCTTGGTCGAGCCGCTGACCATCGAGCCAGCGAGATCGCCCATGTCGCGGATCAGCTTGCTGATCTGCCCCAGCTCTTCATCGAAAGATGCGACGGTATGTTCACCCATGATCCTAGTCCTCGTGCCTGAAACTTCGCTGCCGGAACCGCTCAGCCGAACCGGCCGGTAATGTAGTCCTGGGTGCGCTTGTCGTCGGGGTTGGTGAACATCTTGTCGGTGGCGCCCTCCTCGACGAGATAGCCGAGATGGAACATCGCCGTGCGCTGCGACACGCGCGCCGCCTGCTGCATCGAGTGGGTGACGATGACGATCGTGTAGTTCTGGCGCAGTTCGTCGATCAGTTCCTCGACACGGGCGGTGGCGATCGGATCGAGCGCCGAGCAGGGCTCGTCCATCAGGATCACCTCGGGCGACACGGCAATGGCGCGGGCGATGCATAGACGCTGCTGCTGGCCGCCGGAAAGGCCGGTGCCGGGTTCCTGCAAGCGGTCCTTGACCTCGTTCCAGATCGCCGCCTTCTTCAGGCTCGACTCGACGATCTGATCCATATCGGCCTTGCGCTTGGCCAGTCCATGGATGCGCGGGCCATAGGCGACGTTCTCGTAGATCGACTTCGGGAACGGATTGGGCTTCTGGAACACCATGCCGACGCGCGCCCTGAGCTCGACGACGTCGATGCTCTTGTCGTAGATATCCTCTTCGTCCAGCGTGATCTTGCCGGTCACCCGCGCCGAGTCGATGGTGTCGTTCATGCGGTTGAGGCAGCGCAGGAAGGTGGACTTGCCGCAACCCGAGGGGCCGATCAGCGCCGTCACCTGATTGAGGCGCACGTCGAGATTGACGTCGAACAACGCCTGCTTCTCGCCGTAGAACACGCCGACCTTGTCGCCGCGCATTTTGATCACTTCGTTCGACTTGGCGTTCATTTTATCGCCCACAGCGTTTTCAAGGGACTGTTCGGTCATGATGTTCATACCAAAATGCCTTTTTCTACCAGCGCCGCTCGAACCGGCGCCGAAGCACGATCGCGGTGATGTTGATGGCCATGAGGAAGACCAGCAGGATGATGATGGCGCCGGACATGCGTTCGACGAAGGCGCGTTCGGCCTCGTTCGCCCACAGGTAGATCTGCACCGGCAGCGCCGTCGCCGGATCGAAAGGTGTCTTCGGATAGTCGGCGACGAAGGCGACCATGCCGATCAAGAGCAGCGGCGCGGTTTCGCCGAGCGCGCGCGCCAGGCCGATGATGGTGCCGGTGAGAATGCCGGGGGCGGCTAGCGGCAGGATATGCTGGAACACCATCTGCATCTTGGAAGCGCCAAGACCAAGCGCTGCTGCGCGGATCGACGGCGGCACGGCGGCGAGCGCCGCACGCGTCGCGATGATGATCGTCGGCAGCGTCATCAGCGTCAGCACCAGGCCGCCGACGAAGGCCGCCGAGCGCGGCATGCCGAGAAAGTTGATGAAGACGGCAAGGCCGAGCAAGCCGAAGACGATCGACGGCACCGCGGCCAGATTGTTGATGTTGACCTCGATCAGGTCGGTGAAGCGGTTCTTCTTGGCGAATTCCTCCAGATAGATGGAGGCGGCGACACCGATCGGCAGCGCCAGCAAGAGCACGATCACCATCATGTAGAGCGAGCCGATGATCGCCACGCCCATGCCGGAGGTTTCAGGGCGGCTGGAGGCGCCGTAAGTGAACAGGCCGGCGTTGAAGTGCTCGGCCATCACGCCGTCCGCCTTCAGCTTGTTCATCCAGGCGATCTGCTGGTCGGAAACCTTGCGGCGCGCTTCCTCGACGCCGAGGTCGATCTGCCCCTTGAAGGCCGAGTCGAGATTGGCGGCAGCCAGGATGTTGACGTCACGCGTCGTGCCGATGACCGACGGATCGGCGGCGACGATGTCGCGCAGCTGGACGCGGGCGCCTTCGGACAGGAAGCCCTTGAGCTGTTTGATAGCCGGCTTGTCGTCGGGAGAAATGCCGAGCTTGGCGATCAGCGCGTTTTCGGCAAGCTTGGGATAATTCGCCTTGATCAGTACATTCGGATCGGTGGCCCGCTTGTTGGAAGGATCGATCACCTTCTCGTCGAAGGAGATCGGCAGTGACACCGTCGTCTGCCAGAAGGCGGTGTAGCCCTTCGAGACAATGGTGACGAGGATGATGGCCAGGAAGGCGAGGCCGACGGAAATCGCCAGCATGCCATAGATGCGGAAGCGGCGTTCGGCGGCATAGCGGGCCTTCAGCCCGATGTCGCGGCGCGGATGAGCGGCGGCCCGGACCATCGTGTCCATGGGAATGTCGGTCATTCGTACTGCTCCCGGTATTTGCGCACGATGTAGAGCGCGACGATATTCATCACCAGCGTCAACGCGAACAGCGTCAGGCCGAGCGCGAAGGCGACCAGCGTCTGCGGCGAATTGAACTCGAGGTCGCCGGTCAGCTGGTTGACGATCTTGACGGTGATGGTCGTCATCGCCTCGAACGGGTTGACGGTGAGATTGGCGGCGACGCCTGCCGCCAGCACGACGATCATCGTCTCGCCGATGGCGCGCGAAGCGGTCAACAGGATGGCGCCGACAATGCCGGGAAGTGCCGCCGGCAGGATGACGCGCTTGATTGTCTCGGAGCGGGTCGCGCCGAGGCCGAGCGAGCCGTCGCGCATGGCGCGCGGCACCGCCGTGATGATGTCATCGGACAGCGAAGACACGACCGGGATCAGCATGACGCCCATGACCAGCCCGGCGGTGAAAATGCTCTGGCCCTGGACGAAGGGCGAGCCGCCCGTCAGCGCCGCGGAGAGATCGCGCAGGAACGGCCCGAGCGTGACCACCGCGAAGATGCCGTAGACGATGGTCGGTATGCCGGCGAGCAGTTCCAGCGCCGGCTTGACCACAGAGCGCAGCCGGGGCGTTGCATATTCGGCCATGTAGACCGCCGACATCAGCCCGATCGGCACCGCGACCACGAGTGCGACCGCCGCGATATAGAGCGTGCCGGCAAGCAGCGGGATCAGGCCGAACTGGCCCTGGCTGCCGCCCGAACCAGCAGCGGAAAAACGCGGATCCCAGACCGTGCCGAAGAAGAAACTCGCCGGCGACACGCTTTCGAAAAAGGTGATCGTCTGGAACAGCATGGAAAGCACGATGCCGACCGTGGTCAGGATGGCGATGGTGGAGGCGGCAAGCAGCCCCCACAGCATCAGCCTCTCGACATTGTTGCGCGCCCTGGCGCGCGGCGCGATCTGCCTCAGCGCATAGAAGGCGCCGGCGATCGACAAGGCGAAGGTGATAATTGCGCCAAACAGGCCGAGCCGGTTCTGCACGGCGTTCGCCTCGACGGCGATCGGGATCATGTAGTCCTGCGTGTCGGTCGCCAGCGCCACGCCCTTGGCGGCGAGCATCGGCTGCAGTTCGGCGAAAGTGGCTGGCAGTGCGGTGTTCGCGTCGAGCTGGCGCAAGCCTTTGGCGAGGCTCTTTACCAGACTGACGTCCAGCGCCTCGCTGGCAACCTTGCTGTCGGCGGTCCGCTCGGGCAAGGCGGCGTGAATGTGACGGTCGAGATAGACCGAAGAGCCGACGTTCCAGACGGCGAGCAGCAAAAGGGCGGGCAGAACGGCGAGCAGGAAGGCCCACCAGCCGTGATAGTGGGCGCGCGAATGCGGCTTCACCGTGCCATTGTCCTGAGCGGAAGCACGCTGCCGGCCGATAAAGAACGCAACCAGGCCTATGGCAACGATAATGGCGAGTACGAGCAAGGACGACATCACCCACCCCAAGGAAAATTCAAAGCGCCGCCGCCATTGCGGCAGGCGACGAAACCAGGGCGCGGACTTGGCCCGCGCCCTGGTTCGGTAGCTGATTACATCGTCTTTCCGGCGGCGAATGCGTCACGCTGGGCCTGACGCTCTGCGTCGGGAGCCGCAACGAGGCCGTATTCGGCGAGCGGGCTTTCCGGGCCGACCATCTGGTCGTCAAGGAAGAACTCGACATATTCCTTGAGCCCGGGAACGACGCCGAGATGCGCCTTCTTCACGTAGAAGAACAGCGGGCGCGACACTGGATACTCGCCGCTGGCGATGGTCGCGGTCGAAGGCACGATGCCCTTGACGGTCGCAACCTTCAGCTTGTCGGCGTTGTTTTCGTAGAAGGCGAGGCCGAACACGCCGACGCCGGTCTTGTTGGAGTCGATGCGAGCGAGCGTCTCGGTATAGTCGCCGTCGATGTCGATAGCCTTGCCGTCCTTGCGGATGGCGATGCAGGTCTTGCCGACTTCCTTGTCGTCGCTGATGCCGGTGGCCTTGATGGCGGCCTTGTCGCAGCCGGCGTCGAGAAGCTTGGTCTCGAACACTTCACGCGTGCCGTGCTTTTCACCCGGAATGTAGGCGGCGATGTCCCAGTCGGGCAGCTTCGGGTTGACCTGGCTCCACTTGGTGTTCGGATTGTCGACCAGCTTGCCGTCGACGACCAGCTTGGCGGCCAGCGCCTTGTAGATGTCGGCGGGAACCAGCGCCCAGTCCGGGCCCTTGATGTCGGTGGCGAAGACGATGCCGTCATAACCGATGCGGACTTCCTGGATTTCCTTCACGCCGGCGTCGGCGCAGGACTTGACCTCGTCCGGCTTGATCGGGCGCGAGGAGTTGGCGATATCGATCGTGTCTTCGCCGACGCCCTTGCAGAATTCCTTGATGCCGGCGCCGCTGCCGCCGGACTCGACCACCGGGGTCTTGAAGTTGGTAAAGGTTTCGCCGAACTGCTCGGCGACAATCTTGGCATAGGGTAGCACGGTCGACGACCCGGCGACCTGGATCTGGTCGCGCGCGGCGGCGAAGCCGGACGACGCGGCCAGCGCAAGCGCCGCGGCCGACGCCGTGAGGAGGAATTTCTTCATGTGGCCTGCTCCTGTTCGGAAGATGGTCTCTCGGCGCCAGTGTCTGTCGGCGCCCGCTGAGGCCAATAGCCCCCGATTATTACAGTCGCATGACAGTTTCGTGTCAGCCCGGTAACGTCGAACGGACGTGCCGAAAGTGGCGGCCGGCCAGCCTTGGCAATATGGCCGCGGTTTGCTGCCGGAATCAGGGACTTGCGCGATTGCGGGCGGCTTGTTCCTCGGTGACAGGCGCCGAGAAAGAAAATCCGGGCGGGAGCGCGTTGCCTGTGGCCAGAGTGTGTCTTGGCCGAGCCATCACCGAAAACAGGGTCCGTTGGGGTAGAATTGACGCTGTTTCTTGCCGGCGGTCGCTTGCTCCCGCCCGTAACCGGAGCGGATTTCCATGCGACCATTGTCCCGGCTGCGGGCTTGTTTTGGTATGGTGCGATCGCACCATAGTGTTTCGCGCAAGGGCGGCGCCGAATCTTCGGCGATCTTTCTCCGCTCCTTGCGAAAGCAGCTGCGACGGCGCGCCTATCCTGCGCTGCGCAGGACCTCCCCGCCGGCGTTGACCCAGCGCTCGACCTTTTCCAGCAAGGCCCTGGGGCTGATCGGCTTGGGCAGATAGTCGTCCATGCCCGCTTCCAGACAACGTTCGCGATCGCCTTTCAGCGCATGAGCTGTGACGCCGACAATCGGGATATGCGTACCCGTCTCCTCTTCCAGCCGGCGAATGGCGGCCGTCGCTTCGAGCCCGCTCATCTCCGGCATCGAGACATCCATCAGGATCATGCGCGGGTTGAGCCTGCCGAAGGCGTCGAGCGCCTTGCGACCGTTGCCGACGATTTCGAAACTGTAACCGGTTTCACCGATGATCTGGGTGAACACCATCTGGTTCACTTCATTGTCCTCGGCAACCAGTATGTCGAGCCTGCGTTCATCGCCGGTGGCCCGGGCGCGGGCACGAACCGGCGGTGGCTGCAGCAAGGCCCGCTCCGAAGCAGCGTGTGGCGGCTTTGCGGATGCTGGTTCGGCAATGCCGCCCGAACCGCTGCGTGCTGCCGGCAGCACGCGACCGTCCGTCGTGTGGTGGTGGTGACGCTGGATTGTCGCGACCAGCGTTTCCAAAAGCACCGAGGACCGCGCCGGCTTGATCAGCTGCGCATCGATGCCGAGATCGCGATAGCTGGTGTTGGCGAGCGATTGGTCGACCGATGTCAGCATGATGATCGGCGTATCGGCGAGGCCGGCGGTGTTGCGCACGATCCGCGCCATTTCGGCGCCGCTCATTCCCGGCATCTGGTAGTCGAGCACGACGCAGTCGACCGGCACCCCATAGGCAGCGGCGGCAACGAGCACCTTCAACCCCTCGGCGCCGCTTTCCGCCGCGCACGCATCGAACGTCCATGACGCCATCTGCTCGCTCAGAATCGACCGGTTGACGGCATTGTCGTCGACGATCAGCACCCGTGCGCCGGTCACGTCGACCGGCATGATCCGCTGCCCGCTCTGTTGCCCGGCCCTGGGCAATGTCACGGTGAACCAGAAGGTCGAGCCCTTGCCTTCGTCGCTTTCCACGCCGATCTCGCCGCCCATCAGCTCGACCAGGCGCGAGGTGATGGCGAGCCCGAGCCCGGTGCCTTCGTGGCGTCTGGTCGACGAGGTATCGACCTGGCTGAATTTTTCGAAGACGAGTTTCAGTTTCTCAGGCGGAATGCCGATGCCGGTATCGGTGACCGAGATGGTGAGCTTTGTTCCCGTCGGCACCTTCTGACCGGTCACGTCGACCAGCACATGGCCTTCGTCGGTGAATTTCACCGCATTGCCGACCAGATTGGTGACGATCTGCCTGATGCGGCCGACATCGCCGATGAACAGGCTCTCCAGGCCGGGCTCGATGCGCACGATGAGCTCGAGGTCCTTCTCCTTGGCGCGCGTCGACACCAGCGTCGCCACATCCTCGATCGCCTCGGGGAGGTTGAAGGGCGCCGGGTCGAGCACCAGCTGGCCGGCGTCGATCTTGGAGAAGTCGAGGATGTCGTTGATGATCGTCAAAAGCGCGTTGCCCGACTTGACGATGATGTCGGTGAACGTCTTCTGCTTCGGATCGAGATCGGATTTGGCCAGAAGTTCGGCCATGCCGAGCACGCCGTTCATCGGCGTGCGGATCTCGTGGCTCATATTGGCCAGGAATTCCGACTTGGCGCGGTCGGCAAGCACGGCGCGCTGCCGTGCCTCCCGCAATTCGGCCTCGCGCAGCTTCAGTTCGGTGATGTCGGTGGTCGATCCGATCAGATAGAGCGAGCCGTCGGACGCGATCATCGCGCCCTTGCGTGCGAATTGGTGGCGCACGCTGCCGTCGGCAAGCGTCACCGTCTCCTCGACCTCCTGCGTCTCGCCGGTGCGCAGCACGGCAAGATCGCCATTGACGAAAGCTTCGCCGTCCTGCCCGAAAATCTCGATGTCGGTCTTGCCGATCGCATCTTCCCTGGTGAGACCGGTGAGGTCGCACCAGCCCTTGTTGACGTAGAACTGCCTGAGGTCGGAGCGCTTGGCGTAGATCGACACCGGCACATTGTCGATGAGGCTGCGGAACACCTCGTTCTCGCGCATGCTCTCCTGCAGCGCGTGTTCGCGCGCCTTGACCTCAGTGATATCGGTGCTGGAGCCGACCAGGTGCACCGACCCGTCGAGCGCCACCAGCTGGCTCTTGCGCGTCATCAATTGCCTGAGCGTACCGTCGCGGTGGGTAACGGGCTCCTCGATCTCGCGGACGCGGCCGGTGACGACGACTTCGGTGTCGTCCTGGCTGTAAGTTTCGGCATCGTCGACGCCGAAAAGCTGGCGGTCGGTGCGGCCGATGACCTCTTCCTTTGGGATGCCGGTCAGCGCGCACCAGGCCTTGTTGACGAATTCGATGCTCAGATCATCGGCCTTGATGAAGGCGGCAACCGGCAGTTCGTCCATCACGTGCCGGAACAGGTCGATCTGGCGCATGCTTTCCTGCAGCGCCTTTTCGCGGCTCTTGATTTCGGAGATGTCGACGCGCACGCCGATGAACGTGCCGTCCTCGGTCCGCATGTCGTAGACCTGGTACCAGCGGCCATCGGGATTGAGGCGCTCATAGGACGAGTTGGGCAAGCGGTAGCGGGCGAGAATGGCGTCGAGCCAGCGCTCGGGATCGCCGTCATACAGTTTGTCGACCTGAGGGTCGCCGCTGAGGCGGAAATAGCCGACCGAATGGCCGAGCTTCAGCGCGTCGCGGAAGGTGCCGCCGGGGTGCCACGCCGGCTTCAGCGCCGGCAGCGTATCCTGCAGCTTGCGGTTGGCGAAGACGAAATTGTCGTCGCGGTCGTAGATGATGACGGCAGCCGGCAACGATTCCAGCACGGTGGCGAGGTTCTTGCGTGCGTCCTCGGCTTCCGTCTCGCGGCGCTTCATGTCGGAAATGTCAAAAATGAAACCGGCGACATAATTGCGGCCGCTGGCCATCGAGACGCGGTTTTTCCTAACGATGCGCGAGCGGCCGATGCCGGCAAATGCGAAGTTCTCTTCCACTTCGTAGGGTTTGCCGCTTGCCAGGACCTGCTTTTCGCTTTCCTCGAACAGCACCACCTCGTCCGCCGTGACGAAATCGCCACCGGGCTTGCCGAGCATCGCCTGCGGCGTCTGTCCGAACAGCGAAGAGAACGCCTCGTTGACGAAGACGAAGCGCAGATTGTCGTCCTTGACGAAGATCGGGTCCTTGACCCCGTTGATCACCGCCTCGGCCAGCCGCGATTTCTCCAGCGCTTCGGCCAGTTCCGCCTCGCGATCCTTCATCTCGGTGACGTCGACATAGGAAATCAGCCGCTTGCCGCCGGCCAGTGGCGACATCGACGAGATCAGCGTGCGGCCGTCATTGCGCGGGAATTGCTTCGATCCGGCCGTGCCCGCCCTGATCTCCGCCTCACGCTCGACCATATGCTGATGCCATGTCGCATCGTCGGAACCATAGGGGTCGACGTCGCGGCTGGCCTGCATCAGGTCGCGGAAGTTGCAGCCGATCTCGGCGCGCCGGGCGTCGATCCCCCAGAAATCGTAGAAGGCGCGATTGATGACTTCGGCGCGCATGTCGGCATCGAGGACGAGGACGCCGATCGGCATCTGGTCGACCATCGTGCGCAGATTGGCGAAGGTTTCAGCAGTCCGGGCGTTGGCGCTGACGATCTCGGCATCGCGAGCCTTGAGCTCGGTGACCTCGTAATAGGTCAACAGCCGCTTGCCTCCCGACAGCGCCGTCACCGAGAACATCATCGTCCGGCCATCGGCGTGCGGGAACTCGCGCGGCGCGACGGAGCCGGCGCGAATCTCCTCGATGCGGCTGGCGAGGTAGCGCTGCCACGCCTGTTCGTTGATATCGCCATAGATGCCGTTGCGGCGGTTCAATTCCATCAACAGGCTGAACGGGGCGCCAATGGTCACGGCGCCCTCCGGAATCCTGGAGAGGTCGCGATAGGCCTTGTTGACGATCAGCGTTTCGAGCCGGGCGTCCAGAAGCACGACGCCCATATGCATGGCGTCCATGGTCCGCTCGAGATCGGCCAGATGCTGTGCATTCTCGCCGGCTGCCGGCGCATCGCTGTCTTGCTGCGTCGGCTTCAGCTGGTCGAATGCATCGGCCAACGCCGTGACATTGCGGCCAATGCCGCGATAGCCGGCAAATTTCGCCTCGGAATCGAAGCGTGGAAAGCCGGTGATCGCAACCCGGTGGCAGTCGGGGCGGCCGCCTTGCAATTCGTAGACGAAATCCCGGAACGGCCGATGCGCCTGCAAATCCTCCAGATGCGCGGCGGCATTGCGATTGCCGTCCATCATCTGCTTGAGGAAATCGAAGCGGAATCGGCCAAGAATGGTCGCGGGATCGATGCCGGTGGCGGCCTGGTAGTTTTCCGAAACCCAGGAGAAGCGCAACTCGGCGTCGGTCTCCCAGACCCAGTCAGCGCCCGCTTCGACCAACTGGCGCAGCGCCTCGGCCGAATCGATGTGATCGGCGAGCGCATCGTCGCCGTGCACACCCTTCTTGCGGGCACCGCGCTTGCCACGTGCCCCAACTGTTTCGTCCGCTTCCGCCATCCCGTCCCACCCCGAAAACCAAGGCCGAACCCTCCCCGCGGTTCGCCGACGGAATGTGCCCGAGAAGCATTAATGATCCGCTAACCATAACGGGTTGCATTGATCCAAAAGACGGCAACTGCAACGCGTCAATTCGGCCGGTTGTCGGCGGGACCGCAGCCGCGTTATAAGTTACCAAGGGGTATTGCTAATGTTCGGTCGGATTCTGCCTTGTTTCCTGGGCGTGACGCTGCTTTTCGGCAGTGGTTGCGCGCGCAGCTATGACGGGACGGTGGTCATCCCCAGACCGCTCGATGTCAGGCGTTTCTGGGACCAGGATCCATCGCAGACGCGGGCAACCCAATTGCAGGCGCAAACCGGTGTCTTTCCGGTGCCGCCGCAGGAGCCGAGACGATGGGTGGCCCACAGCGACACCCCGCCGGCACGGCGCCTGACCAGGGTCTCCAACCCGCCCAGCCTGTCTGCCGAGCCAACGAAGCCGCTGACCTGCAAGGACGTCAGCGCACCCGGCAAGCGCTATCGCGTCGTCTGCGAATAGCCGGCCGACTTTCAGTTGAGATAGTCAAAGCGACGCTGCGCCCTTTTTAGGCTCCTTGGCGCCGAGCTTCTCCAGCGCGAAACGCACCTGGCGCAGCTCATCCTGCCAGCCATCATCGTCGCTCATCGAACTTTCCGACGCCGCCCGCTGCAAGCCGCGCGCCTCGGATTCGATGTCGCGAAGCCTGGCGATTTTCTGATCGGTGGTCAGAGATTGGTCTTCGACAATCTCCTGCACCTTCATTTCCCTGAACGTGACCATGGCGATTGCTCCTGGTTGATCCCTGTCACAACGCCGTGACGGCAAGAGCGTTCCAGGCAGCTCGATGCATGTCGCCCCGGCGCCACGGCCTGAGGGGCACCATGGATCCCGATCCCGCAACATCGGCCGCTTGCCGCTGAAACCTTTGCCCGGTCCTGCGCGTTGTGTGTGCTCGCGTTGTGTGTGCTAAGGAGACCGAAGATGTCTGTTCACTTCACCGTCTCTGGCCTGACCAGAAACCTGTTCCACTCGCTGGGACTCGACCATGAGCGGGCGCCGAGACCCCTGACGCCTGAGCAGAGCCTGCTGCTGGAATGCTATATGGCCGGCCAGATTCCGGAATCGGCCTGGAGCGACTACGTCTTCGAGACGCCGGAACTGCAACGGCATGTCAATGCGAGGCGCCTGCACCACTGATAACGACAAGTCAGCACCCGCACCACCCACGATTGCCCGCGTGTCGCGCGCTGGATACTTTTTGTTGTCCGGACGTAACATTTTCGGTAGAAATTCGATCCAGTCTTCAGTGGAACATGACCACTCGCACCATCATTTGCCCCGGGGGAAAATCATGAAGAAAACCTACGAGAAGCCGATGCTTCAGAAGCGAGAAAAGCTGTCAAACGTCACCGCGGCTACCAAACAGTCCCCCGTAGTCTAGGACTGTCCGCACCAGCGACGCTGACCCGCACTTGAACAGCCCGCCCGGAAACGAGCGGGCTTTTTGCTTCAGTCGGCCTGGGGAACTGCGGCGTAAACACGCTGCCTGTATCCCTCGAGCCGGCTTGGCGAAAGCGCTCACGGGGCGAGAGCCCTGCAAAGCAAAAAGGCCGGCGCGGGGCCGACCTTTCCTTCCACCTCGACATCCGCGCCAGTACATCCGTGGTCACAGGTTGAGGTGAATTGCCTTGAGTAGACAGGGCTTTGGTTAACGAAACCTTAACTCACTGCCTTGGCCTGTGATTTCACATAGGCGATGTAGCCGCGCACGTCGCCGGCCGGCTCGGCATAGGCCTTGCCGAGTTTCTTCTCGATCGCCGCGATGTACTCCTTGGCCCATTTGGGCAGCGCGTAGTCGATGACGGCCAGGAACTCGAGCGTCGACGCCAGGCGGATGTCGGCGATTGACGGGTGCTGGCCGCCGATGAACGGCTTGCCGTCCCGGAAGAAGCTGTGAAACACCTCCAGCGGCTCGGCGATCGCAGCCATCGCTGCCTTCTGGGCTTGCGATTTGCTGTCGGGGTGGGCATCGCTGTGACCGACCTCACCCGCATACTGCGCAAAGCCGAGCGCCGGATAGGTGGCGCGCGCCACATAGGGGTAGAGCGTGCCGATCAGGTAGAACATGGCGCTGTCGACCATCGCCCGCTTGGCCGGCGCCTTGGGGTAGAATTTGTCCAGCCCATGCTTGTTGGCGAGATACTGCATGATGGCGCAGCTTTCCCACAGCACGCCGCGCGGCAGGCCCTTGTCCTCGATCATCGGCGTCAGATGCGCCGGGTTGCGTGCCAGATACTCAGGCGAGCGTGTGTGGCCCCAGGCGTCGGTCTCGGCAGCGTCGAACCCGGCCGCGCGTGCAAACACCCGAACGGTCATGTTGTTGACGCTGGGCTTCAGAATGCTGAGCTTCAGCGCCGGCTTTTTCGGTGATTTAGCCTTGGCTTTCGGCGCCGGTTTGGCGGCTGCCTTGGCCGCCGGCTTTGCGGCCGCTTTCGCTGCGGGTTTGGCGGCTGCCTTGGCCGCAGGTTTCTTCGCACTCTTCGTCGCTGTCTTGGCCATTGTGTTCCTCCCTTTTGTTTGGCTCGTCGTCAGTATGGGTTCTTCGGTGCCCGGTCGTCCGACAAGGTTGCGCGGGAACGCTCTACCAACGCCTGGATCGCGTCGGCGAGATGCACTTCCGCAATATTGTAGTCACCACGCGCGACGCGGATCTTGTGTGCCTCCATCAACACGTCGGCATGGGTGAAGCCCACCGGCGGCTCGAAACGGTAGGAGGCGAGCTCGATCAGCAGGCCGAGCGGATCCTCGAAATAGATCGAATCCATGAAGCCGCGATCCTTGACGCCGCTGTGCTTGATGGCGCGTTCGTCGAGCCGGGCGACCGCCTGCAGGAAGGTGACGCGCGACACCGAAAAGGCGATGTGGTGGACACAACCCGGATCGGTCGGAGTGCGCCGCTTGACCGCCGTGCGGCTCTCATCGGTGAAGATGGTGATCAGCCTTCCGTCGCCTGGATCGAAATAGAGATGGCTCTCCTTGGCTTTGTCGAGATTGGGCTGCTCGAAGATGAACGGCATGCCCAGCACGCCCTCCCAGAAATCAATCGAAGTCTGGCGCCCGGCGCCGACCAGCGTGATGTGATGGACGCCCTGCGATTGCAGTTTCTGCATTGGTCTCCCTCCCTGCCTCGTCCCTTGCGACGAGCGTCGATCTATGGCCGCCGCACGCCATCGCCGACCACGTCATGCGTGCGGCGGATGTGCCTGCCTGGCAGCTTCCCGATCCGTTCCCCGGCGTTCTGCGCGCCGTCCCGAGCCTTTGGCTCGTGGCTTTTGCAGCGATGCTAAATCAATTGGCAGCGCTGCGCCAGAAGCGACGATCCGAGCACGATGTTTTGAGATCCTGCAGCGCCCGACTTGCCGGATCCGGATGACCGCCAGATCGTCCGGCTGGATTATATCAGACAAATCTTGGTAGGCTGCCGGTCTGGAGATCGCGCGATGAACGAGGTTGAACAGCTGGCGGTCGAGCTTGTCGCGACTGGCCTCGGCTGGCCCGAGGGCCCGACTGTGCTGCCTGATGGGCGCGTTGTCATCGTTGAAAGCTATCGCAGCCAGCTGACCGCCATCGATCCTGACGGAACCGCTCGCCAGTTCGCTTATGTTGCGGGAGCGCCCAATGCCTGCATTCTCGGATCGGATGGCCTGCTCTATGTCTGCCAGAACGGCGGCACGACCGGACCCTGGCGGGCCGCGGAGATGACGACGCCATCGATCCAGCGCGTTGCCGAAGGCGGAAAGCCGGAAATCCTGCTGGCCGAAGTTGCGGGCATTCGGCTCAATGGTCCAAACGACCTCGTATTTGCCGCCGATGGCCGGCTCATCTTCAGCGATCCCGGCACGTACAACCCTGGGAATCCGGACCCCAGCTACATCTTTGCCGTCAACCCCGATGGCAATGCGTACCTCGCTCTCGGCTTCGACGAGCCAACCTTCCCGAATGGAGTGGCGATCGAGGCCGACGGCTCGATCGTCTGGGGTGAGTCCTATACAGGGCGCATCAAGCGGCAGCGTCCGGATGGCTGCGTCGAAGACCTTGGCCGCTTGCCTGGGGCCAATCCGATCCCTGACGGGCTGAAGGTCGGTGCGGACGGCCGCCTCTATGTCACGGATATTGCCGCAAACGGCATTCATGTGCTCAGGCCGGACGGAACGGCGGAGGGTTTCTTCGTCTGCGGCAAGGCAACGACCAACTGCGTTTTCTCGGGCGAGACGCTTTGGGTGACAAATGCCGGCGTGCTGGCGACCGGCAGCGACCCTTCCTTCGGGGGCACGCTCTGCTACGTGCGTGTTCCGGGAGGCGGCGGACCGACGCACCACGGTCGCATCGGCGGCAGGAAACCGTGAGCAACTCCTCGACCGCCCCGAACACAGGCGCTAAGGCCAACGGCGGTGCCGGCGTTGCGGTATCGCCTGCTTCGCCGGCGGCGCTGAAGCGCCTGTACAGCGTGGCCGCGGTCCGCGACGCCGCACGGCGGACTTTGCCGCGCCCGGTGTTCGACTTCGCCGACGGCGGCGCCGAGGATGAGCGAACGCTGCGCCGCAACGAGCAGGCTTTCAACGAGGTTGCCCTTCTGCCGCGACCGCTCAACGGGGCAGCGACACGGGATCTCTCTCTTGACCTCTTTGGCGCGAAGCTTGCCATCCCAATCGGCATCGCGCCAACCGGCCTGGCCGGCCTGTTCTGGCCCGACGGCGAGTGCGCGGCAGCCCGAGCCGCAGCGGCCGCTGGCACCTTCTACTGCGCCAGCCACGGCTCGGTCTGCACGCTGGAGGACATAGCGGCCACCGGAACCAGCCCGCGGTGGATGCAGGTATTCGTCTATACCGATCGCGGCTTCACCCGCGAAATGGTGGATCGGGCAAGTGCCTCAAGCTACGACGCGCTGGTGCTGACCATCGACAATCAGATGCTCGGACACCGGGAACGCGACATCCGCAACGGTTTTGCCATCCCGCCGCGCTTCGGCGTGGCCGGGACGCTGGCTGCCGCCACCAAGGCGGCGTGGCTGCTGCGTATGCGCACTCGACTTCCAAAACTGACCTTCGGAAACTACGCGCGCCCCGGCGAGACGGCCACGGTCGGTGCGCTGGCGGGCCGCATGGCCGCACTGCTCGACCCCGGGCTCTCCTGGGCCGACATCGACTGGCTGCGCACTGTCTGGTCCGGACCGTTGTTGCTGAAGGGCATCCTGCATCCCGCCGAAGCCACCGAGGCCGTGGCGCGCGGAATCGACGGCGTCATCGTCTCCAATCACGGCGGACGCCAGCTCGACGGCGCGGCCGCGTCGCTGGACGCGCTGCCGGCAATCGCCGCGGCTGTCGACGGTCGCATCCCGGTGCTGGTTGACGGTGGTATCAGGCGAGGCTCGGACGTCGTGAAGGCATTGGCGCTCGGCGCTTCCTGCTGTCTGATCGGCCGGCCGCAACTGTGGGGGCTTGCGGTCGCCGGCCAGCACGGTGTGCGACACGTGCTCGAACTCTATCGCAAAGAGATCGACCGGGTCATGGCGCTGATGGGGGCGCGGAGCCTGCGCGACCTCGGGCCGGACTGTCTTTCGTTCCTCCAGGCTACGAGGCCGCCACATGATTGAAGACCCGCCGCTGCTCACCATCAAGCGCCGTTTCGAGCGGCCTGCAGCAGAAATCATCCGTGCCTTTTCCGGCGTGCCCGTCAGCCAAATCGTCGACGCCATGGGCGGCCGCGGGGCCTTGCACCATGCGATCAAACCACTAACGCCAAGTGGTGCTGTGCTGGTCGGTGTCGCGGTGACCTGTCACTGCGGCCCCGCCGACAATCTAGCGGTGTTTGGCGCGCTGGATGTCGCCGTAAGTGGCGATATCATCGTTGCGGCCACCGACAGCTTTGCCGGTGCGGCGGTAACCGGGGATCTCGTGCTCGGCATGGCGCGCAACAAGGGGCTCGCCGGCTTCATCACCGACGGCCTGGTGCGCGATGTCGTCGGAATCGAGGCAGTCGGGTTGCCGGTCTACTGTGCCGGGGTCATCGCGAACTCGCCGGCGCGCAATGGTCCGGGCACCGTCGGATTTCCGGTGGTGCTGGGAGGAGTGGCGATCTCGCCGGGAGACATATTGGTCGGCGACCGCGATGGCGTCGCCGTGGTGCCCCGCCTGGAGGCCAAGACAGTGCTGGCGCGGCTCGCCGCCGTCAGGGCGGCCGAGCAGGTTCTTGAGGCCCAGGTGCGCCAAGGTTTGGAAATGCCCGACTTCGCTGAGGCCGTCCTCAAGTCTGACAGGACGCGCTTCGTTGACTGAAATGGGGTCGCCGATTGGATTTGAGGGGACAACACCATAGGCGACGAAGCAACGCCCACCGCCACGAGCGGAGGGCTCAACACACCAAAACGTAACCTACGCGGCGCGTCGTTGAGCCAACTGGAGACCCGGACGGGCCGGACGGACTCGACGAGGGTCCACCGCGGTCACAATGGTGTGGTGGTGATCGCAGTACACGCGATCCGGCGAAGTCGGCCCCGCGCAAAAACGGTACCCGCCGGGCACTGACCGGTCTTCGCTCACCGGGAAGCGGCACTGAAAGACGCCCAGCTGAATGAGGGGAACGTCTCTCGAAGTTAGTCCGATTTTTTTAGACATGATGGTTTTCAGGTTCCTGGTTCATAAGCCGACGCCGGCTGACGGCCGCAATACAACCGCGTACGGGCGAGCTTCTCTCGTTTTGGAGGCTGTGGATCGTTATATGGTGTCGATTGCGCCTTCAGTGAACCCCGACGCCCTGCTTCTGAAGCCAATCGTTTGCGACTTAAGGCCACACCTGCGGGGATAGGAACGCACCGCAACGCCATCGTGATCCGCCACGGAGCCTCGCCGGGCCGAGGGCAGTGAGAAAGCTAAGGTATTGATTTGCTTGGTACGCCCAAGGGGAATCGAACCCCTGTTCCACGCCTGGCGGGCCTTTCTGATCACTTGGCGAACGCGCTCGGTCCGGTCAGGGACGCGGGCGCTTGAGAGCCACCAAGACATCAAGGGGGGGGGGAAGACTGTGAACGCGCACGTTCGCCTATCGGACCCGATCGTCCGGCGCTCGATCGAAGATGAGATTGAGCGGCTGATTTCCCTCCTCGACTTTGTAGAGCCAGACCCGGATCTCGAACCGTATCTGGCAGGCGGCGCCGAAGTCGTCGGCTCCGACGACAGGGAAGGGGATAGCAGCGACGACGAAGAGGGATCCGACGCGGAACATAGCCTCGGCTGGTCCGAATCGAGCAGCCAAGGGCGCGACGCGTGGGAGCACAACGGTTGCCGGTACACTGCAGGCGTCGACGGCGACAATTGACACCACGGAAAAGTTTAGCCGCTGCTTAGCCCGCTTCTTCACGGTGGCGCGTTCAGGCTGGAACATTCTTCGTATGCTGTAGTTTCTGATCCACCCTTGGCGTTTACTCCCCGTGGCCAAGGCCCGGAAGCTGTCCTCTAACAGCTTCTACAGCCCGCCTCGGATGGGGGCGAACTATCTGAGGCGGGCTTCCTCTGAACCTGACGGGGCGCCAAAAAGCGGCACTTCAGGCGGTGTAAGGACTGTGCCGTTCGGTACTTTGGCAATCCTGAAACAAAAGACGGTGAGCCAGCGGGAAGGGTCTGGAGTAACCAGATTGGGGTCTGGCAGAATGAAAACGGTCAGCAACGCTGAAACTATCGAGCCTTGGGAAAACGCCCCATGTTGCAGTATGGTTGACGTCGAAATAGTTGCCATGGGAGTTTTGGGAGAATGACGTGCCGTCAAACCGGGGCTTGAGGGTTGGGCTCGTTGGCACCGGCTTCATGGGCCGTACCCATTCTAATGCCTATCATCAGGTGCGGCGCTTTTTTCCCGAGGAAGCGGGTGCGGAATTGGTGGCGGTCTGCTCACGCGACGAAGCCAAGGCCCGGGATTTTGCCGCCCAATGGGGTTTCGGCTCGCATGTGACCGATTGGCGCAAACTGGTCGAGCGCGACGACATCGATCTTATCGACATCGCCAGTCCGAATGACACCCATGCCGAGATAGCGATGGCCGCCGCGAAAGCCGGTAAGATGGTGGCGTGCGAAAAACCGCTCGGAACCACGCTCGCCGAGGCGCGGCGCATGGTCGAGGTGGTGGAGCGTGCGGGCGTCGCCAATATGGTCTGGTATAATTACCGGCGGGTGCCCGCGCTGGCGCTGGCCAAGCAGATGGTCGAGGAAGGGCGGCTCGGCCAGATCTTCCACAGCCGCTTCAAGTTCCTGCAGGACTGGACCATGTCGGCGGATCTGCCACAAGGCGGGCCGGGTACGTGGCGGCTCGACGCCAGCCGCTCAGGGAGCGGCGTCACGGGCGATCTGCTTGCCCACTGTATCGATGCGGCACTTTGGCTCGTCGGGCCGTTTGCCGAGGTGTGCGGCATGACCGAGGTTTTCATCCGTGAACGCATGCATACGCTGAGCGGCAAGCGCGAAGCCGTCACGGCGGAGGACGCCGGCCTTTTCCTTGCCCGGTTTGCCAACGGCTCGCTCGCAAGTTTCGAGGCGACCCGCTTCGCGCGCGGCCACAAGGCGCTTTTTACGCTGGAAGTGAACGGCGAACACGGCTCGATCGCATGGGATTTGCACGACCTGCACCGGCTTCAGTACTTCAGCCACCATGACGAAGGCGCCCTTCGCGGCTGGCGTACGATCCACGTGTCCGACAGCGACCATCCATACATGAAGGCCTGGTGGGTGCCGGGCCTCCAGATCGGTTACGAACACACATTCGTACATCAGGTCGCCGACTTCCTTAGCGGCCTTCGCACTGGAGAGAAGGTTGTGCCCAACTTTCGAGATGGCCTTGCGGCCGACGCCGTGGTGGACGCGGTGCTGCGGTCCGCCCGGTCGCGGCGGTGGGAGACCATCGAGGAGGTTGCGGCGCCGGTCAATCTGGAAGGTGTCGGCTAAGGGTCGTCGCGTAAACCGCAGCCGTGAGAGCCGAAGGTCTTTCTCGCCGCGCAGGTGCTTCACAGTCGCGGTCGGCCCGCGTCGATCTCGCAAGCGCGCGGGCAAAGAGACCCGCCAGTGGTCCCCCTCGACCTCCTGGCGGGTTTTTCATTTCGGGGAACCATTTAAGCGCAAGCTAATTGAATCGCGGCCATAAAGCAGCGAGGAGTAACGGCAATGGCGAGCGGGGTTTTGATTCCGATTACCGTAACAATCGACGGGGTCAAGAAGACATTCCCGTCGCTCACAGATTTGGCACTCCATGTAGGGTCAAATCGGGGTGCGCCGTCTTCTTGGCGTAGTCGCAACCCCGACCGACCAATTCAGGACTGGGTGGATAAGCAGCTCAGGCGTAAAGTCAGCAGGGCAAACGAACACAGGTGACGCCTCGCAGGGGGCATATTGGCACGCATGGGCAAGGACTGGACGTTCCAAACGTTGATCGACGCCAAGATGGCGGTGACGGCGCACTGCCATCATGCACCCTGCAACCATAGCCAAAAGCTCGACCTAGTGAAGCTGAGCGACCGCTTCGGCCGAGAGGCGCCAGCCATGGCGGATGACCTCATTCCAAAGCTCAAATGCGCCAAGTGCGGCAGCAAGAGAGTCGGTCTGATCTACACGCCGGATACCAGCCCGAACGCCTACGGCAAGGCCAAAGACGGGGATGACAGAAGCGGCCCGGCACTCGCCAGCGGGGGGGGCCAGCAAATACCGGGCCTAGCCGGGGGGCTCAGGCGGCGGTGCCGGCTGACTGCTATATACGCTCCTGCTAATATAGCTGGAACACAACCAAATGGCCGAAGGACGCAACCCAAGGGTGGAGTAGCGCATAAGCGCGCCGCTAACGGCGCTGAAAACATAGTCCCCTGATCATCAATGAAAGGTCCGCCGCGTGCCCCCACGCGACGGACCTCTGATGGCGGCTAACATCCCTAAGGAATCGACCGCTTGTAGTTGTATTGTGAACTGCGGGACGACGTTAGCGTATGGCGTGATCGCGGAAGCCCGAGGAGATCGGCGTAAAAGACGCAGATCGAGGAGATCACGCCGAAGCCGAAGAGATAGCCCTTTAAGATCATGGGCTCATGTAGTTGCCGTCAACGACGCCGCCGAGTTTCTCATCAAGGCTTCCCTTTATGATGGCTACGCCCTTGCCATGCGAATCGGCGACCTCGCAGTACGCAGCGACCGCGATGCTCAGTTGCCCGTCACGGCCGGCAGCACTCCATCTTTCGGTCGAGACTTGGACGAACATTTGAGGGCCGCTGAAATCGGTTGCCTCGCTGCGCCTAATGCTGTCGATCGTGCTATCCCATGAAGCAAGGACGGCTTTCGCGTTGATCTTGGCGCAGCCTTCGTAGACTCCGGCATTGACGCCCGAGGCAGCGCCGCTGGACGCGATCGGGCTCCTGTCATGGCCCTTGAAGATCCAGACAAGGCCGAGTGCGACGACAGCGACGACCACAACCCTTGCCCTTTCGCCCATACTTAGCGCCCCCTCGCGTTGCGCCGAGGATGCAGCGCAAGCTTCGCCCCAGCAAGGGCGCGATTGACGATTTCGCTAGGGGAGAGATGGCCGGCGCCGCAAGGGCGGGTTGGGGTGCCTATTGGGGAGGGCGCCGGCCTGGCGGAACTAGTCCGCCGCCCATAAGCTAACAGACAGATCGCCGACGCCTATGGTGTTATCGCGGAAGCCGCGCTGGTAGCCGGGTGCTGTCGCAAAGCGCCAAAACGGGGCTCGTACGGAAGGCATATTTGACCGTTATTTGACGGTTTACAACCCAGTCGGCCTAAGTGATTGATTTGCTTGGTACGCCCAAGGGGAATCGAACCCCTGTTCCCGCCGTGAGAGGGCGGTGTCCTGACCGCTAGACGATGGGCGCGTTCAAGAACCGGCGATATAGGCTGACGGCTGAGAAAAAGCAACGGGGCTTCGGGACAATCAGCCGTCCGTAGAATCCGGGCCGTTTCAGGCCTGGCGTTTCGGCTCGATCAGGTCCCAGAGATTGCCGTAGAGGTCGGCGAAAACCGCCACGGTGCCATAGGGCTCGTGGCGTGGCGTCTCATGGAACTCGACGCCGTTTTCGAGCATCGCTGCGTGGTCGCGGGCAAAGTCGTCGGTTTCGAGGAACAGGAAAACCCGGCCGCCCGTCTGGTTGCCGATGCGGCTTTTCTGCACATCGTCCGCGGCCTCGGCCAGCAGCAGCCGCGCGCCTTGTCCGGTCGACGGCGTCACCGTCACCCAGCGCTTGCCGTCACCGAGATCGATGTCGTCGGTCAGCGCAAAGCCAAGCCTGCCGACATACCAGGCGATCGCCTCGTCATAATCGGCGACGACGAGCGTGACGGTGGCGATGCGACGGCTCTCGGCAAACCCGGTCATATCTGCTGCAAACTTGTTTGCTGCATTTGCGGCCCGCTATTTGTTGCGGATTGCAAAGCGGCCGACGATGCGGCGCTCATTGATGTCATAGACAAAGATGGTGCGGCCGCCGTCCGCAAGCTCTGCGTCGATCGAGATGCGGTCGCCGGACAGCGACTGGCTGACGATTTTCGTGCCGACCGGCAGCACGATGTCGCCGGTCAGCGGCTCACCGGCAGGCACCTGGATGTCGCTGGCCAGTGGCGGGCTGACGGCAGGCGCATTGCGGGCTTTGTAGACAAGCGCTCCGATCACCACCATAAGGGCGAGCAACAGCAGGCCGAGATTGATGGCCATGAAGCGCAGGAGTTTCTTCCGCACGCTTTCGACCTCGGGGTCGAGCGGTTTTTCCTGGTCTTCGTCGGCAAGCGGCCTGGCCATGGCAAAAATTCCGGAATTTTTTCGATGAGCGCTCATAGCGAAGAGACCCAGCAATTCATAGAGGCCGCGCCGATCACGCTGGAAGCCGGCGCTGACGCGGCCGGCCAGCGGCTCGACCAATGGCTGGCCGGCCAACTCGGCCCGGACATGTCGCGCAGCCGGGTGCAGATGTTGATCAAGCAGGGCGCGGTCAGCGTCAACGGCAAGCCGGTCGACGAGACCAAGCGCAAGATGGCCGCCGGCGAGCGCGTGTCGGTTGTGACGCCGGAACCGGAGCCGGCCGAACCGCAAGGCGAGGCGATCGCGCTGGATGTGCTTTACGAAGACGCCGAACTGATCGTCATCAACAAGCCGGCCGGGCTGGTCGTGCATCCCGGCGCCGGCAACTGGACCGGCACGCTGGTCAACGCGCTGATCCATCACTGCGGCGACAGTCTTTCCGGCATTGGCGGCGTCAGGCGGCCAGGCATCGTGCACCGGCTCGACAAGGAAACCAGCGGCGTCATGGTCGTCGCCAAGACCGATCGCGCGCACAAGGCGTTGTCGGAAGCCTTTGCCGACCACGGCCTGACCGGCGACCTCGAACGCGCCTATCTGGCGCTGGTCTGGGGCATACCGACGAGGCCGACCGGAAAGGTCGATGCGCCGCTAGGCCGTGCCGCCGACCGCGTGCGCCGCGCCGTGGTGCCGGCGGGGCGCGACGACGCCCGCCACGCCATCACCCATTTCATCGTGCTGGAGCGTTTTGGCGAACAGCAGCAGGAATTCGCCACGGCGAGCATGGTCGAATGCCGGCTGGAGACCGGCCGCACCCACCAGATCCGCGTCCACATGGCGCATATCGGCCATCCCGTCGTCGGCGATCCCGATTATGGGCAAGCCTTTCGCACCAAGGCCAACCGGCTGCCCGAACCGTTGAAGGCCTTGGTGAAGGCATTTCCACGACAGGCTTTGCATGCCCGCCTCCTTGCATTTCGGCACCCCACTACCCATTTATCGATGAGGTTCGAGGCGCCGATACCGGGGGACATGGAGGAACTCGTCGGCGGCTTTCGCAAACTCTGAACGGTCTCCTAAAACCTGAGCGGCATTGTTCACTTTGGCGTGACACACTGTTTCGTGTTGAACAAATGCCTGTCTTTTCTGGTTTTGTTCCTATATGAATTCGTTGTCGCGGATGAGCCTTTTGGCGTTCGCGTCACATGCCCGCCGCGTTTCGGGGGCATCACTCCAAGAGAGAGGGGGCGCTATCATGGCCCAGTCATTACCCAGTATTGTTTCCGGCGAAGGCGGCCTCAGCCGCTACCTGGAAGAAATCCGCCGCTTTCCGATGCTGCAGCCGCAGGAAGAGTACATGCTCGCCAAGCGTTACGCCGAGCATGAGGACACCACGGCTGCGCACAAGCTCGTCACCAGCCACCTTCGGCTCGTTGCCAAAATCGCCATGGGCTATCGCGGCTACGGCCTGCCGATCGGTGAAGTGATCTCGGAAGGCAATGTCGGCCTGATGCAGGCCGTCAAGAAATTCGAACCCGAGCGCGGCTTCCGCCTCGCGACATACGCCATGTGGTGGATCAAGGCCTCGATCCAGGAGTACATCCTGCGCTCGTGGAGCCTGGTCAAGATGGGCACAACCGCCAACCAGAAGCGCCTGTTCTTCAACCTTCGCAAGGTGAAGGGCAAGATCCAGGCGCTCGACGACGGCGATTTGAAGCCCGACCAGATCACCGAGATCGCGACAAGGCTGAACGTGTCAGAAGCCGAAGTGGTGTCGATGAACCGCCGCCTGTCGGGCGACGCTTCGCTCAACGCGCCGATCCGCGCCAGCGAAGGCGAATCCGGCGAATGGCAGGACTGGCTGGTCGACGACCACGAAAGCCAGGAAGAGATGCTGATCGAGCAGGACGAGCTGGAAAACCGGCGCGGCATGCTGTCGGGCGCTCTTGCCGTGCTCAACGAGCGCGAACGGCGCATCTTCGAAGCACGCCGCCTCGCCGAGGAGCCGCTGACGCTGGAAGAGCTGTCGGCCGAGTTCGATATCAGCCGCGAGCGCGTGCGCCAGATCGAGGTGCGCGCCTTCGAGAAGGTGCAGGACGCGGTCAAGGCCGCGGCCAAGCGCCAGATGCAGGCACTGCGCACCATCGAGGTACAGCCGGCGGCGTAAAGCCACCGCGCATTAAGCAATAACAAAACGGCGGCGCCAGAATCTGGCGCCGCCGTTTTTTTGTCGCTCGCTCCAGGGCGTGACGAGATTCAGGTCAGGCCGAGCCGAAAATGGTGGCTTCCGAGAACCGGAGCGGAGCGTACTTTTCGTACGTGAGCACCGGAAGCGCAGGAAACCGCCATTTGCAGGCCGGCATCACCTGAATCTAGGCGGTAGGCTGCTTGGTCTTCCTGAGATACGGCAGGATCGTCTCATAGGCGCCAAAACGCTTGATCGCGTCCTCGTTGGAGACGGCGGCGGTGATGATGACATCCTCGCCCTGCTTCCAGTTCGCCGGCGTGGCCACCTGGTGCTTGGCCGTCAGCTGGATGGAATCGATGACGCGCAGGATCTCATCGAAATTGCGGCCGGTGGTCATCGGATAGGTCAGCACCAGCTTGATCTTCTTGTCCGGCCCGATGACGTAGACCGAGCGCACCGTGGCGTTGTCGGCCGGCGTGCGCCCTTCCGAGGTTTCGCCGGCGCCCGCCGGCAGCATCTCATAGAGCTTGGCGACCTTGAGCTCCTTGTCGCCGATCAGCGGATAATTCACCGTCTGGCCGGTCGCCGTCTTGATGTCGGCCTGCCACTTGTCATGGCTCGCGACCGGATCGACCGAGATGCCGATGATCTTGACGTTGCGTTTCTTGAACTCGCCTTCCAGCCCGGCCATCGTGCCGAGCTCGGTGGTGCAGACCGGCGTGAAATTCTTCGGATGGCTGAACAGCACAGCCCAGCCGTCGCCGATCCATTCATGGAAGTTGATCGTGCCTTGCGTGGTCTCCGCCGTGAAATCCGGCGCGATATCGTTGATACGAACACTCATGACCCTACCCCTTGTGAAATACCGGCCGGCGCCGGCAATCGATCCTAGCACCATGACGGCATCGATCAAACGCTCAGAGGGTAGGCATTGCCATCGGCGGGCGAAAATTTTTCGCCCCTGCCGGCAGTCGGCGACAGGATTTTCTGCGGCTCAGGCTTTCTTCACCGCCAGCGACGTCGCCAGGTCTTCCATGCGCTGGGCGAGCGCGCCAAGCGCGCCGGTCAGCACGCTGTCGTTCTTGTCGGCTTTGGTCAGCGCGTCGTCGCGCGTCTTGCGCAGCGTCAGCACTTCGCTTTCCATGCCCTTGACGCGTTTTTGCAGTTCCGACAGCTCGTCCATGACCATGATGCCCGCCATGACGGTCAGCCGCTGGTCGCCGATCTCGCCAAACGAATCCTTCAGATGCGAGACATAGCGGTCGAAGCGCTCGGCAAGATCGATCAGGTGCTCTTCCTGGCCTTCGTCGCAGGCCATCCGATATTGCTTGCCGTCGATGGAAACCGTGACTTGTGCCATGAGCCTACCTGTCTAGCACCGCGCGGATGGTTTCCATGGCGGTCACCAGTCGGCGCGACACTTCCTTGTTGGCGTCTTCCAGCCGTTCGGCGCGGGCTTCGGAATTGTCGAGTTCCTGCGCCAGCCGTGAACGGTCGGCGTTCATGCGCTGCACCTCGGCCTCGGATTCGGAATAATCCCGCTCATGCTCGAGCTTGGCCGCGACCGCGTTTTCCAGCCCCTCGATGGCTTTACCCAGCCTGGCGATGACTTCCTTGAGTGTCGTTTCCCCGGTCATGGCCTTAGTCCTGTGCCCTGCCCATCACCGAATCATTCGCATTCAGAACGCGTTATCTGGGAAACATTAGGCGCCGTGTGAAGGCGACGTCAACAAAGCTCTCGCGACTGTCCCCCGCTAACGCTAATGTACCGGGACACCCACCATCACGAGACCGGCAAAAGCGCACCGATTTGTTGACTAAAAAGCCGCGCCTGCTATGTGTCGCGCACCCTTTTCAAGGGCTCTCCCAAGGCCCCAACCCCCCATATTGGAGGAAGCATGACCTCGCGTGAACAACATGACCGGATGGCCAATGCGATCCGTTTTCTTTCCATGGATGCGGTCGAGAAGGCCCAGTCGGGCCACCCCGGCCTGCCCATGGGCTGCGCCGACATCGCCACGGTGCTGTTCACGCGCTTCCTGAAATATGACGCCAAGGCCCCGCACTGGGCCGACCGCGACCGCTTCATCCTGTCGGCCGGCCACGGTTCGATGCTGCTCTATTCGCTGCTCTACCTCACCGGCTACGAGGACATCACGATCGACCAGATCAAGAGCTTCCGCCAGCTGGGATCGAAGACGGCGGGGCATCCCGAATACGGCCACGCCGCCGGCATCGAGACGACGACCGGCCCGCTCGGCCAGGGTCTCGCCAATTCGGTCGGCTTCGCGCTCGGTGAGCGCATCATGAACGCCGCCTTCGGCAACGACCTCGTCAACCACTACACCTATGTGCTGGCCGGCGACGGCTGCCTGATGGAAGGCATTTCCCAGGAAGCCATCGCGCTTGCCGGCCATCTCAAGCTCAACAAGCTGATCGTCTTCTGGGACAACAACAACATCTCGATCGACGGTCCCGTCTCCTTGGCCGACAACACCGACCAGGTCGCCCGCTTCCAGGCCTCGGGCTGGAACGCCAGCCACATCGACGGCACCGATCCGGAAGCCATCGCCTACGCCATCGAGGCGGCCCGCCATTCCGACAAGCCGACCATGATCGCCTGCAAGACGACCATCGGCTTCGGCGCACCGACCAAGGCCGGCACCAACAAGGCACACGGCTCGCCGCTCGGCGCCGACGAGATCGCCGGCGCGCGCAAGTTCTTCAACTGGGATTCGCCCCCCTTCGAGATTCCGGCCGACATCCTCGACGCCTGGCGCGGCGCCGGCAAGACCGGCGTCAAGGCCCGCACCGACTGGGAAGGCCGCCTGGCCAAGGCCGACGCCAAGTTGAAGGCTGAATTCGAACGTCGCATCGCAGGCAAGCTGCCGTCGAATTTCGACGCCGTCATCGCCGACTACAAGAAGAAGCTTGCGGCCGACAAGCCGAAGGTCGCCACCCGCAAATCGTCGGAGATGGCGCTGGAAGTCATCAACGGCGCGGTGCCTGAGGCCATCAGTGGTTCTGCCGACCTGACCGGTTCCAACAACACCAAGACCAGCCAGACCAAGAACATCACAGCCGACGATTACGGCCAGCGCTATGTCCACTACGGCATCCGCGAGCATGGCATGGCCGCCGCGATCAACGGCCTGACGCTGCATGGCGGCCTTATCGCCTATGGCGGCACCTTCCTGTGCTTCTCCGACTATGCGCGTCCGGCGATGCGGCTTGCCTCGCTGATGGGCATCCGCTCGATCTTCGTCATGACCCATGATTCCATTGGTCTGGGCGAAGACGGCCCGACCCACCAACCGGTCGAGCACATGGCCGCATTGCGCGCCATCCCGAACCACAATTTCTTCCGTCCGGCCGACGCGGTCGAAACCGCCGAATGTTGGCAGTTGGCCATCGAAGCGGAAAAAACGCCTTCGACGCTGGCGCTGACCCGGCAGAACCTGCCGACGGTGCGCACCGAATTCGTCGCCAAGAACCTCAGCCGCCAGGGCGCCTATGAGCTCGTCGCCGCCAGCGGTGAAGCGGCGGTGACCATCTTTGCGTCGGGCTCCGAGGTCGAGATCGCGGTCGCTGCCCGTGACTTGCTGGAAAAACACGGCCATCCGACCCGCGTCGTCTCGGTTCCCTGCTTCGAACTGTTCGACCAGCAGAGCGCCGACTACCGCAAGAAGACGATCGGCAACGCCCCCATCAAGATGGCGATCGAAGCGGGCATCCGCCAGGGCTGGGATCATCTGATCGGTTCCGACGGCATCTTCATCGGCATGACCGGCTTCGGCGCTTCCGGCACGATCGAACAGCTTTATCCGCATTTCGGCATCACCGCCGAAGCGGCTGCCAAGGCGGCGGAAACCCGCCTGCACGCTAAGTAAAGAACTAAGCCCCCGCGAAATCGGGTAAGACGGTTTCGCGGGGCTGGCCCAACCTAATCGATTTAAATCCACGTCGCTGCGGCTGGATTCTTTGTCCGTCCGCCGCTATGAAGCTGCGGACCCATCGTCAGCCTTCCAGCTCCCAGGGAGAGAAAAATGACCGTCAGAGTAGCCATCAACGGATTCGGCCGCATCGGCCGCAACATCCTGCGCGCCATCCACGAATCCGGCCGTAAGGACATCGATGTCATCGCCGTCAACGATCTCGGCCCGGTCGAGACCAACGCGCATCTCCTGCGTTACGACAGCGTGCACGGCCGCTTCCCGCATGAAGTGACTGTCGATGGCGACCAGATCACCGTCGGCAAGGAAAAGTTCAAGGTCACCGCGATCAAGGATCCGACGCAGCTGCCGTGGAAGGAACTCGGCATCGACATCGCGCTCGAATGCACCGGCATCTTCACCGCCCGCGACAAGGCCGCCGCGCACCTGACCGCCGGCGCCAAGCGCGTGCTGGTCTCCGCACCTGCCGACGGTGCCGATCTCACCGTCGTCTACGGCATCAACCACGACAAGCTGACCAAGGACCACATCATCATCTCGAACGCGTCGTGCACCACCAACTGCCTGGCGCCACTGGCAGCGGTGCTGCACGAGACCGTCGGCATCGAGAAGGGCATGATGACGACGATCCACTCCTACACGGGCGACCAGCCGACGCTGGACACCATGCACAAGGATCTCTACCGCGCCCGCGCTGCCGCTCTGTCGCAGATCCCGACCTCGACCGGTGCCGCCAAGGCGATCGGCCTCGTCCTGCCCGACCTCAAGGGCAAGCTCGACGGTATCTCGATCCGCGTGCCGACCCCGAACGTCTCGGTCGTCGATTTCAAGTTCATCGCCAAGCGCGCGACCACCGTCCAGGAAATCAACGAAGCGGTCATCGCCGCCTCCAACGGCAAGCTCAAGGGTATCCTCGGCGTCACCCATCATCCGAACGTCTCGATCGACTTCAACCATGATCCGCGGTCCTCGATCATGGCGCTCGACCAGACCAAGGTCATGGACGGCAACTTCGTTTCGGTGCTGTCCTGGTACGACAATGAGTGGGGCTTCTCCAACCGCATGTCCGACACCGCAGTGGCCTTCGGCAAGACCATCGGCTGATCGCGAAACCATCGTCTCGTGACAGGAAACGCCCGGCTTTGTCCGGGCGTTTTTCGCTAGACCGGCTCAGGAGAAGCCCTGAGCGCCAAAATACCTGAAAATCAGCGGCATAGGGCAAAAAGCCACCCTCCCGCCTTGCGCTGGCCATGCCTTCGCCCCACTCTCCCGTAAATCGGGAGAAAGAGGAATTCGAGGGGCAAATCACGGATGGAGCATGCGATCTATCTCGTCACGCTGGTCGGCACTGCGCTTGTCCTTGCCGCCGCGTTTTCGAGCCTGATCGCCTTCCGCTTCGGCGCTCCCCTCCTGCTCTTGTTTTTGTGCATCGGCCTGGCCACCGGAACCGATGGCCTCGGCATCCAGTTCGACAATGCGCGGCTGGCTTATTTTGCCGGCTCACTGGCGCTCGCCGTCATTCTGTTCGATTCCGGTTTCGGCACGCCGCTCAACGCCTTGCGGCAGGCGGCGGGGCCGGCGTTGTCGTTGGCGACCGTCGGCGTCCTGTTGACCACCGGCCTGTTCGGCGCCGCTGCCTACTATATGCTCGATCTTACCTGGCTGGAATCCTTCCTGCTCGGTGCCGCCGTCGCCTCGACCGACGCCGCCGCAGTGTTCTTCCTGTTGCGCGCCGGCGAGATCAATCTGCGCGAACGCGTGCGCGCCACGCTCGAAGTCGAATCCGGCACCAATGACCCGATCGCCATCTTCCTGACCATCACGCTGGTCGAGATCATCGCCGCCCACGCCGACCCCGAAGCCAAGGTTCTGGTCACCAACCTCGTCCTCGGCTTCCTGCTCAACATGGGGCTTGGCGCCGTCGTCGGCATTCTCGGCGGCATGGCCATCGTGCGCCTCGTCGACCGGCTCAATCTCGATCACGGCCTGCTGCCGATCTTCGTGCTGACCTTGTCGCTGATGGTGTTCGCCGCCGCCGGCGCCATCGGCGGCTCGGGCTTTCTGGCGGTCTATCTCGCCGGCCTGGTTGCCGGCAATTCCGACATCCGCGCCGTCACCATTCTCAAGCGCTTCCAGGACGGCATGTCGTGGCTGGCGCAGATCATCATGTTCCTGATCCTCGGCCTGTTCGCGACGCCATCGCAGTTTCCGGCGATCATGGTGCCGGCGGTGCTGCTCGGCCTGTTCCTGATCTTCATCGCCCGGCCGCTGGCTGTCTGGCTGTGTCTGATCCCGTTTCGCCTGCCGCGCCCCGAGGTCGCCTTCGTCTCCTGGGTCGGCCTGCGCGGCGCCGTCTCCATCTTGCTCGCCATCACGCCGCTGCTTGGCGGCCTCGAGAACGGCCGCCTGATCTTCAACACCGCCTTCATCATCGTGCTGGTGTCGCTGGTCTTCCAGGGCTGGACCGTCGGACCGTTGGCGCGCCGTCTTGGCCTGATCGTGCCGGCCCGCCTCGGACCGCTGGACAAGGTGGAACTCGAACTGCCGGGCTCTGCCCATCACGAACTGCTTGCCTACCGCGTCGCACCGGGCAGCCCGGTGGCGCGCGGAGAGCGCATTCCGCGCTGGGCGCGGCCCTCGTTGGTGTTGCGCGACGGGCGCTCGATGCGTTTTCAGGACATGGGCCGGCTGGCCGCCGGCGACCAAGTCTACATCTTCGTGCCGGACCGCTATCCACGCCTGCTCGACAAATTGTTCGCCAGCCGCGCCGTGGTCGATCCCGAGGATGTGGATTTCTTCGGCGCCTTCGCCGTCGATCCAGCGCGCTCCGCGGCCGAACTGGAGGCCGCCTATGCACCGGGCCTGACCGAGGCAGAGCAAAAGCTCACCGTCGGCGCCTTGGTGACGGCGCGGCTTGGCGGCAATGCCGAATATGCCGACCGGGTGCTGATTGGCCCGATCGAGCTGATCGTCCGCGACGTCGACGACAAGGGCAAGATCATGGGCCTCGGCCTGTCCTTCGAGCCGACCGCGCCGGTGGCGCGGGTGCCGGTCTTCCTGAGTGCCGGCGAAATCCGCGACCGGCTCTCCGCCATTGTCCGCAATTGGCGCAAGCCCGGTGAAAAGCAGATTGCCGACCGCGAGGCCGAGGTGGAACCAGCCCCGGAACCGGTGGTGGAAAAGACACAGAGCGAGAGCTGACCGCTCCCGACCCCAAATGCCGGATCATATTTTCCGCCTCGCCCCGTCGCAGGTCTTGCATCGTCGACGGTGCGGGGTATGGTCCCGGCGATTTTTCGCGAAAGGGACCAGCATGGCCGGCTTCAAGACACTCGACGATATCGGCAACATCTCCGGCAAGCGCGTGCTGGTGCGCGTCGACCTCAACGTTCCCGTCGCCAACGGCAAGATCACCGACGCCACCCGCATCGAGCGCATCGCGCCGACCATCGCCGAATTGTCCGGCCAAGGCGCCAAGGTCATCCTGCTCGCCCATTTCGGCCGGCCCAAGGACGGTCCCTCGCCCGAATTCTCGCTGGAGCCGATCGCCAAGGCGACTGCCGACGTGCTCGGCCGTCCCGTTGGCTTTGCTGCGGACTGTATCGGCGACAAGGCAGCGAGCGCCGTTGCCGCCATGAACAAGGGCGACGTGCTGCTGCTCGAAAACACCCGCTTCTACAAGGCCGAGGAGAAGAACGATCCGGCCTTCACCGAAAAGCTGGCTGCCAATGGCGACATCTTCGTCAATGACGCCTTTTCCGCCGCGCACCGCGCCCATTCGTCGACCGAAGGGCTGGCGCATCTGCTGCCGGCCTTCGCCGGACGCACCATGCAGGCTGAGCTCGACGCGCTGGAAAAGGGCCTCGGCAATCCCGTCCGCCCCGTTGTCGCAATCGTCGGTGGCGCCAAGGTTTCGAGCAAGATCGACCTGTTGATGAATCTGGTGAAAAAGGTCGACGCGCTGGTCATCGGCGGCGGCATGGCCAACACCTTCCTTGCCGCGCGCGGCACCGATGTCGGCAAATCGCTGTGCGAGCATGATCTGGCCCCGACCGCCAAGCAGATCATGATCGAGGCAGCCGAGGCCGGCTGCGCCATCATCCTGCCGGTCGACGGCGTCGTCGCCAGGGAATTCAAGGCGGGCGCTGCTAGCGAAACCGTCGCCATAGCGGCGGTGCCAGCCGACGGCATGATCCTCGATGTCGGCGAAAAGACCGTGAAAACCATTGCCGAATGGATCGACCGTGCGGCGACGCTGGTCTGGAACGGGCCGCTCGGCGCCTTCGAGATCGAGCCCTTCGACCATGCGACGGTGGCGGCGGCCAAGCATGCGGCGGCGCGCACCAAGGCCGGAAAGCTGGTCTCGGTCGCCGGCGGTGGCGATACGGTGGCGGCGCTCAACCATGCCGGCGTCGCCGACGACTTCACCTATGTCTCGACCGCCGGCGGCGCATTCCTGGAATGGATGGAAGGCAAGCCGCTGCCCGGCGTCGACGTCTTGAAGCGCTGAGCCGGTCAACACTCCGCGAGCGAACAGGGGGCCGGCGGCTTTCAAGCGATTCACGCTTTCCGGCGCCATTCCTTTGGCGGTAGAGTTCCGTTGGCGCGGAAAACCGTTTCAGGAGAAGCAGCATGAGCGAACGTCTCGAAGACATTGCCGCCGCGATCGTGGCCGATGGCAAGGGCCTGCTGGCCGCCGACGAAAGCTCCGGCACCATCAAGAAGCGCTTTGACGTCATCGGCGTCGAATCCACCGCCGATAGCCGCCGCGACTACCGCGAGATGATGTTCCGCGCCAAGGATGCGATGACCAAATACATCTCCGGCGTCATCCTCTATGACGAAACCATCCGCCAGAAGGCCGCCGACGGCACGCCGCTGGTCGACATCATCAAGGCTGCCGGCGCGATCCCCGGCATCAAGGTCGATGCCGGCGCCAAGCCGCTGGCCGGCTTTCCCGGCGACACCGTCACCGAGGGTCTCGACGGCCTGCGCGAGCGCCTCGCCGACTATTACAAGCTCGGCGCCCGCTTCGCCAAATGGCGCGCGGTGATCGATATCGACACCGGCAAGGGCGTGCCCTCCACAAATTCGATCGCCTCCAATGCCCACGCGCTCGCCCGCTACGCAGCACTTTGCCAGGAGGCCGGCATCGTGCCGATCGTCGAGCCCGAAGTGTTGATGGACGGCGCCCACGACATCGACACTTGCTATGCGATATCCAAGGCGACGCTGATCAAGCTCTATGACGAGCTCCATGCGGCCGGCGTCGCGCTGGAAGGCACCATCCTGAAGCCGAACATGGTGCTCGCGGGCAAGAAATCGGGCAAGGTGAGCAGTCCCGAGGAAGTCGCGGAAAAGACCATAAAGCTGTTCCGCCAGACGGTGCCTTCCGCGGTGCCGGGCATTGCTTTCCTCTCCGGCGGCCAGGAGGACGAGGAAGCGACCGCCAACCTCAACGCCATCAATGCCATCGGCCCGCATCCGTGGAAGCTGACCTTCTCCTATGGCCGCGCGCTGCAGGCGGCGCCGCAAAAGGCCTGGAGCGGCAAGGCGTCGAACATCGCTGCCGGCCAGGCCGCCTTCGCCCACCGCGCCCGCATGAACCATCTGGCGGCGCTCGGAAAATGGCAGGCGGCCCTGGAAAAGGCTGCCTGATCCCACCGCATTTATCTTGATCCGAACCCGGGCCGATGCGCCCGGGTTTTGTTTTGCCGCCGCCCGGCTTGGGGCACTGCGGCGGCATGCCTATCTCCTGTCTGGGAAAGCTGGCGGCAATGTCGGTTTGCGCCGATCTCGAACGTCCTTGGGGTGAATGACAGGGAGAAGTTCATGCATCGCAACAAGGTCGTTTCGCGGGAAGACTGGTTCGAGGCCCACAAGGCGCATCTGGCGCGCGAGAAGGAATTGACGCGGTTTCGCGATCGCATCGCCGCCGAGCGCCGCGAATTGCCGTGGCTGAAAATCCGCAAGGACTATGTCTTCGAGGCCGAACAGGGACCGAAGCGGCTGGCCGACCTGTTCGCCGGCAAAAGCCAGCTGATCGTCTACCACTTCATGTTCGGACCGGGCGCCGACTACCGCTGCGAGCGCTGTTCCTTCCTTGCCGACCACATCGACGGCGCCAACCACCATCTGCGGAACCACGATGTGTCCCTGGTCGTGGTGTCGCGTGCGCCGCTGGCCGAGCTGCTTCCCTACAAGCAGCGCATGGGCTGGAAGTTCGACTGGCTGTCGGCCTACGCCTCGGACTTCAACTTCGACATGCAGGTTTCCTTCACCGACAAGCAGATCGCAGCCGGCGACACCACTTACAATTTCGAGACACGCCCCCGGACATCGAAGGATCTTGCCGGCTGCAGCGTGTTCTACAGGGACGAGAAAGGCGACATCTTCCTGACCTTCATGTTGCGCTCCAGGGGCGGCGATCCGCTCATCGGCGCCTATCACTATCTCGACATGACACCGAAAGGCCGCAACGAGACCGGTCCCTATCACAGCCTGATGGACTGGGTGCGGTTGCACGATGAGTATGGCGACAGGTCAGGAACACAAGGCGACGGCTGCTGCCACGACAGCAAAGGCTGACACCGGCCGGAACAAGGTCGTTCACCCGCGAGGTCGGATGCGCTAAGTGCACATCTTTGATTGTCCCAAGGTCTTCGCTGTGCGCCTTCTCGCCCTCCTCACCTGGCTCGCCTTCCCGGTCTACATCTGGCAAGGGCTTGGCGTGCGCCGCCGCACCACGCGCATGCTGCCGGCGCAAGGCCCGGTCATGCACGATATCAAGGGCAAGGCGCCAACGATCTCGCTTCTGGTGCTGGGCGATTCCTCGGCAGCCTCGGTCGGCATCGGCAATTCGGAGAATGGACTTGCCGCGCAGCTGGCAGCGCTGATCTCGCAACGCACCGGCCGCGCCGTGCGCTGGCGGGCGGCGGGCTTCAATTCGGCAACTTCGGGCCAGATCCGCGACCACGTGCTGCCCAACCTGTCGGCCGATCCGTGGACGCATATCGTGCTGGCCATCGGCACCAACGACACCAAGAATTTTCATTCGGTGCCGCGCTTCAAGAAGGAGTTTGGCGGTCTGCTCTATGCGCTACGCGCCAAATGGCCGGAGGCGCGCGTGGTCTGGTCGCCGGTGCTGGAGTTCACCCGTGCGCCGGCAATGCCGTCGCTGCTCGGCAAGATCCTCGAGATCCGCGCCAGTGAGATGAACCGCATGGGCGAGCGCCTTTGCTTCGAGCGCGGCGCGGTGCCGGCGCCACGCCTACCGATCCCCGACCCCGAGGCCGGCTTCGCGTCGGATGGATTTCACGCATCGGAGGCCGGTTACCGCGCCTGGGCGGAACATCTCGTTGGGCTGGTGATCGCCGAATGAACGGCCGGCCGGCCACTCTCAGGTCCAATGCCCCAGCACAGCCGTGATCGAGATCGCCGCCATCGCCAGCAGGGCCAGCTTCCAGAAATCGCTGCGCCGCTTCAGCCCCGGCCAACCGAGCGGCTTGATCAGTTGGATGGCCATCATGGCGATGATGACGAGGGCGAGGAGTTTCGACATGCCGCCTTTGACCAGCATCAGGGCCGGCTGTCAAAGCGCTCCTTCGCCTGGCCTGGCAGACGCTAGGCCAGCGGCTTGAGGCCGGCCTCGATCGCGGCGCGCTTCGGCTCGAGGAACGGCGGCAAGGCCAGCTTCTCGCCCAGCGTCTCCAGCGGCTCGTCGGCGGTGAAGCCCGGTCCGTCGGTGGCGATCTCGAACAGGATGCCGTTCGGTTCGCGGAAGTAGAGCGAGCGGAAGTAGTAACGCTCGACCTCGCCGCTTGACGGCAGGCGGAACTCCGCCAGCCGCGCCGTCCATTGATGCAACGTTGCCTGGTCCGGCGCCCGGAAGGCGACGTGATGGACGGCACCCGCACCTTGGCCGGCCGGCGAAAGACCCGGCTGCACCGCGACATGAAGCTCCGCCGCCGGCCCACCCTGGCCCATTTCGAAGACGTGGACCTGCCCCTGGCCGTCCGGCGAGGCATAGTCGCGCCCTTTGCGCATGTTCATCACCCTGGTCAGCACCGCCTCGGTGTTGGTGATATCGGGAACGCTGATCACGATCGGCCCGAGCCCGCGTATCTGGTGCGCGGCCGGCACCGGGCTTTGCGACCAAGGGTGGCTGTCACCCGCGCCGCCATCGCTGACAAGACGCAGGCGCTGGCCCTCGGGGTCCTCGAAATCCAGCGACAGGGTGCCGCCAATATCGCCGATCTCTCCAGTCGCGATGTTTTCGCCGGCCAGGCGTTCTTTCCACCAGGCAAGGCTTTCGGCGCTGCCCACCCGCAGGCCTGTGCGGATGATGCTGTGGGTGCCTCGGCGTTCGCGCCCGACCGGCCAGTCGAAGAAGGTAAGGTCGCTGCCCGGCGTCGCCTCTCCATCGGCATAGAAAAGATGATAGGCCGACGTGTCGTCCTGGTTCACCGTCTTCTTGACCAGCCGCAAACCCAAGACCTTTGTGTAGAAATGAAGGTTCCTGGGCGCATTGGCGGTGATTGCGGTCAGATGGTGAATTCCTGTCAGTTGCAGGCTCATGGTCGTCTCCCCAGGTCGTGGACCTGTTCTTATGGAAAATTGTTCTCCTCCCATATCAGAACGCCAGCCCTATTGCTGAAGGCCGCAAACGCCGACAGTCCGTCGCTGGAGACTGAACGACCTCCACCTTGGTCGACACTGATAGCGAACAATCGGTACGCCTCAAACGCAAGGCCAGCACAAGCAGCAAGGATCGTCAAAGGCCCTGAAAGCTCCTGACAGACTGCTGTCAGGAGGGGTGTGCGATGATGCTCTCATCAAAACAGAGGAGAGTCGCCATGAACGGTTCAACAATTCTTCGCAGCGTCCAGCACTATGTCGGCAAGATCCGGACGATGCGCAACGAGATCCGCACCCAGCGCTTCATGAATTCGCTGCCGCCGGACGTCCGCAAGGACATTGGTTGGCCGGATATGTTTGAAGGCCGCCACATCCGCGGCAATTGAGTTTTTTCGCCACGACTGTTGGATGTGGGCGTCACAACGCCCACATGACAGGCTCGGCGCGCATGGGATGGAGCAAGCGGTGCCCGAACAGCAATGTCCTTTTCATCGAAATGTTTGGCCGGCTGGCCAAAGAGCATGCTGAAGGCTCCTGACAGTATGGTGTCAGGAGCCGCGTGCCATAGTGCAGCGATGTCAGGAGAGAGATATGGCCTTCATTCCCGCAAAAGCATCGGCATGGTTCGAAATACCGGTCACTGACATGGATCGGGCGCGCACCTTCTACGCCTCGGTGCTGCAGAACGATCTGACCCTCGAAGAGAGCGGTCCCAATCCGATAGCCATGTTCAGTGCACAAGAACGATTGGCGTCCGGGCACGTCTATCCCGGAAAACCGGCTGTCCCCGGAACCGGGCCGACCATCCATCTGTCGGTCGCAGCACCGATTGAAGACGCGATGGCACGGGTGACCGAGAATGGCGGCCAGGTCGTCTCGCCGGCGATCTCAATCCCGGCCGGCACATTCGCCTATTGCCTCGACCCGGACGGCAACAGCTTTGGGCTGTTCGTCTAGAGGGGGGCAACCGGAATGGTGAAAGGCTGGAACGACAAGTTGAACGCACCCGGCACTCACGTCGTCAGGCCGACGCCGCGCACGATGGCGGACGTCGTCGAAGGTCAACCGATGCTGGTGCCGACGGCAAGGCAGGTTGATGAGTTCATCCGTACAATTCCCAAAGGCGTGGACATGGATGTCCGTGCCCTGCGCACCGCGCTCGCCATCGAGCACGGTGCCGAAGTGACATGTCCGGTCACCATCGGCTATCATCTGCGCACTGTCGCCGAAGCTGCCAACGAGGATCTCGAGCGCGGCATGACGTTGAATGACATTGCGCCATTCTGGCGAGTGCTCGACGCGAACACGCCGACAACCAAGAAATTGTCCTTCGGCACGGCATTCGTTGCCGCGCAGCGCAAGAGCGAAGGGCTGGAACCATAATGCGTGCCGCCCAAAAACGGGAACCGGTTTTGGGGTCACGACGTGCATAGAAACAAGGGACCATACGATGCGCCGCGCCGACAGGCTCTTCCAGATCGTGCAGCATCTGCGCGGTGGCCGTCTGGTCACCGCCCAGAAACTGGGCACGTGGCTCGAGGTTTCCGAGCGTACCATCTATCGCGACATCGCCGACCTGCAGTCGACCGGGGTGCCGATCGACGGCGAGGCCGGCGTCGGCTACATGATGAGGGAGGGTTTCGACCTTCCGCCGCTGATGTTTACGCGTGACGAGATCGTCGCGCTGGTCGCCGGCGCCCGCATGGTGCGCGCCTTTGGGGGCGCCGCCATGGCGCGGGCCGCCGAGGAGGCGCTGGTCAAGATCGGCGCCGTGCTGCCCGACGCCGAGAAGGATCGCATCGCCCGCACCGAGATCCACACGCCGATGTGGGTGGTGAGTGATGCCGCACGGGAAGCAATCGACCTGATCGAGCGCGCCGTCGAAAAGCGTCAGGTGCTGACCATCGACTATTCCGACGAGGCCGGCCGCGGCACCGCGCGCGATATCCGGCCGCTTGGCCTGTGGTTCTGGGGCAAGGTGTGGACATTGGTCGCCTGGTGCGAGATGCGCGACGATTTCCGCGCCTTCCGCATCGATCGCCTCGCCTCGGTGGTCATCGCCGGCCGCAACTTCAAGCCGGAACGCGGCAAGCAGCTGACCGATTTCTATCGGGCGGTGGAGCGCTCAGAAGACTACGGCATGGCGCCGGACCGCGCGGCGCGAACCTGAAACCGTAAGAATCCTGGCAATAAAAAAGCCCGCTCGAAGCGGGCTTTTTGCTATGCTGGATCGGCCTGCGGTCGACCGCTTCCTACTCTTCCTCGTCCGGATCCGGGTTCTTCGACTTCAGCGCCGAAAGCTTGGCGAAGACGGCATTGGCGTCGAGTTCGGCGTCCTCGTCCTTCGGCTTCTCGGGCGCCGGCACCAGCCGTTCGGTCAAGGCCGCCGGCAGCAGCGTGTCGCCAACCGGCTGCGGCTGCTCGCGGCCACGCGAGGCGCGGTTGACTTCCATGTCGAGGTCGATCTGCGAGGCGAGACCCAGCGTCACCGGGTCCATCGGCTGCAGATTGGCCGAATTCCAGTGCTTCCGGTCGCGGATCTGATCGATCGTCGATTTGGTGGTGCCGACCAGGCGCGAGATCTGCGCGTCTTTCAGTTCGGGGTGGTTGCGCACCAGCCAGAGGATGGCGTTGGGCCGGTCCTGGCGCTTCGACAGCGGCGTGTAGCGCGGACCCTTGCGCTTGGATTCCGGCACTCGCACCTTGGGATCCGACAGCTTCAGGCGCTGATTCGGGTCCTTCTCGGCGCGCGCGATCTCATCGCGGCTCAGCTGGCCGGTCATGATCGGATCCATGCCCTTGATGCCTTGCGCCGATTCGCCGTCGGCGATTGCCTTGACCTCGAGCGGATGCAGCCCGCAGAACTGCGCGATCTGCTCGAAGGACAGCGCGGTGTTGTCGACCAGCCAGACGGCGGTCGCCTTGGGCATCAGCAGCGTATTGGCCATTGCAAAAATCCTTCTCGTTCGCCCGCGTTCCCGCGCGGGCGGTGGTTTAGAGCCACCAAAATGGGAAATTCGCGGTCTGTATAACCGCTCTCAGGTCAAATCGCAACGGTTTTGGGAGGGCGCGCGGCAAAGGCGGCGTCAGCACAATCCGGGACCGGCCAAAGCCATGAACCCAACAGCTGAAAAGACAAAACCCGCCGGACAGGGTCCAGCGGGTTCGGAACCGGCGACGGCAAAGCGTCTGCTGCGGCTCTGGCTTCTAAAGCATGGTCCGGTTTTCGAACCGGACCAGGCTCGAAATCAGATCGCCTTGCGGGCGATTGCCTCGATGTCGGCGCGGTTGATGCCGAGATCGTTGAGCTGACGGGCGTTGAGCTTGTTCAGCTCGCGCACGGTTTCATTGTACATACGCCAGTTACGGTAAGCGCGGATCGGGTTCATGGTAGTCCTCCATTTGTTGGATCAATTCGTTTCGATGACGCTTAGATAGGCATCGCTGCCCACGAATTGAACAGACGCTTTTGCATGGCCGCAATGCAATTGTGCATTGCAGCATTAAGCCTTTCTTCAGCTTGTCTGGGCGACCGCACGCCAGGGCGCGTCGAGATTCAGGTCAGGCCGAGTCGGAGTCGAAGACGGGCGCGAAGCGACCAAACTGGGTGGCTGCCGAGAACCGGAGCGGAGCGTACTTTTGGTACGTGAGCACCGGCCTACGCCGGCCGTAGCCTTAACTGCCACGACCAATCATTGGTGCTTCGGCCGGCGAAGGCCGGAAGCGCAGGAAGCCGCCATTTGCAGGCCTGCCTCACCTCAATACCGATACGGCCTAGCCGACGTCGAGCACGATCTTGCCGATATGATCGCCGTCCTCCATCCGCTCATGCGCCCGCCAGGCTTCGCTGAGCGGAAAGATCATGTCCATGACTGGCGCTATCCTGCGCGTGCCGAGCAATGGCCACACCTGGGCTTCCAGCGCGGCGGCCAGTGCCGCCTTGAACTCGACGGTGCGCGGCCGCAGCGTCGAGCCGGTATGGGTCAGCCGCTTGACCATGATCTTCGAGAAATCGGCGCTCGCCACCGCCCCGCCTTGCACGGCGATCTGGACGATGCGGCCTTCGATCGCGGCGGCCTCGTAATTGCGCGCCACATAGTCGCCGCCGACCATGTCCAGGATGACATTGGCGCCCTTGCCGCCGGTGGCCTCCTTGACCGCGGCGACGAAATCCTCCTCGCGGTAATTGATCGCCCGGTCGGCGCCGATCTTCAGGCAGGCATCGCATTTGTCCTCGTTGCCGGCGGTGGTGATGACATAGGCGCCAAATGCCGAGGCAAGCTGGATCGCCGTGGTGCCAATGCCGGATGAGCCGCCATGGACGAGCAATGTCTCGCCCTTTTTCAGGCCGCCGCGCTCGAACACATTGTGCCAGACGGTGAAGTAGTTTTCCGGCACCGCCGCCGCTTCGGTGTGGGTGAAACCGGCGGGCAGCGGCAGCACGCTGCCGGCGGGAACCTTGACATACTCGGCGTAGCCACCGCCGGGCGTCAGCGCGCAGACCCGGTCGCCGACACGCCAGCGCGATATCTCGTCGCCAAGCGCAGCCACCTCGCCCGATGCCTCAAGGCCCGGCAGATCCGATGCGCCGGGCGGTGGCGGATAGGCGCCCTTGCGTTGCTGCACATCCGGCCGATTGACGCCGGCCGCACGCACCCGAATCAGGATTTCGCCCGGACCCGGCATCGGCACGTCGCGCGTCTCCGGCTTCAGCACACGTGGCCCGCCGGGCTCCGTGATCGCGATGGCCGTCATCCTGGCCGGAATTCTCTGTCCGCTCGCCATGAAATTTCCCGTCTTGCTTCGCCTGCTTGTGGCCGGCTGTTTGCATCCACGCCCTTGCCCTATGTATGCTCATTGCCAAATCAGGCAAATGGCCAAATCAGGGAGGAGCGACGATGGCGATCTTCGACGACGAACCCAAAAAGAAGGCACGACCGCACGAGATCGGGCAGGATCTGTCGTTGCTTTCGCTTAGCGAACTGTCCGAGCGGATCGGCATCCTGCGTGACGAGATTGCCCGGCTGGAAGCTGAACTCAAGAGCAAGGACACCACCAAGTCGGCCGCTGAAGCACTGTTTCGCCGCGGATAATTCCCGAGAGCTGGCGCAAGCGCCGCCGAAAAGCCCGAATACGACTGTCTTCAGACCTGCCCCGTAACCCCAGCCGGATCCAAAAATGTTTGCAACCTACCGACCGATCCTTTCGCTGCTGCGCGGCACCGCTTTCCTGCTGGCGGCATCGGGGCTGCACGGCCTGTTGTTGCCGTTGCGCGGCCAGCTCGAAGGCTTCTCGACGGCATCGCTCGGCCTGATGGGCACGGCCTGGGCCGGCGGCTTCGTCACCGGCTGCTTCTTTGCGCCGCGCATCGTGCGCCGCGCCGGCCATGTCAGGGCTTTTGGCGCCTTTGCCGCGTCGGGTGCCATTGTCGCGCTGCTCACCGGCCTGATCATCGACGAATATTTCTGGATCCTGCTGCGCGCCTTCACCGGTTTCACCATGGCCGGCGCCTTCATGGTCATCGAAAGCTGGCTGAACGAGAAGGCCACCAACGAGAACCGCGGCACCGTCTTCGGCCTTTACATGATGGTCACCTACGCCTCGATCATGGGCGGCCAGATGATCGTCGCCGGCGGCGACGTGAAGTCCGCCTCGCTGTTCATGATCACCGGCATCCTGTTTTGCCTGTCGTTGATCCCGACCGCCGTTTCGACGGCTTCGCACCCCAAGCCGCTGCAGGACGTCTCACTCGACGTCAAAGGCCTTTATAAGAATTCGCCGGTATCGGCGATCGCCTGCCTGTTGATCGGTATTGCCAATGGTGCCTGGGGCACGCTGGGCGCCGTCTATGGCGCCCGCATCGGCATTTCCACCCCCGAGATTGCGCTGATGATGAGCCTGGTGGTCGTCGCGGGTGCGGCCATGCAGCTTCCGGCCGGACGTCTTTCCGACAAGACCGATCGCCGCTTCGTGCTGGCGGGAGCAGCCTTCGGTTCGGCGCTGTTTGCGCTGGCCATCTTCCTGTTCGAACCGCGCTCGGCGGTCTTCGTCCTGGTCTTCACTGGCTGCTATGGCGCCTTCGCCTACACGCTCTATTCGATTGCCGTGGCGCATGCCAACGACCACGCCCGCGCCGAGGATTTCGTCAAGGTGTCGGGCGGCCTGCTGCTGCTCTATGGCTTCGGCACCATGATCGGTCCGCTGCTGGCCGCTGCCCTGATGGGCTGTATGCGTCCCGAAGGCCTGTTCCTGGCGACCGCGCTCGCCCATCTCAGCCTGGCCGGCTACACGCTGCTGCGCATCAGCCGCCGCGCTCCGGTGCCGATCGAAAACCGCGATGCGTTCAAGACGCAACCGGCCGATCGCTCGGTCACGCCGGAGGCATTGCGGCTCGACCCGCGCAGAAAAGATGAAACCAATGGTTGAGATTCGGAAAACTTTGCCTCACAAATGAGGCATGATCTTTTCCGACGCCTTCCTGGCGATTGCCGATCCCAATCGGCGCCATCTTCTCGAAGAGCTCCGGCGCGGGCCGAAGACCGTCAATGAGCTGGCCGCCGGGCTGCCCGTATCTCGCCCGGCCGTTTCGCAACATCTGAAGGTGCTGCTCGAGGCCGGGCTGGTCAACGCCAAGGCCGAAGGCACACGCCGCGTCTATACGGTCAGCAATGCCGGCTTCCTCAAACTCAACATCTGGCTCGACCAGTTCTGGGAAGCCGAGCAGCTCGGAACGCCGGGTAGCTAAGGCGCTCGCCTCTCAGCCCTCGGCGGCCAGCGCTGCGCCCAGCATATCGAGCAGCACGCCTGTGCCATGTTCGCGGGTGGCCGACTTGTCATGACCGTCGAGAAAGACGCCTTGCTCGGTCAAGACCAGCCGCGTGCCCTTGCCTTCCGGGCGAAGTTCGATCGTTGCCAGCGACACCGAGATCCGAACCTCGCCGAACAGCATATCGTAGCTGTAGACGATGCGCTCATTCGGCACGATGTCCTGGTAGACGGCGTTGTAGACATAGATCGGCCCGTCCTTTGGCCCGCCGGCATTGATTTCCTTGCCGCCGACGCGGAAGTCCATCTCGTGCCTGCTGGGGTTCGGACTGTCAGGATCGGCGAACCATGCCCGCTTGGCGGTCGGATTGCTGAGCGCGAAATAGACCTTCGATGGCGCTGCCGGATAGAAGCGTTCGATGACGAAGGTGGAATGGACGACGGATCGTTCGGTCATGCTGGACTCCTCGATAGTTCCCTGTGACGGGATTTGACGCTAAGCATTCCAACTCGGGCGCCTGCGCACGCGCTCGCGCCAGCGATGCACATTGCCGAGCAACTCTGGGATCGGGGCTTCGAAGAAATCTCCAAGCCATGCCGCCACCGCAGCCGTGATGTCGGCAACGGAGAATTGTTCTCCAGCGAGAAACAAGCGGCCGTCCGCGATCTCACGGTCTAGCCATGCCCATTTGGCCAGGACGGAACCACGCTGCGCGTCGGCAAAGGCCGGAAACTGAACCACACGATCGGCGAACATCGGATCTGAGTGCAGCGCTATGTTGCCTATGGTTCCGAAGAGTTCGATCTCGGCGCGCCGGTTCCACATCTCGATGCGGCCTTGGCTGACGGCATCCGGACCAAACAGCGCAGGCGTCGGATGAAGTGCCTCAAGATACCGGCAGATCGCAACGCTTTCGGTGATCACCGTGCCGTCGTCGAGCCCAAGAACAGGAATCTGGCCGAGCGAATTGAGCTCAAGGAAGGAGGGGGCTTTATGCTCGCCCTTTGTCAGATCGACATCGACACGCTCGATGCCGATGCCCTTCTCGGCCATGAAAATGCGAACGCGATACGAATTCGGGCCAATGCCACAATAGAGCTTCATCTTTTTTCCAATTTGAGGAGATTTCCGGTTCAGCCCAGGGCGGTCACGCGCAACAGCTCCGCGCCCAGATTGTCGAGCATCTGTTGCCATCCCGCCTGATGGTTTTCAGGCAGATCATGGCCATCGAGAAAGGCGCCTTGCTCGGTCATGACCAACCGGCAAGCCTTTCCTTCCGTTGCGACCTCGACCGTGAGCAGGCCGACGAACAGGCGCTTGTCGCCAAGGGTCATGTCGCCCGCTGAGACGATCCGTTGGCCATGCACGATATCGAGATAGCGCGTTTCATTGACGTAGCTGTCGCGACCCCTTGGACCGAAACGGCAGATCTGCGTGCCACCCACCTCGAATTCGAAACGGTCGAAGCTGCTTGTCCAACCCTCACCGGGCGAGCCCCAGCGCAGCAAGGCGGCCGGGTCGGACCAAGCGGCGAACACGCGGGCTGGTGGGGCATCGTAGACGCGTTCGAGCACAATGGTGGAATGGACGACGGTCATCATGGTCTCCTTCAGCTTTCGTCTTTGGCCTGCGCCAGGAACTCGCCCAGCCGGTCGAGTCGGCGCTCCCAGGTCAGGCGCCGTTCGTTGATCCAGTGCTCGGCACTCCGCAGCGCCTTCGGCTCGATCTGGCAGGTGCGCACCCGGCCGAGTTTTTCCGTGCGCACGAGGCCGCTGGCCTCGAGCACATTAAGGTGCTGGACGACCGCCGACAGCGACATTGCCAATGGCTCTGCCAGCTGGCTGACCGAGGCCGGGCCACGCGACAGCCGCTCGACCATGCTGCGCCGCGCCGGGTCGGCAAGCGCTTGGAACATCAGGTCGAGCTGGGCGGGATCGTGCAGCATCGGCGTTCGCCTCAACCGTTGTTGTAGGGAAATAATTTGAAGTAGGGCTGCGCTTCCTCGATGACGCGGGCGACCGATGGGCGCTGCAGCAACCGGTCGTGATAGCGCTTCACAGCCGGGTATTTGTCACCCAGCGGCTCGACCTTGTTGGCGTAGAACAATGCCGGTGCCGCGGCGCAATCGGCCATGGTGAAGCTCTCGCCGGTCGCCCAGGTCCTTGATTGCATCTCCTGCTCGATGATGGCGTAGGCCTTGCGCAATTGCGCGCGCGCCTCCTCGACCCCGAACGGGTCGGTCTTGTCCTGCGGCCGCAGCCTGTCGGCGACGATCTTCTGCATCGGCGCCTGCACGTAGAAATCGTAAAAGCGATCGGCCTGGCGGACCGCCAGCGCCAGGTCGATGTCGGCGGGAACGAGGTCGACAGGACCGGGATAGTGCGCGGCCAGATATTCGATGACGATGGTCGATTCCAGCATCGTGCGGTCGCGCGCATCGTCGCGCAGTGCCGGCATCTTGCCGGTCGGCGATATCCTCAGGAAGGCCGCGCGTGATTGCTCATCGCCGAGATCGACGATCACGGCGGCAAACGGCGTGCCGTTCTCGTAAAGCGCGATCAGCGGCTTCCAGCAGAAGGACGCCAGCGGATGGAGATGCATCGTCAGGGACATGGTCTTGCTCGTCTTTTCGTGGTTGCAGATCTGGCGGAATAACACTGAAGCATTTACTTAACTATTGCCGGGACCGTTTGGTGTCAAGGTCCGGCTCGGGCACTTATTTGGGTTGAGTGTGGGCGACGATGGCGGCGACGAATGTCGCCCAGTCCTGGGGGTGCAGCTCGTGGCCACCACCCTTGATGCGGACAAGCCGTCCGCCGGGCACGGCTTCAGCAAGGGCTGCGCCGTGCTCGACCGGAAAGATCGGATCTGACGTCCCGTGGAGGACGAGGAGCGGGGCCTTGATCTCGTGCAGGCGCCCTTTCCAGTCCTCGCCGCCATTCAGCATGAAATGATTGGTCGCGCTCAAAAAGCCGCCGGACCGGTCGTAATCCTGCTCGACGAACACCCGCGTCTCCGCCTCGTCGAAGGGATGCACGGTGCTGGCGATCGCCTGCGCGTCCTTGACGACGAAGCCGACCACCTGGTCGCGGTTCGACCAGTCGACTTCTGCGCCTGCGGCCGAGTGCTTCATATAGGCCTCGGTCGTCCCGGGCAGATGCGACGTGTCGATCCCTACCGGCGAACTGCTGATCACCGTCAGCGAGAGGACACGCGACGGGTGTTTCAACGCCACAATCTGCGCGATCCTGCCGCCCATCGACATGCCGACCACATGCGCCCTACGGATCCCATGGGTGTCGAGAACACGAATAGCATCGTCGGCCATGTCGTCGAATGTGTAGGCGCCCGGCGCATATTTGGTCGACAGGCCGGTGTCGCGGTTGTCATAGCGGATCACGAAACGACCTTCGCCGGCGAGCTTCCGGCAAAGCGCCTCCGGCCACCACAGCATCGAAGCCATGGCGCCCATGATCAGCAGCAGCGCCGGATCCTTGGGATCGCCAAACGTCTGCGACTTGATTTCGGGTGCTTGAGCCTTGGCCATGGGAATCTCCTCTCCATCATTTAAACTGATTGCATTTTGCAATCGGTTGCACGATAATGAAACTGATACGATAATGCAACCGGTTTTTTCTGGAGAGTCGCATGAGCCTCGATCACCGGTCCGGATGCCCGATCAATCTGTCGCTGGAGGTGTTTGGCGACCGCTGGAGTCTGATCATCCTTCGCGACATGATTTTCGGCGGGAAACGCCATTTTCGCGAACTGCTCAACGGCTCGATGGAAGGCATCGCCTCCAACATCCTCGCCGACCGGCTGAAGCGGCTGATGGAATTGGGCATGCTGACCAAGGCCGACGATCCCAGCCACAAGCAGAAGGCAATCTACAGCCTGACTGAAATGGCGATAACGCTGGTGCCGATCCTGGCGCATCTCGGCGCCTGGGGTCGTGTCTGGCTGCCGGTGAGCGAGGAGCTTTCGATCCGCGCCGAGCTTCTGGAACAAGGCGGTCCGCCACTCTGGGAGCGGTTTATGGATGAGTTGCGCCACGACCATCTGGGGACACCTGCCAAGGCGTCGGCCAGCCCTACCGTCCGCGCCACCTTGCAGGCTGCATACGAGGCCGTGGTCGCCCGCAAGGCACAGGCGGCCGGGCGCCACCCGGGCTCCTGACCAACTTATTTTGCTATTTGCAGGCCGGCTCTGCTATCAAGTGCCTGAAAATCATAATTTACGGGATTGGAAAACGCACTTGGTTGAGAACTCTAAGGACACTGCCCGCGCGCGGGCCGATTCGCGTTTCAAGAAGCAGGAAGAAGCAGCTACGGTCCGCCAGAAGGCGATGGCGGAATATGTCGCCGAGAGCGATGCCCGCCAGGCCAAGACCAATAAGCTCAGGGCGCTCCGTCTCGCCAAGGAAGCCGAAGACCTCGCCAATGCGCCTGCGGCCCCGGTCAAGAAGCCGGCGCGCGCCAAGAAAAAAACCGCCTAGAAAACCCCGGTCTCCTGCAGCAGTTCTGGAAGCGACAGGGCGGCGACGCCATATCAGGACGGTGCCTGCCAAGGGCGTGATCCAGACGCCTTCCACTACGCCTCTTCACGCGAAGCAATTTCAACCGTAACCGGGATTTCATTCCTCCCGCTCCCGGTCAATGAATCACGTGTTCCAACAGGAGACTGCCATGACCGCCCTGACGCTCGACAAAGCCAAGCAAATCATCGATGCCGCCTTTGCCAAGGGTGCAGAATTGAAGTTCAAGCCGTTGGGCGTCTCGGTGCTCGACGCCGGCGCCCATCTGGTTGCCTTCCAGCGCCAGGACGGCGCCTCGTTCCTGCGCCCGCAAATGTCGGCCGGCAAAGCCTATGGCGCGCTCGCCATCGGCATGGGCTCGCGCCGCGTCGAGGCTTTCGCCAAGGAACGCCCGCATCTGGTCGCGGGCATCTCCGACGTGTCGGGCGGACGCGTGCTGCCGGTCGTCGGCGGTGTGCTGATCCGCGACAAGGCGGGTACCGTCATCGGCGCTGTCGGCATTTCCGGCGACACCTCGGACAATGACGAGGCCGCCGCCATCGCCGGCATCGAGGCCGCCGGTTTCACCGCAGATCCCGGCTGAGGCTTCAGCATTGGGGGCGAGGGTGCGTTGAGATTCAGGTCAGGCCGAGTCGAGAAGGGTGGATTCCGAGAACCGGAACGGAGCGTACATTTGGGTACGTGAGTACCGGAAGCGCAGGAAGCCGCCCTTCGCAGGCCGGCATCACCTGAATATCAATGCAGCCTAATTGAGATTGATATCCCTGCTGGCTGACCGCATCGAGACGGAGAAGCCGGCAAGCACATCGAACAGCGCGATGAGCATCAGCGTGAAGAAGACGGAGTGCGCCGCGCCCTTCACCAGCAGGAACTCGACCAGGAAGGCGACGAAGACCAGCGTCGACAAAAGATGGTCCATGATCGAGGCGTTTGTGGTGCGCACCGACTTCACCATTTCGAGGAACAGGAAGACCAGCCCGATCAGCACCATCAGGTCGCCGAGCGTCATCGAGAACACACCGCCCGACATCATCTTGAACGAGAAGATTTCGCTCGCCCACGGATCGTCGCCGCTGCCGAATATTCCCAGAAGCCCGAGATTGTAGAGCACGAAAGGCACGATCAGCAGCGGAATGGCACCGAACATCAGGCGGCTCCGGGTTGGACTGCCTTCTGTAGTATGCGCCCGGCGCCCGCCGTCAAGAATTTTCGTCGGCAACCGCAAACACGGAAAGAAACCGCGCGAAACAACGGTGTCAGCTGAGCCCGGCCTACATCCGTAGAGCTGGCCGCACGCTCACGCCCCATTCAGCTCAGCGATCAGCGCTTTAAACGCAAAAAGACCGGCCACTGGCCGGTCCTTTAGAACTCAAACCTTCGAGAAAGCTGGTCTCAGCTTTCCTTGGGCGTCAACACCTGGCGACCGCGATACATGCCGGTCTTCAGGTCGATATGGTGGGGACGGCGCATTTCGCCGGAATTCTTGTCCTCGACATAGGTCGGGGCCTTGAGGGCGTCGGCCGAGCGGCGCATGCCGCGCTTGGACGGAGAGGTTTTGCGTTTCGGAACGGCCATGGATATGCTCCACTACATGGTCAAAAAGCCCCGCCCGCCCTCGTGAAAGGGCCGTGTCAGGGCCGAAATCTGAAGAAGTCGGGTGCCTATACACGCCTGATGTGGTTTTGGCCAGCACTGCGCCGAATTTTTTTGAAGCCGGCAGACTAGTGAAGACAGCCGACATAGGCGCCGGACCTTCCGGCGCGCCGCTCGATCAGCGCCGCCAGCCGTCTCAGCCCTGGTCCAGGCTTGGCCGGGTTGCGGGTGATCGGGTTGGGCAGACTGACGGCCAGCAGTGCCGCCTGGCGCCGTGTCAGCTGTTTTGCCGAGACACCGAAATGATGCTGGGCGGCGGCCTCGATGCCATAGATGCCCGGTCCCCATTCGGCGATGTTGAGATAGATTTCCATGATCCGCCGTTTCGACAGCACCGCATCGAAATAGACCGCCAGCGGCAGTTCGACCACCTTGCGCACAGAGCCAAGCGGCCGCGACCACAGATAGAGGTTCTTCACCGTCTGCATAGTGATGGTCGACGCGCCGCGCGTCATCTCGCCGGCCAGCGCGTCGTCGACGACGCCGCGCAACTCGCCAAAATCAACGCCGCGATGGAAACAGAACTGCCCGTCCTCCGACATGATCACCGAATTGGCCAGCACTGGCGCCACATCGTCGATCGAAACCCAGCGTCGGTCGTAGCCGGAAAACGTCGCCAGATCCTTCAGCATCAATGTCGACACCGGATGCACGAAGGACGGCATGTAGAGGAAGGTCAGCACCGTCGGGATCAGCGCCAGCACAGCAGCCACGACAATGCCGCGCCGGACCCAGCGTTTGAGACCGATGCGGTTGCCGCCTTTCGGTCTCGCCGCCATGTCCAGCCCTTCGATTTCTTGATCGACGATCGGTTCCGCCAAGCCGCTCAACCCGTGCTACACCCCTGCTCCGGCATAATGGCGCTTGGCTTCTTGCGCAACGTCTGAGTGTCGGCTACCGCTCCCGGCTATGACGAAAGACGACCAAATCGCCTTCGAAACGCTGCTTGGCGCGCGCGCAGGCGCGCTGGAGGCGCTGCTGCGGCGGCTTCTCGACGCACGCACGCTTTCCGGCGAGATCGCTCGCCCGGAACGCCTGATGGCGGCGATGCGCCACGGTGTGCTGAACGGCGGTAAGCGCCTGCGCCCCTTCCTGGTCATGGAAAGTGCCGCCTTGTTTGCCGCCGATGGCGAGGCGGCACTTCGCGTGGCGGCAGCACTCGAATGCGTGCATTGCTACTCGCTGATCCATGACGATCTGCCGTCCATGGACGATGACGATCTGCGCCGCGGCCAGCCGACCGTGCACAAGGCTTTCGACGAGGCCACCGCCATCCTTGCCGGCGACGCCTTGCTGACGCTTGCCTTCGACATCCTTGCCGACGAGGCGACGGCACTGCCGGCGGAGCGCCGGGCAGCGCTGGTGCTGGCGCTGGCGCGTGCCGCCGGCGCCGGCAGCATGGTCGGCGGCCAGATGCTCGACCTCGAAGCCGAGCGTATCAGGCCCGACGAGGCCGGCATCATCCGGCTGCAGGCCATGAAGACCGGCGCGCTGATCCGTTTTGCCTGCGAGGCGGGCGCCATCATCGCCGGCGCGCCACGCGAAGACCGCGACCGGCTGGCCGAATTCGGCTCGGCGATCGGCCTTGCCTTTCAGCTTGCCGACGACCTGCTCGACCTGACGGCTGACATCAGCCAGATGGGCAAGGCCACCGGCAAGGATGCCGCCGCCGGCAAGGCAACGCTGGTCGCGTTGCATGGCGCCAAATGGGCGCGTCAGCAGCTCCACGGCCTCGTCGACCAGGCCCATGCGCTGCTCGAACCCTATGGCGAACAGGCGGTTCTGCTCAAAGCTGCGGCAAAATTCGTGGCGGCCCGCAACAACTGAGACAGAGCCCCGGTTAGATCGTCGGAAGACCGGTTTTAGAATTGTCTGCGTTGCGCCACCGGTGGGGCCTGATTGCAGCGCTGGCGGATATCATTTGCCACGCAATCTGCGTCGCCTGTAAGCTTTCCGAATGGAAATTGGCAACCGACGATGAGGACCCCCGCCTTTGCAAAATGGGCACTCGAACGCATCCCTCATGTGAGACGACTTCGTCGCGACCTTCGCGCTGCGGAGCAAGAGGCGCGACGTCTTGGAGGGATCGTGTCCGAACAATATCGGCGCGACGGGGCCTCCGTTGTGCAACGGGGCGATCTTCGGCTGCTGCTCGACCCTTCCTCGCTGGTCGACAGGGAGATGTTGGACCATGGGGCTTGGGAGTCCACACAAATCGGCCTGATGATCGACGCGGCACGAGCCCTCAAAGACAACCCGCGACGCAAACTGTTTATCGATGTCGGCGCATATTGGGGCCTGTACAGCCTCAAGATGTGGCGCCTGGGAGTGTTTGACGAGATACTTTGCTTCGAGCCGGACGCAAACAACTTCGCGCAGTTGGAAGCGCAGATGTTTCTCAACGGAGCCAGCTACGACATCAAGCGTATCAAGGCGGCCGTTCTGGACTCACCGGGCACTGCGAGATTGCAGCGCAGCACGTCGATTGCAGACGGCAATCGCGGCTCCGCTCTGATACAGGAATCCAGCGAAGACTCCGAGCTCGTCCAGGCAGTCGCCCTTGACGAACTGTTGGATGTCAAAGACGCGATCCTGTTCGTCAAAATCGACGTGGAAGGAAGTGAGGCGCGGGTACTTGCTGGAATGCGGCGGCTGCTCGCGGAGAACGATGTTTATCTGCAGGTCGAGGCTTTTCCTGGGTTCGAAGACCGATTGAAGGATTCCGTGCCGGATAGGCTTACGAAAGTGGCTCAACTTCATTGGGATCATATATTCTCCAACCTTCCGTCCTTGCCGTTGCAAAGTGCTTCGGCCTCTTCGCTACACCTCCTGCAAGGAAATCCTCTCACTCCGTGAGAAGCGATGGCCGGAGCGCCAGTGCGCGACCAAAGCGACAAAGGGAGATGGACGTCGGGAACCGTCCGTCGAAGCCGTCTATGATTGCCCTTTGCGGGCGCTTTTTCCAGACATAAGACCCGCAAGCATTTTGCGTGGGCAACAATCCTGGAGTGGCAGCCTGCCGTCCAATCCGAATTCTTTTTTAAGCGCGAGCTGATTTTCAGAATTCCATTTCTATCTAAGTCTATAAGTTAAGTGGACTTTAATCCGACGCTCTTGGCCCGAGCGGGCAATCGAGGGATTTGCCCTCAGTTCAAAAGGATTAAATGCCATGAGAAACCTGATTTCCGCTGCCCTTGTCGGGCTTACTTTGGCGGCCACTTCCGCCGCAGCCCTTGCCGCCGATAAGAAAGTCGTCATCGCCTATCAGACCGGCGCCAACCCCTACAATCTCGGCATCGCCAATGGCGATCTTGCCAAGAAGACCGGCTGGGATATCGAATTCCGCCGCTTCAATTCCGGCGCCGACATTTTCGCGGCAATAGCATCCGGCGACGTCCAGATCGGCGACGTCGGATCGAGCCCGTTCGCCGCTGCCGTCAGCAGAGGCCTCGACGTGAAGGCGTTCTACATCTCCTCGGTCTCCCGTGACGGCGAAGCCCTCGTGGTGCGGCCCGATATCAAGTCGCCGGCCGACCTGCGCGGCAAGAAGCTTGCCGCAGCACCGGTATCGACCGACCACTACCAGCTTCTCGCCGTCCTCAAGCAGGAAGGCATTTCGGAGAAGGAAACCCAGGTCATCGCCATTCCGCAGCCCGAAATCGTCGCCGCCTGGAAGCGCGGCGACATCGATGGGGCCTTCGTCTGGGATCCGGCACTCTCCGAACTCAAGAAGGATGGCAAGGTCCTGCTCACCGCCGGCCAGGTCGCCGATCGTGGCGCGCCGACCTTCGGCGCACTGGTGGTGACCGGCGATTTCGCCAAGGCCAATCCTGACTTCCTCGGGCAGTATGTCCGGCTGATCGACGGCTACAACACGGCCTATCTGAGCAACCCGGCCGCGTGGGGACCGGAGTCCGAGAACGCCAAGCTGATCGCCGGCCTGCAGGGCGGCACGGCGGCCGAAAATTCGGAGCAGTTGAAGACGACGGTGGTTCCGCCGCTCGACGAGCAGGTGTCCGACAAATGGCTGGGCGGTGGTGAGAAGGGCGCCGTTGCGAAAATCCTCAAGGACACCGCAGGCTTCCTGAAGGACCAGAAGAAGATCACCGCCATCAAGGACAGCTACGCCGCAGCCGCCGACCCGGAATATGCCGACGCTGCCAAGGCTTCGAACTAGAAATCCCCTGACAACATTCAGGTTCTGGCTGGCGGAATTCCCGCCAGCCAGACTGCTTGGAGGCTACCATGCTTCGAATCCGCGATACCAGCGTCACCTTCCCCGCCTCGGACGGTCAGTACGTGCACGCGCTTGATCACGTCTCGCTCGACATCGCTCCTGATTCCATCGTTGTCGCGGTTGGAGCTTCCGGGTGCGGCAAGTCGACATTGCTCAACGCGATCGCCGGCTTCCTGCCGCTCACCGAAGGCACGATCACGCTGGACGGAAAACAGATCGTCGCGCCCGGCGGCGATCGTGGCGTCGTCTTCCAGAAGGACACCTTGCTGCCCTGGGCCAATGTGCTGGACAATGTCGCTCTCGGCCTGAAATACCGGGGCGTGCGGCGCAGCGAGCGCCATGAGCGGTCAAGGCGTCTGCTGGAACTGGTCGGGCTCGCCGATTTCGCCGAAAAGCCGCCCTATGAACTGTCCGGCGGCATGCGCCAGCGCGTCGGCATCGCTCGAGCGCTGGCCACCGATCCGAAGATCCTGCTGATGGACGAGCCGTTCGGCGCCCTCGACAGCCTGACGCGCGAGACGATGCAGCAGCTTCTGGCCTCGGTCTGGGCCAAGACCGGCAAGCAGATCCTGTTCATCACCCATTCCATCGAGGAAGCCCTGACGCTCGGCACCACCATCGTCGTGATGTCGCCGAGGCCCGGTCGCATCGTTGCCCGGTTCGACGCCAACTTCGTTCGCGAGTTCGCCGAGAGTGGCGACATCGGGCCGATCCAGTCCCACCCTCGTTTCATCGAACTGCGGCAGGAAATCCGCTCGCTCATCCACCAGCCGGAAGCCGCCCGTACAGGAACCTTGCCCCGAACAGGAAACTTGCAATGACGCTTGCCGCCAGCTCCCCGACTTCATTTCGGCCTTCAACGACCCGGCGCAGACTGTCCGCTCAGCCGCGCCGGTCCGCATCGACAAGCACGCTCGGCATCAGCCTGGTCACGCTGGCGTCGCTGATTGCCTTGTGGTTCCTCGCCGCACATTTCGAATGGGCGTCGCCGCTGTTCCTGCCGTCACCGGCCGAGGTGCTGACCCAGTTCAGCGCTGTCTGGGTCGACGGTTATGCCAACGGGACGCTCCTCGAGCACACGCTGGCCAGCCTTGGCCGCATCGCCGCGGCGCTCGGCGTCGGCATTTTCCTGGGCATTCCGCTCGGCCTGCTGATGGGGCTCAACCGCTGGGTCAAGGGCATCTTCAGCGTTCCGATCGACCTCTACTGGGGCTTGCCGCCGCTGGCCTACCTGCCGCTGCTGATCATCTGGCTGGGCATCGGCGAGACCTCCAAGATCGTGCTGCTGTCGCTGTCGACCTTCGCCCCGATCTGCTTTGCCGCACAGGCCGGTGTCCGGTCCGTGCCCGCTGAACGGATCAACGCAGCACTTTCGCTTGGCGCCAGCCGCCTGCAACTGTTCACCAGCATCATCCTGCCGTCGGCATTGCCGGAAATCCTGACCGGCCTGAAGATTGCCATCGGCGCCGGCTTGTCGACGCTGGTCGCCGCCGAGCTGATCGCAGCCCAGTCAGGCCTTGGCTACATGATCATGTCGGCCGCCAATTTCCTCGCCACCGACGTCGTCTTCGTCGGCCTCATCGTCATCGCTGTGCTGGCCTTCGCCTTCACCAGCGGCATGCGCTGGCTGGAGCATCGCCTCATCCCCTGGAAGGGCAAGCTCTGACGCTTGCCGCCCCTCATCGCTGAAAGAACAATCCTATGTCCAGCAAGCCACTCGACCTCTACTGGTACCTGCCGACTCATGGCGACGGGCCGTATCTCGGCACTGACCAGCGGCACCGCCCGGCAAGCTTCGGATATCTCAAGGAGATCGCCCAGGCGGCCGACCGACTTGGCTTCAAAGGCGTGCTCTTGCCCACCGGAACGAGCTGCGAGGACGCCTGGATCGTGGCGGCCGGGTTGATCCCGCTGACCGAGCGGCTGAAGTTCCTCGTCGCACTTCGGCCGGGCAGCGGAACACCGGCGCTGTTTGCGCGTCATGCGGCCACACTGGACCGCATCTCCGGCGGCCGCGTCCTGCTCAACGTCGTCACCGGTGCCGATCCTGCCGACCTCGCAGGCGACGGCAACAAGCTCAGCCATGACGAGCGCTACGCGCAGACTGACGAGTTCCTGACCATATGGCGGCGGATCCTTTCGGGTGAGCCGGCCGATTTCGAGGGCAAGTACCTGTCCGCGCACGGCACCGACATCTCCTTCCCGCCGGTCCAGAAACCCCACCCGCCACTTTGGTTCGGCGGCTCTTCCGACGCCGGCATTGCGATCGCCGCCAAGCATGTGGACGCCTATCTGAGCTGGGGCGAACCGGTGGACCAACTTGCCGAAAAGATCGACCGCGTCAGACAGGCAGCGGCAGCGCAAGGCCGCACGATCCGCTTCGGCCTTCGCATTCATCTGATCGTACGCGAAACGGAGGACGAGGCCTGGGCCGCCGCTGACCGGCTGATCAGCCACGTCACCGACGACCTGATCGCCGAAGCGCAGAAGGGGTTTGTCCACATCTCTGAATCCGTTGGGCAGAAGCGCATGTCGGCGCTGCACCAGGGCCGGCGCGACAAATTGGTTGTCGGCCCGAACCTGTGGGCGGGACCTGGGCTGGTGCGCGGCGGCGCCGGAACCGCGCTGGTCGGCAACCCCGACAATGTTGCCGCGCGCATTCGCGAGTATCAGGAGATCGGCATCGAAACGATCATCGCGTCCGCCTACCCGCACCTGGAAGAGGCGTTCAACGTCGCCGAACTGCTGTTCCCCAAACTCGGGCTCAGCGGCGAAGCTGCACCCCAGGAGCGCAGCTGGGACGTCGAGTTCGGACGCCCCAAGGTCGCCGCGTCGGCTTCGTGACGTGCTGCCAGCGGAAAGGGAAGGCGTGCGCTATTTGACCTTGATGACGACCTTGCCCTTGGCGCGTCCTGTCTCGACGTAGGCCAGAGCCTCGTTGGTCGCTTCAAAGGGAAAGACCCTGTCGACAACCGGGCGGATCGCTCCGGATTCGATGAGGGACGTGATGTTGCCCAGTTGGTCACCTTGCGCCCACATGAACAGGAACGAATACCCGACGCCCCGGCGCCTGGCTTTGGCCCGGATACCGCGGCTCAGCAGGCGCAGCACCAGCCTCAGCACCACGTTCAGCCCCTGCTTCCTGGCAAATTCGGGATCCGGCGGACCGGAAATGGAGATCAGCTTGCCGCCCGGTTTGAGCACAGTCAGGGATTTCTCAAGCGTCCTGGCGTCCTGGCTGTTCACCACGACGTCGTAGCCGGACAGGATCTTCTCGAAGTCGTCTTTCCTGTAGTCGACGACGACATCGGCGCCGAGTCCCTTGACCAGATCGGTGCTCGCCGCGCTTGCGGTCGTCGCAACCTTCGCGCCGAGATGCTTTGCCAGCTGGATGGCGAATGTCCCGAAGCCGCCGGAGCCAGCCTGGATGAAGACCTTTTGGCCCTTCTTCAAGCCTGCCCTCTCGATCAGCACCTGCCATGCAGTCAGGCCGACAAGGGGAATGGAAGCCGCTTCTTCCATGCTGAGGTTTTTGGGCTTCAGGGCCACGTCGGCCTCATCGATTGCGATGAACTCAGCAAATGTCCCGATCCGGCCGTCGCGCGGCCGCGCATAGACATCGTCGCCGGGTTTGAATTTGCGGACCTTTGAGCCCACCCTGACGACCGTCCCAGCCACGTCGTGGCCCAGGATGAAGGGCCGGCGATAGGGCAGGATTAGCTTGAACTCGCCGGTCTTGAGCTTGGAGTCCAGAAGGTTCACGCCTGCGGCATGGACCTCGACCAGGACATCCTTGTTCCCGAGCTCCGGCTCCGGCATCTCGGCCAGCCGCAGAACGCCCTTCTTGTTGTATTTGTCGACAACGAATGCCTTCATGGCAGTAACTTTCTGAAAATGTCTATCGGTGTTCCAGGATGAAACAAACCGGCGTCTTTGGCGGCAGAGCCGCCCAGGGGGAAGGTCTCAGCCCTCGAGGAAGGACAGGGCCTTCGGGACGAAATCGGCGTAATTCTGGAAAATCCCGCCATGCCCGGCATCCGGGTAGATGATCAGTTGTGCTCCAGGGATACGCCGGGCGAGATCGTGGGTATTGCTGCTCGGCACCATCCTGTCGTGATCGCCATTCGCAACAAAAGTAGGAATGCGGATGGTGCTCAAATCTTGCGGCGTTTGCAGCCCATAGGCCTTGATCGCTTTCAGTTGCGCGCCGAACGCGCTCAGCGAAATCGCCTTGTCACGGTTGCTCTTGCGCTCTTTCAGCCGCTCCAGAAAGGCGTTCGCGGCACGACGGCCATTCGCCGTCCTTGTGAAGAAGAGATAGTATTTCGCATCCCGAAAAGTCAGCGCCCCCTTGATCATGTCCACGATCGTCAGCGGCGTCACCTTGTCGATGCCTTGACCGCCGGCCGGCCCGGTGCCGGTGAGGATGAGTTTGCGCACAAGCCCGGGCTCGGTCAGCACAATCTCCTGCGCCACGAAGCCGCCAAGTGAAAAGCCGAAGAGGTCGACTTCTTCGAACCCCAACGCCCGGATGAAGGCGACGGCATCGCGCGCCATCCCGGAGATGGTTGACGGCGTTTTGCCAGCCGAAGCACCGATGCCTCTGTTGTCGAAGGCAATCACCCGCCGGGTCGCGGCGAGACCATCGACGATGCGTGGATCAAAATTGTCCAGCTGAGCGCCCAGATGGTTGAGGAGGATGACCGGCACGCCGGTCCTGGGCCCGAGTTCCCGGTAAACGAATGCCGTGCCGCCGACATCGACGGTGCGCGTTGGCGCATCCTGGAACGATAGCCGTGAATGGGACGACTGATTGACTATATGTGCCATGTTTGACACCTCCGTGCTGTGGCGCCTGACCAATTGTGTCGTTGCCAGTCTCATCTGCGTGAACTCCTCGCTGTGGTTCAGACCGGCAGGCGGAACTGCTTGCGCAAGGTCTTGTCGAACATCTCCGCGGGGGCGAAGCGGCGCAGCATGCTGACTTGGCGCGCAGCCTTGCCCGCGGTATAGCGTCGCCGCGGACGGGCATCGGTCGCCGCCTTGACGACCACATCCGCCACCACTTCCGGCCGATCGGCTTTGGGCATGACATCGCGAAGTAGCGCTTCGACCCCGGCTCGGGCCTGATCGTATTCTTTCAACACCGAATCCGGCTCAATGCCGTTCTGGTCGAAGACGGTACGCACGTATGCCGGCTCGATGATCGAGACGCGAATATTGAAGGCGCGCACCTCATGGTCGAGCGATTCCGAATAGCCCTCGAGCGCGTGCTTGACCGCCGAGTAATGCGCTGAGTATGGCGCGGGTACCAATCCCAGAATCGAGCCGATGTTGATGATCCGCCCTTGGCCGCGCCGCCGCATCGACGGCAACACAGCGTTGATCATGCGCATGACGCCGAACAGATTGACGTCGAACAGGGACTGCACCTGTGCGACCGAGGATTCCTCGGCACCGCCAAGCATGCCGACACCGGCATTGTTGACCAAAAGGTCGATCCGCCCGGTCTGCGCCAGCACGGTTGCAACGAGGGCGCTGACGGAGTCGCCATCGGTCACGTCGCATGTCAGCATGGACACCTGCGCCGGGCCGTTGCTTATCGCCCTACGGCTTGTCCCGAAGACGGTATGTCCTGCCCGCGCCAGGGCTTCGGCTGTGGCGCGGCCGATGCCCGAAGAGGCTCCGGTAACGATCGCGGTTCTTCCTGAAAGGACACTCATTTGATACTCCAGATGCATGAGGGCTAGCTTTTTGCCATTGGTTGAATTACGATCATAATATCACATTACGTGCATAATGCAATAGCAGAAAGGAAACGCCGCCATGCGCTACGAAAAGGGCCGGAAGGACGCATCCCGCGATCGGATTGTGGAGGTCGCCGCCCAGCGTTTTAGGAGTGACGGCATCGCCGCGTCTGGACTGGCAACCATCATGGGCGACGCCGGGCTGACGAACGGAGCCTTCTACCCGCACTTCCAATCAAAGGCGGAGCTCATCCGCGAAAGCGTGGCAGCGGCCCTGGATGCCCAGTCGCAGCAAATTCAGGAGTTGTTGGCTTCGGGCGGTCCGGAAATGACCATTCAGGCGTATCTGTCGGCCGAGCACCGGGACAACCCGGACAAGGGCTGCGCGTCCGCCGCGCTGCTGCCGGAGATTGCGCGCCAGCCGCCTGAAACGCGCGAGGTCTATACCGAGCGCTTCCTGACCCAGGTGCGGCAGGTGTCTGCCGCGCTGCCGCAGGGCAAGGACCCGGAAGGCGTGGCGCTGGGTGTCTTTGCGACCCTCATCGGCGCGCTTCAGCTGGCCCGCGCGGCGGCAGGGACCGAATTGTCGGATCGCATCCTCGCGGCAGGAGCAGATGCCGCGCGCAGGCTGATCCGGCCGCCTGAGGATGGGAAGGCATCCTAGGGCGGTCAGTTACTGATTTGCCCCGCCCCGCACGAACGAAATTTTAATGTAAATGAAGCGTAATCCCGGCGATTAAAATGATGCGTATGTGTTGGGGTTGCGCATGCCGGAATATTCTTTCTTCATTCGCTCGATCCGCATCCGCTATCTCTCGGGATTGCTGATCTTTGCGCTGGCTTCCGCTGCCGTGATGTTTGCGCTCAACCGCGTAAACTCCTTCCGTCACGACATCGATGCGCTGAGCAGCAACCTCGTCATCTTCACCCGCGATCTGCGCAACGCCACCAGCTTCGCCGAGACGACCGGCACCGCCTGGCGGGCGGAAACGCGCGATGGTCTCGCCGCATCGGCGCGCGGCCATTCCGAACGCCTGACCGGCGAGATCGAAACGCTGACCGCCCAGATTGCCGCGATCAAGCCGCGCCTCTCCAGCAAAACCGTCAACGAACTCGAATCCGCCTCCGTCAACGGCGATCTGTTCTGGTCGACACGCGACATGGTGCGCAACTTCAACCTGATGTCGGTGGCGCAGAAGGCCGATGAATGGAGCTATCGCGAGATCCGCAACCAGAACGATCTGTTTGCCCAGCCGATGCTGGTCCGCGTTCGCACCGCCATGGACGACGAGCGCCATCTGGCTGATGCCTCCGGCGACCGGTTGCTGTTGTGGGCGAGCGGGCTTTTGTTCGCCGTGCTTGCCGTCTCTGCCCTGTGGATTTTCCGGCCGATGGAAAAGGCGATCCGCCGCGCCTTCGCCGAATCCGCCGAATCCCTGTTCAAGGCCGAGGCCGCCGATCGCGCCAAATCGGAATTTCTGGCCAATATGAGCCATGAGATCCGCACGCCGATGAACGGCGTGCTGGGCATGGCCGAGCTGCTCGCCAAGACCGAACTGACCCCGCGCCAGAAGACCTTCACCGATGTCATCGTCAAATCCGGCAATGCGCTGCTCACCATCATCAACGACATCCTCGATTTCTCGAAGATCAACGCCGGCCAGCTGACGCTCGACCCGGCCCCTTTCCGCCTTGCTGAAGCGGTCGAGGATGTCGCCACCCTGGTGTCGGCGCGCGTAGCCGAGAAGAACCTCGAGCTGATCGTGCGTGTCGACCCGCGCCTGCCGGCCTTTGTCGTCGGCGACGCCGGACGGTTCCGGCAGATCGTCACCAATCTGCTCGGCAATGCGGTGAAGTTCACCGAAAAGGGCCATGTGCTGATCGATGTCGGCGGCGAAATCGTCGCCGGCCTGGTCCAGCTCAAAGTGCGCGTCGAAGACACCGGCATCGGCATTCCGGCCGAGAAGCTGCAGAACGTGTTCGAAAAATTCGCTCAGGTCGACGGCTCGTCGACGCGCCGCCATGAAGGCACTGGCCTCGGCCTCGCCATCGCCGCCCGCCTCGTCGATCTGATGGGCGGCAAGATCGGCGTCGAAAGCGAGATCGGCCGTGGCTCTGTCTTCTGGTTCGCCGTGCCGGTGCCCTCGCATCAACAGGATGCACGCGACGAGATCGTGCCGGTCGACGTCACCGGCGCCCGCGTGCTGGTCATCGACGACAATCCGGTCAACCGCGAGATCCTGCTCGAGCAGCTGCGAAGCTGGAGCTTCGACTGCGCGGCCGCCGAAAGCGGCGCCGTCGGCTTGGCCTTCCTCGATCGCGCCAACCAGTTGGGCGCCGCGGTCGACTGCATCATCCTCGACTACCAGATGCCCGGCATGAACGGCGCCGATGTCGCCAGAGCCATTGCCTCGGACAGCCGCCTGTCCGCCATTCCGGTCGTGCTGCTAACCTCGGTCGACCAGATCGATTTCGGCAGGATGGTCATCGATTTCGGCATCGCCGCGCATCTGACCAAGCCGGCCCGCTCGGCCATCCTGCTCGGCACCGTCATATCGGTCATCCAGAGGGCCCGCGCCCAGGTCGGCAAGGCACAGTTCGTTCGCGAACCGGTCATCCCCCAGGTAGCGCCGCCTGCCTTTACCGTCATCCGCGGGCCGGCAATGCCGGCATCGGTCGCACCGGAATCGACCGCCACGCCGAACGGACCCATCGATATCCTCATTGCCGAGGACAATGACGTGAACCAGCTGGTCTTCGGCCAGATCCTCAACGGTCTCGGCCTGAGCTACCGCATCGCCGGCAACGGCCGCACGGCGGTCGAGATGTATCGAGCGCTTCGCCCCAAGCTGGTGCTGATGGACGTCTCCATGCCGGAGATGAACGGCTACGAGGCGACCCGCGCCATCAGGGCGATCGAGGCCACGACTGGCAGCCACACACCGATCATCGGCGTCACCGCGCACGCGCTGAAGGGCGATCGCGACAAATGCATCGAAGCCGGCATGGACGATTATCTGCCCAAGCCGGTTTCGCCCGATCGCCTCGGCAGCAAGATCGGCACCTGGCTCAGCGAGACGGTGGTGGCGAAGACGGCATAGCCCGTCAGCGCAGCCGGCCGATCGGGATGATCTCCGGCGATGTCGGACCATAGGGCTCGCCAAGCCAGCTGCCGAGCCATTTCTCGACGGTCAGGCCCGCCTCATCGATCAAACCGGCAAGTTCTTCCTTTGCCGGGAACGCGATTCTCGATTCGGCGCTCAGAATCTCTTTGCGGCCCAAAATGTCATATTGGGTCGAATAGGTGACGACGCCGGTGGTGGCATCGCGCCGGACATCGTTCCATGCCTTGATCGTGCCCAGTCCGACATGATCCAGCATCCGGTGCGATCGTTCTGGCGTCCATTCCAGCCATTCCTCGACCGCGGGATTGCGCGTGTCGAAGATGAAGCGGCCGCCGGGAACAAGATGCGCCGCGATGGTGCCAATCACCGCCTCGCGATCTCCCATCGTGAGAAACACCTGGAACGCATGCCCGGTCAAAAGCACCAGGTCGAAGCGCCGTCCGAGCCGTACATTTCGCGCATCGGCCTCGACCCAGTCGACGCTGTCGCCACCCGCTCTGCGGCGCGCAATATCGAGCATTGCCGAGGCGGGATCGACGCCGGTGACGCTGCGCCCATCGGCAAGTGCCGCGGCCAGTTGCCCGGTGCCGCAGCCGAGATCGAGAACCGAGCGAGCACCTTGGGCGAAGCGGACGCAATAGTCGAAATCAACGCCGCGCTCGTTTTCGATGTCGTAGAACTGGACGAGGTCGGGGTCGCTGTAGAGGCGGTCGGTCATGGCAACCTATAGCTGGAATCTTTGCCGGCACTGCCGACGCCGGAGGATAATTTTAGCGGTCATCTGCAACGCGCCTTCGGAAGCTCTACCGATTGCGCACAACAATACACGCACCGCCGATGCTCTGCAGTTTCTGGCAGATGACGTTGGCGGCGGCGCGATCGTCGACGCCGATGCGAACCGCATAGATGCCGCGCCGGCCGATCGGCGTGCGCACCCGGCTGACGACAGGATCATGGCCGCCAAGCAGAGCCGGAAACCGGCTCCTGACCCTGATCCATTGATTGATCGCCGCCCCGCGGCGGAAATTGCCGGCGACCTGGACGCCCCACGGCTTGATGTTGATCGACGCCATCGCCACGGTCGAGGACATGATCACCGGCAGCTTGCGGCAGGCGACGGCGAAGGGGGCTTTCTTGTCGAGCGGCTGGATGGTGCCGGCATAAGCGGTGTCGGTGAACTTGTCGGCCGGCTCGCCCATAATGTCGAAGACATAGCTCTCGGTCTCCATCGGCAGAAAGCCGCCGGTATCAAGCCAGCGCGACACCCGGCTCTCACCGGCATTGTAGGCGGCAGCCGCCAGGCCGAGATTGCCGAAACCGGTTTTCATTTCAGCGAGGTATTTCGCCGAAGCCGGGATCGCCTGAGCAATGTCGAAGGAATTGGCGAGGCCACGCATCTTGGCGGTGCCCGGCATGAACTGGGCAATGCCCTCGGCGCCAACTGGGCTGACCGCGTTCGGATCGAAGCGGCTCTCCTTCCAGATCAGCCGGGCGAAGAAGTCCCTTGGCAGGCCGTTCTGGTCGGCCTGGGTCTCGATCAGGTCGCAGACCCGGCCGATCAATCTTTTGGCGGCGGATTGCGGTGGATCGGCCTGAGCCCCGTTGCTCCCCAGAAGCCAGATAGAAACCAAGGAAACAATAAGCGCGAGGACGTGCGCCAAACGCTGAGCCCGTGTTGAAAATCGCTCCGGTGAGCCAGATGATGGTGGCTTCGGGGTCGCCCTCGCGACGCGCGGAGCGGACATTCGGTCCGTGAGCACCGGAAGCGCAGAAGACGCCTTCAGGTGGCCGCCGGAGTGAATTTTCGGCATGGGCTCATTCCGCTGCGGCCTTGCCGTGCTGTCCAAACCGCTGCTCGATGTAATCGGCAACCATCTTCTCGAAGTCGGCGGCGATCGACGGGCCGCGCAGCGTCGCTGCCTTCTTGCCGTCGACGAATACCGGCGCCGTCGGCGTCTCGCCGGTGCCGGGCAGCGAAATGCCGATATCGGCGTGCTTGGATTCGCCGGGGCCGTTGACGATGCAGCCCATCACCGCGACCTTGAGGTTTTCGACGCCTGGGTATTTTTCGCGCCACGCAGGCATGTTCTTGCGCAAATCGGCCTGGATGTTCTGCGCCAGTTCCTGGAACACGGTCGAGGTCGTGCGGCCGCAGCCGGGACAGGCGGCAACGATCGGCACGAACTGCCTGAAACCCATGGTCTGCAAAAGCTCCTGCGACACCTGCACCTCGCGCGTGCGGTCGCCATTCGGCTCCGGCGTCAGCGAGATACGGATGGTATCGCCAATACCTTGCTGCAAAAGGATGCCCATGGCGGCCGACGAGGCGACGATGCCTTTCGAGCCCATGCCGGCCTCGGTCAGGCCAAGATGCAGCGCGTGGTTGGAGCGGGTGGCGAGCTCGGTGTAGACGGCGATCAAATCCTGCACGCCACTGACCTTGGCCGACAGGATGATTTTTTCGCGGCCGAGGCCGATCTCTTCGGCCATCTCCGCCGACAGGATCGCCGACTGCACGATCGCTTCGCGCGTGACTTCCTGCGCGGTCAGCGGAAAACCCTTAGCCTGGTTGTCGTCCATCAGCCGGGTCAGCAACTCCTGGTCGAGCGAGCCCCAATTGACGCCGATGCGCACCGGCTTGTCGTGTTTGATCGCCATCTCGACAATCGCCGCGAACTGCCGGTCCTTCTTGTCCTTGAAGCCGACATTGCCCGGATTGATGCGATATTTGGCCAGCGCTTCTGCGCAGGCCGGATGGTCGGCCAGGAGCTTGTGGCCGATATAGTGAAAATCGCCGACCAGCGGCACGTTGATGCCGAGCCGCTGCAAGCGATCGCGAATGGCCGGCACGGCGGCCGCGCTCTCGTCACGATCGACGGTGATGCGCACGATCTCGGAGCCGGCGCGATGCAGCGCCGCAACTTGCGCGACCGTCTGGTCGATATCGGCGGTGTCGGTGTTGGTCATCGACTGCACGACGACCGGTGCACCGCCGCCGACGATCACACCGCCGACATCGACGCCGACCGATGTCCGGCGCGGGAAGGGAGAAGAGAAATATCCGGTCATGGCCGGCCGCCTTTTATCTCTGGAGCGACGTGCGTCCACGTCGACGCCAAAGACGCTCCAACAGTTGTCCGCGCATCGCGCCGAGGTCCGGGCATGAGGTGGAGGAGCAAAGATGGCTTGTCAATGGCGACAGGTCGCCACTGGGCGATCAAATCGCTCACGCAATCATGGCAGGAACCGCATTGCGGGGCGCAGCCAGAAGCATCGATTTTGGAAATTTGCTGCCAAACACAACCGCTTCCGGCGACAGCACCTGCCGCCGGCAAGACAATTCACCGCGTGAAGCGGCTATCTCAGCTGTGGAGCGTCAATGTGTCGTCGGTTTCGTCGCTTTCAGTTTTTCAATCTCGTCCTTGAGTGCCAGCTTGCGCCGCTTGAGATTCACGATTTCGAGGTCGTCGACCGATGGATGGTTCATTGCATCATCGATTTCGCGTTCGATGTCGCCGTGTTTCCGCTGCAACTCATCAAGATGGGAAGCAAGAGACATGATTGGTTCTCCCTTTCATGGTTTTCCTCGATTGCAGCCGCCAAGGCGTCCACCGCAGGCTCGCTTCTGTGACGGCACGGTGACAGTCTGCCACCATCCGGCATTGATGTCGAATGCTGCGTGGTAGCATTCCACGACAATGTGAAATGTGATATGGGCTGCGCGCCGGCTAGCAAAATGATGCCGGTCCCGCCCAATCAGGCCCATTTTGGGCGCCGCAGACGTGCAGACGGTAGATAATGTCCGACCAGGAACAGGCTGATGTCCGCCTCGAATATTCTCGGCTGAAGCAAGAACACGCCGATTTCGATGCGGCCATCAATGCGATGATCGCCATGGGCTGTGATCCCCTTCAGATCCAGCGCATGAAGAAGAAGAAGCTGTTCCTGAAGGACCGGCTGATGGCGCTGGAAGACAAGATCATCCCAGACATCATTGCCTGAACGGCGCTTGCCGGCTGCGCCCGAACAAGGGGGCTATCCGGCGATCGAAAGCTTCCTTGCGCGTTCACGCAACAGGGTGATGAGCTCGCCGGTCTTCTCCTTTGAGGTATCGATCGGAACCACCAGGCACATCGTCGCCTCGACCTTGCCGGACACCGAAAGCACAGGCGCGGCCAGGCATTTGGTGTAGGCGTCAACGAGGCCTGACGTGACGCAATAGCCTGTGGTCTCGGCGACGGCGATATCGGCGATAAAATCGTCCAGCTTCAGCTTGCGGCCATCCGGCAGCACGAGGTCGTCTTCGGACACCATGCCTTCGATCACGGCTCGCTCAAAACCTGCCAGCAGCAGCCGCCCCGAAGCGGTCCAGGGCAGCGGTATCTGCAGGCCTGTCGCCGAGCTGATGCGGAACGGCCTGGTGCCCGGGCTTGAATGGACGATCGTGTAACGGCCGCTTTGCAGCATGCACAGTTCAGAGGTCTCGCCGGTCTCGCGCGACAGATTGTCGACCTCCTGGCGCCCTCGCCTGAGCAGGTCGTTGCCCCTCACATAATCCATTCCGTAGAGATAAAGCTTCTTGCCGAAATAGACGCGATTACCGTCGCCGGCCAATTCCAGCAGGCCGGCATCGACCAGCGAGCGCACCAGCGTATAGGTCGTCGAGCGCGGCGCGTTCACGCCCTTGGCGAGGTCGCCGATACCGATGGCGCGCTGGGTCGTGTGCAGGAACTGCAGAATCTGCAGCACCCGGGTGAGGCCCTTCTCGCGGGAGCCTGAAACCGCCACATCGCCCGGATAGGGCTGGGCGGCATCCCTGTCTTCGTCCTGACCGATATCCGAAACGGCTGCCAAGCCATTGCCATCTTGCATTGTCGATTCCTCGTGTTAATATCTGTCTTGTATAGGATACATGTGTCTTTTGTAAGAGACAAATCGCGAAATCAACAGACGCATGTGTCTGAAAAAGGGGAATACACACGAAAAGGAGGTCGCAGTGAACGACACATCCAAGAGACGTGATTTTCTGAAACTGGGAATGGCCGGGCTGGCAACGGCCGGCGTGATGAGCGCGGCAACCGCGGTCGATGTCAAGAAAGCGGCTGCCCAGGCAGCACCCGACAGCCTCCTGCGCACCGTTCTCGATCGCGGCAAGGTGATCGTCGGCACCGGTAGCACCAACGCACCCTGGCATTTTGAGAACGATGCCGGCGAACTCGTCGGCATGGACATCACCATGGGGCACATTCTCGCCAAGGGGCTTTTTGACGACCCGACCAAGGTCGAGTTCGTCATGCAGGACCCGGCGCAGCGGATTCCGAATGTCACCACCAACAAGGTCGACATCACCATCCAGTTCATGACCATGACCGCCCAACGCTCGCAGTTGATCAATTTTTCCCGGCCCTACTATGTCGAGGGCGTCGCGCTGCTGACGCTTCCGACCGCCGAGAACAAGACATTCGACAAGCTGCTCGCCGGCGGTTCGGCGACACGGATTTCCATCCTGCAGAACGTCGATGCCGAGCAGAATGTCCATCTCGTCCTGCCACAGTCGCAGGTGATGCAGATCGACACACAGGCCAACGTGCTGCAGGCACTGGAATCGAAGCGCGTCGACGCTGCCGCCGTCGATCTCTCGACGGTCCGCTGGCTCGCCTCGCGCAATCCCGACAAGTACTTCGATGCCGGCAAGAGCTGGTTCTCGATGCTCTATGGAGCCGCACTCCGGCAGGGCGATCTCGACTGGCTGACCTTCGTCAACACGACCTTCGCGACCGCAATGTTCGGTCATGAAACGGCGCTCTACGACGCGGCATTCAAGGACTATTTCGGGCTGGAGCCGCCGGCGCGGCATCCCGGTTTTCCGGTCATCTGACAAAAGCCGGCGGAGGGGCAAGCAAACGCCCTTCCGCCTCCTTCTCCTCGACAGCGTGATGCCATGCTGGATATTGAGGCAGACGCATGGGCTATGCCCTCAACTTCAACCTGATCTGGCGGCATTTCGACAAGCTCTGGGGCGGATTGCTGCTCAGTCTCGAACTCGCCGTCATCTCGATCGCGATCGGCATCGTCATCGGGCTCGTTCTGGCGGTCTGGTACGTTTCGGCCGGGCGCATCGTACGGTCGATCATCGCCGCCTATGTCGAATTCATCCGCAACGTGCCGCTGATCCTGCTGGTCTATCTGGTCTTCTATGGCCTGCCGACGGTCATCGATCTCGCCTACAACGCCCAGACCTCGTTCGTCGCCACGCTGTCGCTCTATAGCGGTGCCTATCTGGTCGAGGTGTTCCGCTCAGGACTCGAAGCCGTGCCGCGCGGACAGCTCGACGCCGGCAAGGCGATCGGCCTGACGCCCTGGCAAAGGCTGCTGCATGTGCGCCTGCCGACGATGCTGCGCATAACCTTGCCGGCGCTTTCCAACACCTTCATATCGCTGTTCAAGGACACGTCGATCGCGTCGGTCATTTCGGTGCCCGAACTCACCTACGGCGCGCAATGGATCAACTTCAACACCTTCCGCATCGTCGAGGTCTACCTTGTCACAACGGCGATGTACCTGTTGACCGGCTACGCACTGCTGTTCGCGTTGCGCCTCGTCGAGCGCCGGTTCAGGGCGGCACGCTGACATGCTCACCCAGATCCTCTACGCTCTGCCGTTCCTCGCCCAGGGCTTCGCCCTGACCTTGTGGGTGTCGCTGCTGGTCGTCGTCTTTTCACTTGGGGCCGGCGTGGCGATGGGCGTCGGCCTTGTCTACGGTCCAGCACCCTTACGCTGGGCGGTGCGTATCTTCAGCGACACCATCCGCGGCATTCCGATCCTGGTGCTGATCTTCTTCGTCTACTACGGCCTGCCTGCAGTCGGCATCCATCTGGAGTCCTTCTGGGCTGCCGTGCTGGCGCTCACCCTGTTCAAGACGGCGCAAGTCATCGAATATCTCCGAGGCGCGGTCGGCTCCATCCCGAAGGGGCAATCCGAAGCGGCGATGGCGATCGGGCTGACCTTTCGCCAACGTCTCACCTACGTCATCTTTCCGCAGGCCTTCAGGCGCTTCCTGCCGCCCTGGATCAATGGCGTCACCGATGCGGTCAAGGGCAGCGCCCTAGTCTCGCTGCTCGGCATCACCGACCTGATGCAGGCGATCAACCAGGTCATCGGCCGCACCTATGAGGCGATGCCGCTCTATATCCTCGGCGCGCTCATCTATTTCGCCGTCAATTACGCGCTTTCGCTCGCCAGCCGGCGGCTCGAGCGGCGTTTCTCCTTCATTCGGGAATAGCATGATGTCCGACGCCACAAACGCCAGCCCCGCTCTGCTTGAAGTCCGCGATGTCTCCAAGGCCTTCGGTTCCGTCGCGGTGCTGCGCTCCGTCAGCCTTGAGGTGACGCGCGGCGAGGTGGTGACCGTCATCGGCCCTTCCGGCAGCGGCAAGACCACGCTGCTGCGCTGCGTCAACTTCCTCGAAAGCTATGACAGCGGCTCGATCCGCATCGACGGCAAGGAAGTCGGCTATCGCGAGACGGGAACACGCCAGCGCCGCAGCGAACGTGATCTCGCCGCCATGCGCGCCGAGACCGGCATGGTGTTCCAGAGCTTCAACCTGTTTCCGCATCTGACGGCAGCCGGCAACATCATGCTTGGCCTGCGCAAGGTGCGGGGAAAAAGCGAAGCCGAGGCGCGTTCCATTGCCGAACATTGGCTCGGCCGGGTCGGCCTCGCCCACAAGGCCGACAGCCTGCCGGCCGAGCTTTCCGGCGGCCAGCAGCAGCGCGTCGGCATTGCCCGCGCCGTGGCGATGGAGCCAAAAATCCTGCTGCTCGATGAGATCACTTCGGCGCTCGATCCCGAACTCGTCGGCGAGGTGCTCGAAGTCGTGCGCAGCCTGGCCGAGGACGGCATGACGATGCTGATGGTCACGCACGAAATGGCCTTTGCCCGCGACGCCTCGAGCCGCATCGTCTTCATGGCCGATGGCGGCGTCAGCGCCGTAGGCCCGCCTGCCGAAATCCTGGCCGAGGGGTTCGAGAACGAACGTCTTCGCAGCTTCCTGGCGCGGTTCCGCGCCTCGCATTTTTGACATCGGCAGCGCAAGCTGTTGCAAGGAGCCCTTTTATGACGCCTTACATCCGGCTCGCCGAACTGGGCCTGACGCTGCCCAAGCCGCCGACACCGATCGCCAATTTCGTCACCCATGCCGAGAGCGGACGGCTGATCTTCCTTTCCGGCCAGGGGCCGTTGCGCGCCGATGGCACGCTTTGCACCGGTAAGGTCGGCGACGACGTCACGGTGGAAGAAGCCTATGGCCATGCCCGTCTCACCGGCTTGAACCTGCTCGCCGTCATGCACGCCGCGGCCGGCGATCTCGGCCGCATTGTGCGCATCGTCAAGCTGCTTGGCTTCGTCAATGCCGTCCCGACGTTCAGCGACCACCCTAAGGTGGTCAATGGCTGCTCCGATCTTTTCGCCGCTGTTTTCGATACTATCGGTGGCCACGCCCGCTCGGCGATCGGCGTCGGCTCGCTGCCGGGCAACATCACAGTCGAAATCGAGGCGGTCGTCGAGATCGCCGCCTGACTTTTTGGAAATGGATCTGCCGAGATGAAAACCTATTCCGCTAACGGCTCCAACACCACGATCCGCGAACGGCTCGGCCTGCGACCGATCATCAACGTCTCCGGCACGATGACGACGCTCGGCGCCTCGATCATCGTCCCGGAAGCGATCAGCGCGATGGCGGAAATCGCCTCGCAATGGGTGGAGATGGACGACCTGCAACGTGCCGCAAGCACGGTCATTGCCCGCCTCACCGGCGGCGAGGCCGGCTTCATCACCGCATGCTGTGCCAGCGGCATCACCATGGCCATCGCCGGGGCAATGACCGGCACCAATTTGCTGGCGATCGAACGGTTGCCCGACGATACCGAAGGGCTGAAGTCCGAAGTCGTCATCCAGCTTGGCCATATCGTCAATTACGGCGCGCCCATCGACCAGTCAGTACGGGTGGCCGGCGCCAAGGTGATACCTGCCGGCACGGTCAGCGTGACGCAGGATTATCACGTGCGCGAGGCGATCAACGAGCGCACGGCGGCGGCACTCTACGTCGTTGCCCACCACACGGTGCAGTATGGCATGCTGTCGCTCGAGGAATTCTGCGAGATCTGCCACGCCAAGGGCGTGCCGGTGATCGTAGACGCCGCCTCGGAATACGATTTGCGCAGATTCCTCGCGCGCGGCGCCGATATCGTCGTCTACAGCGGCCACAAATTCCTCTCAGGACCGACCAGCGGCATCGTCACCGGGCGCAAGGATCTGGTGCGCACCGCCTATCTGCAGAACCGAGGCGTGGCCCGCGCCATGAAGGTCGGCAAGGAAAGCATTGCCGGCACCATGGCGGCTCTGGAAGCCTGGGAAAAACGCGACCATGCCGGCATCCGCCAGCGCGAGGACGCAGCGCTGCGTCTTTGGAAAGACGCACTGCAAGGGCTGCCCGGCATCGCCGCGATCATCATTCCCGATCCGACAGCCAACCCGCTCGACCGGCTGCAGATCTTTGTCTCACCCGAGAGCCGCTTCAGCGCCGCCGGCCTTGCCTCGGCGCTTGCCGCGGGCTCGCCGCCGATCATCGTCCGCAACCACGAGGTCGAGCGCGGCCACTTCTTCCTCGACCCCTGCAATCTGCACCCCGGCGAGGCGGAGATCGTCGCCGAAAGGCTGCGCGCGGTGTTGAGCGCAGCTGACCGTCCCAAGGACGCCATGAAGTCCCCCCGCAAGGAGTCTTCCGGCGCCTTGCGCTGGCCGGACTAAACTGGCCGGCTGGACCGGTTGGAGGCATCGCATCCGCGTTGCCCGCGCCGGGTGCATCGGCTATCACGCGGCAGCCAATGCCGGCAACGGAGCCTGACCATGACAAACAAGACCATCCTCAAATTCGGCGCCGTCGACAATGCCGAGGCCGGCGATCTCGCGGGCTGGGTCGTGGTCGAGGGCAAGCCGACCATGAAGACCGCCGTCCAGCACACCACCGCCGACGGCAAGGTTCTCTCAGGCACATGGCAGGCGACGCCTGGCACCTGGCACGCGACCTACAGTGACTATGAGTTCGTGCACATGATCGCCGGCCGCATCATCATCACCCCCGATGGCGGCACGCCCGTCGAAGTCGGCCCCGGCGATGCTTTCGTGGTCGAAGCCGATTTCAAGGGCACATGGAAAATCATCGAGCCGGTGACCAAGCACTTCGTCGTCAAGGTCGACTGATCCCGCAACCCCTTTGTCTCGGCCGGCAAGTGCTTGTTCCTTGCGGCTTTGCGCGAATTCCGCTAATGCGCGCCTTTGCCGCCGGGGAGCAAAAGCTTGAACGATCACCGCGCCGACGTCGCCATCATCATGGGCAGCCAGTCCGATTGGGCGACGATGCGCCATGCCGCCGAAACGCTGGAGGCGCTGGGCATCCCGCATCATCGGCTGATCATCTCGGCCCATCGCACGCCCGACCGGCTGTATGACTTCGCCAAGGGCGCCAAGGCGGCCGGCTACAAGGTGATCATTGCCGGTGCCGGCGGTGCTGCCCATCTGCCGGGCATGACCGCGGCGATGACGCCATTGCCGGTGTTCGGCGTTCCAGTGGAATCGAAGGCGCTGTCCGGAAAGGACTCGCTGCTCTCCATCGTCCAGATGCCAGCCGGCATTCCGGTCGGCACGCTGGCCATCGGCAAGGCCGGTGCCGCCAACGCCGCCCTGCTGGCCGCGGCTGTGCTGGCGCTCTACGACGACAAGCTCGCCACCCGGCTCGATGCCTGGCGTGCCGCGCAGACCGCCAAGGTCGCCGCCGAACCGACGGACGCGCCGTGAGCCTGCCGGCGGGGTCGACCATCGGCATCATCGGCGGCGGCCAGCTCGGCCGTATGCTGGCCATGGCAGCGGCTCGCCTCGGCTACCGCACGGTGGTGCTGGAGCCGCAAGCGGATTGTCCGGCGGCACAGGTCGCCAACCGGCAGATCACAGCCGCCTATGACGATGCAACCGCTCTGGCAGAACTGGCAGCGGTGAGCGCCGTCGTCACCTACGAATTCGAAAACGTTCCGGTCGCGGCCGCCAGCGCACTTGCCGCAACGGTTCCGGTTTACCCGCCGGCGCGCGCGCTGGAGGTGGCACAGGACCGTGTCGCCGAGAAAAAATTCCTCAACGGCATCGGCATCCCCACCGCTGATTTCTGCCCGGTCGACAATGACGACGAACTGACGGTGGCATTGAGGAAATTCGACGGCAGCGGCATCCTGAAGACGCGGCGCATGGGCTATGACGGCAAGGGCCAGCGCGTCTTCCGCAACATGGAAGCGGGCGGCTTTGCCGGCACCTGCGAGGCGATGGGCAGCGTACCGCTGATCCTCGAGGCCTTCGTCGCCTTCGAGCGCGAGATTTCAGTGATCGCAGCGCGTGGGCTGGACGGCGCTGTCGCCGCCTATGATCCAGCCGAGAATGTCCACCGCCACGGCATCCTGCACAGCTCGACCTTGCCAGCTGGGGTAAAACTTGAGACGGCCACGGCGGCGCAAGCGGCGGCGGCAAAGATACTCGCGGCGCTCGACTATATCGGCGTCATCGGCGTCGAGTTTTTCGTTCTCGCCGACGGCTCGCTGCTGGCCAATGAAATTGCGCCGCGCGTCCACAATTCCGGCCATTGGACGGAAGCCGCCTGCGTCGTCTCGCAGTTCGAGCAGCATATCCGCGCCGTCGCCGGCCTGCCGCTCGGCAACCCCGGCCGGCATTCGGACTGCGTCATGGAAAACCTTATCGGCGACGATATCTTGCGCGTTCCCGCCCTGCTCGCCGAGCCCGATCTGATGCTGCATCTCTACGGCAAGGCCGAGGCGCGCCCCGGCCGCAAGATGGGCCATTTCACCCGGATCAGCCGCCGCGGCTAAACCATCTTATTGGATGTCGCCCTCGTCCTCGTCGGGGCTGGCGCAGCTCGCATCGCCGTCGTCGCAATTCGTAGCGGCGGTAAGCTGATTGATGCGGTCGTTGGTCAACCGTGTCAGGCATGCCGAAACCTCCATCGGATGGATGGAGCCGTCTTCACTGCCCGCAGTGGCGTATTGGCACTCCGCGTCGCGAAAGACGATCCAGGCGCGTTGCGCGCTCTGCAGCAGGTTCCCGGTGTTGGCGTCACTTCCGCTGACGAGGTTCTGGTAGGTCTCGTTGAGCTTCGCATCGGCCGCGCTGAAATCTTCGCTGGCACAGATGGTCATCATCTGCTGGCTGTCGTCGCTGCGGTCGCAATCTTCCGCACGCGCGGCCGACGCCAGGACGACAAGACAGGCGGTCAGAAAAATTCGGCGCATGATGGTCCCCAAATCACTTCGCGGCTTCGGCATCATTCCAGCCGGGCCCAGACGGCGCAATGCCTCAAGGCGCCGATGGTAGATATTTGATGGTGCGATGCATTCGCGTCGTCTATGAGCACGCTTGCGGTTGACACGGACAAGGCTCCTCGTTTATGAGCCACGCACAAGTTCAAGGCGCGCTTTCCGAGCGCGCCTTAATAATTCGGCCCGGGATGGGCCCAGACCGACGGGCAAGACCATGAAGATCAAGAATTCGCTCAAGGCGCTGAAGGCGCGTCACCGCGACAACCAGCTGGTTCGCCGCAAGGGCCGCGTCTACATCATCAACAAGACCGCTCCGCGCTACAAGGCGCGCCAGGGCTGAGTTTTCGGCCGGAGGCTCTCTGCCTCCGCCCGCATGATGTTTATTGCTGGCTTGCCGGCCCTTTCACGCTAATTTCAGTTTGACGATCCGCCGTCCGGGGTTAGATTCCGGCGATGCGGATTCTTTTTGCATTTCTAACCGCCCTTTTCCTCTCCAGCGCCGTCTTGCCCGCCTGGGCGGACGACCCGGTCGATCCTCCGGTTGCCGAGACCAAGGCAGCCAGGCTCGACCAGCTGTTCGCCGACCTGAAGCGCGAACGCAACGAAAAGGCCGCCGAGCGCATTGCCGGGCACATCTGGGGCGAATGGTTCCAATCCGGCAGCGCGTCGATTGACCTGATGATGCTGTGGTCGCAAAAGGCGATCGAGAACCAGAAATTCGACGTCGCGCTCGATTTCCTCGATCAGGTGGTGACCTTGCAGCCAACCTACGCCGAAGGCTGGAACCGGCGCGCCACCGTGCACTACATGATGAAGAATTTTGGAAAGTCGATGTCCGACATCGACCACACGCTGCAGTTGGAACCACGCCATTTCGGCGCGCTTTCGGGCCTGGCGCAGATCATGGCGGCGACCGGCCACAAGCAATCGGCGCTTGAAGCCTGGCAGAAGGTGCTGGGCATCTATCCGATGATGCGCAGCGCCCAGGATCAGGTCGCCACGCTTTCAGAAGAGCTTGCCGGCGAAGGCATCTGATAGGGGAGTAAGGGAATATGGGAGTAGGGGAATAAGGAAGTAGAGATTGCACTGGGAACACATGCCCCCTACTCCCCTACTCCCCTACTCCCCTACTCCCCTACTCCCCTACTCCCCTACTCCCCTACTCCCCTACTCCAGAACTAATTCCACTCCGGCCCGTATTTCCCCCATGAACCTGATCTACGCCGCGCTCGCATTCCTCATGGCGCTTGTCCTTACGCTTGTCGGGGTTACCCGTGCCGGCTCTTGGCTGATCGAACGCCGTAATCCGCCAGGCGGCGAATTCGTCGACATCGATGGCGCCCGCATCCATTATGTCCATGTTCCGGCGCCGGAAAATGCCGAGCTGCCGCCGATCATCTTCATCCATGGCGCCAGTGCCAATCTCAGGGATCAGATGCTGCCGCTGCGGCCCTTGCTCGAGGGTCGCGCCGAAATGGTTTTCTTCGACCGCCCGGGCTTTGGCTGGTCCGGGCGCGGCGCGGGCAACAACGAGACCCCGTCGGCGCAGGCCAACACCGTCGCGGCATTGATGGACCATCTCGGCATCAGGCAAGCTATCATCGTCGGCCATTCCTTCGGCGGCGCCGTGACAACAGCCTTTGGCCGCGAACACCAGGACAGGACACTCGGCCTCGTCTTCATCTCGCCCGTCAGCCATCCCTGGCCGGGCGGCGCGACCTCCTGGTATTACAATCTGACGACCCTTCCGGTTGTCGGCTGGCTGTTTTCCGAAACGCTGACCTATCCGGCTGGAACGCTGCAGATGGACGACGCGACCACCTGCGTCTTTTCCCCTAACAAGGTGCCGGCCAGCTATGTCGAGCGGGCTTCGATCCCGTTGGTGCTCAGGCCCAAGGCCTTCCGCGCCAACGCCACCGATGTCGCCGGGCTCTATCGCTATGCGCTTGCCGCCTCGCCACACTACCGCGAGATCACCGCGCCGACCGTGGTTATCTCAGGCGATCGCGACAAGGTGGTCTACGCCACGATCCATTCGGTCGGTCTGGTGCGTGACATCCCCGGCGCCGAACTGGTCTGGGTCCACAATCTCGGCCACAAGCCCGACTGGATCGCGCCCGATCTGGTCGTCGGCGCGATCGAAAAGGTGGCCGGCAAGGACATCGACCTGCAGGCGATGGCCAAGACCGTGGAAGCACGGATCGCCGGCGATGCAGATGGCGCCGGCAAATGCGCCGACCTCAAAGTGCCTGAGGCCGAACTCGCGCCGACCTAGTGGCCGGCGTGCGAGTCCGAGCCGATATAGGCGATGCGCAGCATGTTGGTCGAACCGGGCGTGCGCAACGGCACACCGGCCGTGATGATGACGCGGTCGCCGGGCTTGCCGAACCCTTCCTCGAGAGCGATGCGGCAGGCGCGGTCGACCATGTCGTCGAGGTCGCTGGCATCGGGCGAGACCACGCAATGCGTGCCCCACAGCAGTGACAGCCGTCGCGCCGTGTTGAGGATCGGCGACAGCGCCACGATCGGCACCTGCGGCCGCTCACGCGCGGCGCGCAGGCCGGTGGTGCCTGACGCCGTGTAGGTGATGATCGCCGACAGTTTCAGCGTCTCGGCGATTTCGCGGGCGGCAAGCGAGATGGCGTCGGCGCCGGTCGCTTCCGGCTCCGAGCGCTGCGCGTTGATGATGCCGGCATAGGTGGGATCGGTTTCGACCTTGGTGGCGATGCGGTCCATCATCGCCACCGCTTCGACCGGATAGGCGCCGGCGGCGGATTCAGCCGAGAGCATGACGGCGTCGGCACCTTCGAACACGGCGATCGATACGTCGGAGACTTCGGCGCGGGTCGGCACGGGTGCTGTGATCATCGATTCCAGCATCTGCGTGGCGACAACCACCGGCTTGCCGGCGCGGCGCGCCGCACGCGTGATCTGCTTCTGGATGCCGGGCACGGCTTCGAGCGGCATCTCGACGCCGAGATCGCCGCGCGCGACCATCAGCGCGTCCGAGAGTTCGATGATCTCGGCCAGCCGGGCGACCGCCTGCGGCTTTTCGATCTTGGCCATGATCAGCGCCCGGCCGCGCGCGATCTTGCGCGCCTCGGCCAGATCCTCTGGCCGCTGCACGAACGACAGCGCCACCCAGTCGACACCGGTCGCCAGCACCGCATCAAGGTCCTTGCGGTCCTTGTCGGTCAGCGCCCCGACCGGCAGATCGGTGTCGGGCAGGCTGACGCCCTTCTTGTCGGAAATGGTGGTGCCGGCAATGACGGTGCAGACGATGGCCTTGCCGTCGCTCTTTACCGCCTTCAATTCGAGCTTGCCGTCATCGATCAACAGGCGATGGCCGGCCTCGACCGAGCTCAGGATTTCGGGATGCGGCAGATAGACCCTTGTCGACGTGCCGGGTTCCGGATTGTTGTCGAGCGTGAAGGTCTGGCCGACGGTCAGCACCTCCTTGCCGTTGGCGAACTTGCCGACGCGCAATTTGGGTCCCTGCAGGTCGGCGAGGATGCCGATCGGACGGCCGACCGCTTCCTCGACCGTGCGGATGCGGCCGACAAGCGTGCGCATCAGATCGTGATCGGTGTGGCTCATATTGATGCGGAACACATCGGCGCCGGCTTCGAAAAGCTTCTTCAGCATCTCCTCGGACGAGGAGGCCGGACCGATGGTGGCGAGGATCTTGACCTTGCGGCTACGTCTCATTGACTGTTTGTTCCCGGGGCGGGTGGGGCGCCTCCCGTTGCGGGCTCATCGGTCAGCTGGACCATCCAGCTTGCCTGTTCACCCGTGTCATATTCCTGGAATCCGGCGCGCTGGAAGCCCCGGGCGACGCAATCGGTTACGCCGGCGATCTTGAACTCTTTTTCGGCCACGCACATGTTGATCGGACCGTCCCAGCGCCCGCCGCGCTCGGCGTCTTCTGCATAAAGATAGTAAAACCTTGATGACAGCGGCCCTTCGATCAGTGTCTTGCAGCTCGATCCTTCGATGTGCCACCAGCCCTCGGTGATCCAGCCGGCCTTGGCGCGGTAGCCGATGCCGACGCCGACCAGGTTCTGCGTGGCGTTGCAGACGCGGAAGTCGGCGCGGGCGGGCGAGGCCGCAACCATCGCCGACAAGCCAACCGTGAGGACCAGGAGCGGCATGGCGAAGGCGGTGCGCATGCGCGGCCTGCCGGCGGAACCCATCCTGAAACCCCTCAACAACCACATGTGCATCTCTCAACGCCCCTTTTCGGAAAAGTCCGGGCGCATGTCAACGCGCCGTTCTGTCCAATTCCAATCGATTTAGAAACGCCCCCGGCGCGCGGTCTGCCGCCTTTTGTCGGATTTTCGCAGAAACCGTGGCCAAACAACGGCATTGCGCCAGCGTCCTCTTCGTGGAATGACGATACCACCCTCCCCGGAAGCCAGCGAACAGACCATTTCCAGCCAATGACCCGATCCACAGTTTTCGCGCCTTTCGATATCGTCGAAGGCGACCGCAAGCGCGGCATCGTGCTGCTGGCCGACCACGCCCGGCGCGACCTGCCCGAGGAGTATGGCAGCCTCGGCCTGCCCTCGGCGGAGTTCGAGCGTCACATCGCCTATGACATCGGCGTTGAAGCCGTGACGCGTGAATTGGCGGCGCTGCTCGGCGTGCCGGCGCTGATCGCCAATTTTTCGCGACTGCTGATCGACCCCAATCGCGGCGAGGACGACCCGACGCTGATTCGGCAGCTCTATGACGGCACCGTCGTGCCGGGGAACTATCCCATCGCTGCCGAAGAGCGGGAACGGCGGCTGGACCGCTTCTACCGGCCCTACCATGACGCGGTCGGCGCCATGATCGCCTCGGTAGCGCAGGCCTCCGCGAAGGCGCCTTTCATCTTCTCGGTGCATTCCTTCACGCCGGTCATGCAGAGCATCGAACGACCCTGGCACGTCGGCATATTGTGGGACCTCGACGACCGTGTGGCGCGGCCGCTGATCGACATGCTGGCCGAGGACAAAACCCTCATCGTCGGCGACAACGAACCTTATGACGGCGCTCTGCGTGGCGACACCATGTTCAAGCATGCCATCGTCAACGGGTTTGCCCATGTGCTGATCGAGATCCGCCAGGACCTGATATCAGATCAGAAGGGCGCGCTCGCCTGGGCCGAACGGCTGGCGCCGATCGTTGACGCGATCGATCGTCGTCCCGATATACACCAGGTGAAAATCTTCGGCTCGCGCACCGGGCCGCTGTAAGGAGGTTTATGATGACCGAACTCAGCGACGAGCAGCAACGCGATTTCGAAGCCGCCGCCTTCCGCCGGCTGCTGGCGCATCTGCGCGAGCGCAGCGACGTGCAGAACATCGATTTGATGAACCTCGCTGGCTTCTGCCGCAACTGCCTGTCCAACTGGTATCGCGATGCAGCGGGGGCCGAGGGCGTCGATCTCAGCAAGGATCAATCGCGGGAAATCGTCTACGGCATGCCCTATGCCGAATGGCGGGCGCTCAACCAGCTTGACGCCTCCGACGCCAAGAAGGCCGAATTCGAGGCGCGGCGGCCCAAGGATCACTGACCCCAGCTTGGCCTAAGCTTTCGGCAACCAGCGCTTGACTGAAAATTGAATCGATCTAATTTGCCGCGCAATGCCAATTCCGCAGCGGATTCGACCTTATGGACGCGCAAAACGTCATGCAGAGCGCCATTCGCGGGCGATGGGCCGTCGCAAGCATCTTCCTCGCCAATGGTTTTTTGACCGGCAGCTGGGCGCCGCAGATCCCGGTTTTCCTGACCCGGCTCGACATCTCCAAATTCACGCTCGGCCTGCTGATCCTTTTGTTTGGCGCCGGCGCTGTCGCGGCCATGACCTGGTGCGGCCATCTGATCTCCAGGCATGGTTCGCGCACCGTGCTGCGTTGGTTCGGCCTGTGCGGCAGCTTCGGCCTGCTGGTCGTCGCGCTGGCGCCCAATGTGCCGCTGGCGGCCATCGCCATGTTCATCTTCGGCGGCCTGATCGGCGGCATGGATGTCGCCATGAATTCCAATGCGGTGGTTGTGGAAAGAAGGCTTTCCCGCGCGATCATGTCGTCCTCGCACGGCTTCTGGAGCCTCGGCGGTTTTGCCGGCGGGGCGCTTGGCGGCTTCGCCATCCAGAACTACGGGCATCTGGCCCACGCAGTTGTGGTGACGGCGATTGCCTTTGCCGTGCTCGCGGTAGCGGTCCGCCATCTGATCGTCGAAGATAAGCCCGAGGTTGCCGAGCCTCATAAATTCACGCTGCCGGCAAATCCGCTGGTCTATCTGGTCGGGCTGATGGCGCTGCTAACGATGATCTCCGAGAGTGCGGTGCTCGACTGGGCGGCGTTGTATCTTCGCCAGGAACTCGGTGCCGACCTGGCCGTTGCCGGCCTCGCCTACGCCGCCTTTTCTGGCGTCATGGCGCTCATGCGCTTCCTCGGCGACGGCGTGCGCAACCGCTTCGGCGCGGTGATGACGCTCCGCGTCTCGGCGCTTGTCGCCGCCGCCGGCATGCTGGTCGCTGGTCTGGCGCCGTCGCCCTGGCTCGCCATCGCGGCTTTTGCCTTTTGCGGCTTCGGCATCGCCAACATGGTGCCGATCATCTTTTCCGCCGGCGGCAATCAGGAAGGCATGTCTTCGGGCACCGGCATGAGCGTCGTTACCACCATGGGCTATTCCGGCATTCTGGTGGCGCCGTCGGCGATCGGCTTCGTTGCCGAGCACTCAAGCTTCGGTCCGATCTTCGTCGCTTTGTCGGGGCTGCTGGTCATCGTCCTGCTGATGGCCGGACTGGCTCACCGCGCCGAGTTCGCTCCGGCTCCGGCCGAATAGCGCTTCAGTTCCTCGTAGAGAAAATCCGCGACGCGACGGATGCGCACGCTGGTGCGCACATCGCGGTGCATGGCCAGCCACACCGGCAGCGTTGGCAGCTTGAGGCCTGGCAGCACCTTCTCCACCAGCGGATCGCGGTCGATGAGCGGCTCCTGGCCGAAACCGATGCCGTTCCCGGCCCGCACCGCTTCCCACAGCACGATCTGGTTGTCGGCCCTGAAGCGGAAGGCGCTGCGGCTGAGCGAGACGCCGAATTCGGCAAAGCCTCTGATAATCTCGTCGCTGCGGTCGAAGCCGATCAAGGCGTGGCCGACAAGGTCGGCTGGCTTGAGCGGACGACCAACCCTTTCTAGATAGGATTTCGCCGCACAGGCGCAGAGCGCAATGTCGCTGACCTTGCGCGCCACCAGCTCGTTTTGCGCCGGCTTGACCATGCGAATGGCGATATCGGCATCGCGGCGCAACAGGTTCTCGACCTGGTTCGACGCGACGATCTCGACCTCGATGCCGGGCTCCTCGACGCCCAACCGTGCCGTCATCTCCGGTAGCACATAGGCCGCCACCACCTCGCTGGCGGCAATGCGCACCGTGCCCTCGATCGCCTCGACCGAACCCAGCGCCAACAGTGAAAAGGCGCTCGCCTGCTCGCTCACCGCCTTGCCGCGCTCGAACAGCGTGCTGCCCGCCTCCGTCAGCGCATAGCCGCGGCGCCCGCGCCGGAACAGCGTGACGCCCAGCGCCTGTTCGAGCTCACCGATGTGACGGCCGAGCGTCGGCTGGCTAGCCGCCAGCTTTCGCGCGGCAGCCGACAGGCTGCCGGTTTCCGCCACGGTGACGAAGCTCTTGATCAGGTTCCAGTCGATGTCGCTCATTCATTTATGAATATCAAAACGCCATTCGCAGTCAATTTCCATTCGCATTCGAGGCGATCATATTCCGGATGCAGACACCAGAACGGACTGCAAACACCAACCAGGAGATACATGAAATGACCAAGATCGCTCTCACCGCCGCCGCCATCCTCATCGCTGCCAATGCCGCTTTTGCCGGTAGCGACAAGTTCGGCTCGAACGGTGCCAGCCAGCCGGCGGTCGCCAGCACCGACAACACGGTCACCACGTCGATCGAGACGTCGGACGTCCGCGAGCCGGTCGCCCAGAGCAGCAACGGCGACCTCTTCGGCAACCGCTGATCGCGCCTGCCGAGCCGTCCACGAAAATTCCAGATCAGGAGTACTTGCAATGACCAAGATCGCAATTCTGGGTGCCAATGGCCGGCTCGGCCGCGTTGTCGCCAAAGCCTTCATCGATGCCGGCTTCGACGTCCGCACTATTACCCGCAGCGGTAAGGTGCCAGCCGAACTCGAGGGCGCCACCGCCGTCGCCGGCGATGCGCTCGACCGTGAGGCGCTGATCCGCGCCACGCAAGGTGTCGACATCATCTTCAACGGCCTCAATCCGATCTACACCGACTGGGGCAAATGCCTGCCGATGGCCGAAAACGTCATGGCCGCCTGTCATGCGAATGGCGCGCTGCACCTCTTCCCCGGCACCGTCTACAACTATGGCTCGCCGATGCCTCAGGTGGTGACCGAGGACACGCCGTTCCACCCGACGACCGAGAAGGGCCGCATCCGCTGCGCCATGGAGGCGCTGTTTCGCCGCGAGGCCGATGGCGGCCGGGTGCGCACCATCATTCTGCGCGCCGGCGATTTCTTCGGCGGCACCGGCAGCGGATCGTGGTTCGATCTGGTCGTCGCCGCCAAGATGAACAAGGGCCTCTATACGGCGCCCGGTCCAGCCAACCTCGTACATGAATGGGCCTATCTGCCGGACTTCGCCGTGGGTTTCGTCGGGCTGGCGCGCAATCTCGACAAGCTTGGCGTCTACGAGGCGCTCAACTTCCCCGGCCACGCCGTCACCGATCTCGATATCAAGGCCGCCGCCGAGAAGGCGCTGGGCCGTCCGCTGAAACTGACTTTCATGCCCTGGTGGGTGCTGCGCGCCGGCAGCCCCTTCGTGGCCATGTGGCACGAAATCGTCTCGATGTCGTATCTGCGCTTCGAACCGCACCGGCTGGTTTCCGACCGGCTGGAAGACATCATCGGCGAAATCCCGCACACCCCGCTGGACGAAGCCGTCTCGCAGGCCCTGAACGACATCGGCATTGCGACCGTCGACAGACGCAAGACCGCCTGACGGATCGTCTGATGAACAAGGCCATGCAAGCCCAACGGCTTGCGTGGCCTTGTCGTTGCGTTGGTCCGGGCTCAGATCCTGCCCATCAGCAGCAGTATCAAAAGCACCACCAGGACGACGCCGACGATGCCGGAGGGGCCGTAGCCCCAGGATCGCGAGTACGGCCAGCTCGGCACGGCGCCGATCAGGACGAGAACAAGGACGATGATGAGGATGGTGCTGATCGGCATCGGAAGCTCCCGCTTTGCGTGCTGCTCGGAGACAACGCTTTGCGTTGCTCCTGGGGACAATGCAAAAGGCCGCCCGGTTGTTCCGGACGGCCTTTTTTGTCTGGCTGATCGAATGCAGCTATTCGGCGGCCTTCGGGAAGGCGATTGCCGGTTCGTCAAGCGGACCTGGTCTTGGCCCTGCGACCGCATCGGGCTTCTTGTCGCGCCGGAACAACCGGCGGAAAAACGCATAGAAGCGGCTGTTCTTGCTGCGTGTGAACACCATCAGCATTGCTGGTGTCACCACCAGCGTCAGGATGGTGGCGAAGGACAAGCCGAAGACGATCGCCGACGACAGCGAAATCCACCACTGGGTCGACGGGGCGTTGATCGTCGTCTCGTGGTGGAAGATTTCGAGGCCGAGGCCGAAGGCGATCGGCAGCACGCCGAGGATGGCCGACATGGCGGTCAGCACCACCGGCCGCGCACGCTCGCGGCAGGTCTGCAGCACGGCGTCCATCTTGTCCCAGCCTTCTTGGCGCAGCCGGTCATAAGTGTCGATCAGCACGATGTTGTTGTTCACCACCACGCCGGCCAAGGCGATGACGCCGATGCCCGACATGACGATGCCGAACGGCTGGCCGGTGATCAGCAGCCCGAGCAGCACGCCGATCGTCGACATGACCACGCAGGACAGCACCATCAGCACGCTGGTGAACTTGTTGAACTGCATGAGCAGCACGATGCAGATCATGAAGATCGCGGCGCCGAAGGCCTTGCCAAGGAAGGCTGAGGCTTTTGCCGACTCCTCGTCCTGGCCGGCGAGCTTCCAGCGTATGCCCGGAAGCTCCATCTCGGCCATCTTCTTCTTGACCTCGGCCTGTGCCTCCGCCGGCTGGGTGCCGGTCGCCAGATTCGCCTGAACGATGACCGTTCGCTGCGCATCGATGCGGTTGAGGATGCCGGTCGTCAGTTCGGGTTCGCGGCTGACGAAATTGGAGATCGGCACCGACCCTTGCGCCGTTTGCACCCGCAATTGGTCCAGCGTCGCCAGCGTGCGGCGATCCTCGGGCAGGCGCAGTCTGATGTCGACGGCATCGTCGGCCCCTGCCGGACGATACTCCGACAGCTTCAGCCCGGTTGTCACCAGTTGCACGACCGTGCCGACCGAGGCCGGGCTGATGCCGTATTGTGCGGCCTTGGCGCGGTCCACCTTCAGCGCCCAGTCGATGCCGGGCGGCGGCAGCCCGTCCGAAATGTCTATGACACCGGGCACCGTCTTCAGCATTTTGGCCACTTCGCGGGCCTTGTCGTTCAAGCCGGCAGGGTCGGTCGCCGACAGGCGGACCTGGATCGGCTTGCCGGTCGGCGGACCGGCATCCGGCACCCTGACTTCGACGTCGACGCCGGGAATGCCGGCCATGGCGACGCGCAGGTCGGAAAGCACGTCATTGGCGGGCTTGCGCTGGCGCCAGTCGACGAATTCGTACTGGATGACGCCGATGACATCCTCGGCGACGTCGTTGTTGGCCGATCCCTGCGCCTTGCCGGCGCGTGTGTAGACGGACTTGATGCCCGGCCAGCCGAGGATGCGCTTTTCCGCCTGGCCGACGGCCGCGTCCATCTCGTCCAGCGAGAGGTTGCCGCGCGCATGAACATAGAGCAGGCCGTAGTCCGGCTCGACGTTGGGAAAGAATTCGACGCCATTGCCCTTCTGGACATAGGTGTAGACCGAGCCGACCAGCAGCGCGACCGTCAGCAGCAGCGTTATGATCGGATGGCGCACGGCAAGCTTGACAGTGCCCATATACAGGCCGTCCTTGTGTTCCGGCTCCTTGTGCGCCTTGCCGAAGATGGCGCCCAGCGTCGGTGTGAAGACCAGCGCGTAGAGCATCGAGGCGCCGAGCGTCACGATCAGCGTGATCGGCATGTATTTCATGAACTCGCCGACGATGCCCGGCCAGAACAGCAGTGGCGAGAAGGCGGCAATGCGCGTCATGGTCGCGGCGATGACCGGTCCGGCCATGCGGTTGGCGGCCAGCGCATAGGCCTCCTTCTTGTCCATGCCCTCGGTCATTCGCCGTTCGGCGAATTCGGTGACGATGATGGCGTCGTCGACCAGCATGCCGACGGCCAGGATCAAGCTGAACAGCACGACGATGTTCACCGTGAAGCCGAGCAGCGACAGCATCAATATGCCGAGCAGGAACGATGACGGGATCGCCAGCCCGATCAACAGCGAGGCACGGCCGGACAGTGCATAGAGAATGACGATGAACACCAGGATGACGGCGATCATCACATGGTTCTGCAGGTCGCCGAGCAGCTGCCGGATCGATGTCGACTTGTCCTGGCTGTAGGAAACGATGCTGCCTTCGGGCAGCTTCTTGGCATACTCGTCGGCGATCGCCTTCACCGCGTCGACGGTTTCGACGAGGTTGGCGCCGATGCGCTTCTTGACTTCGATGGCGATGGCCGGCTTGCCGTTGAGCCGGGTGATCGTCTCGGCATCCTTGTAGGTCGAGCGGATGGTGGCGATGTCGCGGGCGCGTACCACGGCGTTCGGGCCGGCGATCACCGGCAGGTTGGCGACATCTTCCGGCGTCTCGATCAGCGACGGCACCTTGACCGCATATTTTCCTTCGGCGCCCTCGATGTTGCCGGCCGCAACCAGGCTGTTGGAGGCGCCGACACCGGCGATGAGCTGGTCGAGCTGCAGTCCATAGGATGACAGCTTCACAGGATCGACGATGACCTCGACGAGATCGTCGCGCGCGCCTTCGAGATCGGCTTCGAGCACGCCCGGAACCTCTTCGATGCGGTCACGCAGGTCGCGCGCCGCCGCCGTCAGCGCCCTTTCCGGCACGTTGCCCGCCAAAGTCACAACCAGAACCGGGAACTCCGAAAGGTTGACCTCGTTGATGGTGGGCTCGTCGGCCGATTGCGGCAGGTCGCGCTTGGCGTCCGAAACCTTGGCGCGGACATCCTCCAGCGCCGTCGACAGATTGGCGCCGGGGTTGAATTCGACCAGCACGTAGCCGCCGCCCTGGAAGGCGGCCGAGCGCATTTCCTTGACGTTGGAAAGGCTCTTCATGCGCGTCTCGACCGGACGCAGCAGCAACCGCTCCGAATCCTCGGGCGAGATTCCCTGCAGGCTCAGGCTGACATAGATGATCGGAATCTGGACGTCCGGCTCTGCTTCCTTCGGGATGGACATATAGGACAGCGCGCCGGCCACGATGAAGAAGATCATGAAGGACAGCGTGAGCCGCGCATTGCGGATCGCAAAACCAACGATACCCATTCGCAAAGTTTCCCGTTGCCTGTTGTGTTGCGCCGCTTACTGGGTCGCGCCGGTGGCTTCGCCGATCAGCTTCTTGATCATCGCCGGATCGGCTTCGACGGCGTTGACTGTATCGCCTTCGGTCACCAGGTCCTGTCCCTGCACAATGATGCGGGCATCCTTGGGAATGCCGCCGAGCACCAGGCCCTTTGGCGAATCGTCAACAAGATCGATCGGGTAAAAGACGACCTTGTTGTTCTTGTCGACGGCGCGGATGCCGAGATCGCCCTTGTCGCCGAGCGTTACCACCGAACGCGGCAGCATGACCGCATCGGTCGGCTGCGCGCTGAGCGAAATTTCCGCCGTCATGCCCGCCGGCAGAGCGCCGTCGGCATTGGGGATGGCGACCTCGATACGGAAGGTACGGGTGGCCGACGACGCATCGCGGCTGATATAGCGCACCGTGCCGTCGACGATCTGGCCACTGACCAGTCGCACATTCGCCTTATCGCCAATCTTCAAATATCCGAGATCGCTTTCGCTGACCTCGCCCCGGGCGACAATGGGATCGAGGCTTAGAATGGTGGCGACCTCGCCGCCCTGCATGACGGCGCTGCCAAGCTCCACCGGCACGCGGTCGATGATGCCATCGAACGGCGCCTTCACCTCGTTGCGGTCAAGCTCGGCTTGCATGGCTTCCAGCTGTGATTGCGCCAACGTCAAATTGGAGCGGGCGGTATCGAGCTGCAGCTTGGGCAGATTGCCGGTTTTCATCAGCCGCAAGGCCGCTTCGAGCTCGGCCTGGCGCTGCACCAGAAGCTGCTTGGCATTGTCGACAGCCGAGATCTTCTCCTCGGCAGCCAGCATCAGCACCAGATCTCCGGCCTTGACGTGCTGGCCCTGCTTGACCGGCAACTCGGCAATGACGCCAGCCACCCGCGTCGCCAGCACGGCGCGCTTGTCGGCTTCGGTCAATCCCGAAATGCGGATGGCGCGGGCATAGGTGGCGCGCGGCGGCGTCACCACGGCGACGGTGCGAACCGGCGGCTTTGGCTGTTCGACTTCCGCTGCCTTGGGCTTGTTGTCGACGGAGGCGCTGCCGACGGACGAGAACACGCCCGTCCCAACCCACGCCGCGAAGCCAACAAGCACGACAACGGCTGCAAGCTTGTGAAACCTGATCTTCATCATCGTTTTTCCACTGTGCGGGGCATGGCCAGGCCGCGTCTTCTACTCGGGCGCGCTGCCGATATGGGTGCGCGCAAGGCCGTGTTCAATTTGCCGTGAACGGCGAAGCGCGCTTCTACATCAAAGTTGCACCGCAAAATAGTCAGAAAAGTTGATGGGTTATGGTGCCACCGGGCAGGCGCACCCGCCATTCCCAGGCTTCTGGCCGCCTGCCAGCCCGCTTTCTCTGGTCTTCATGCTCGTGGCAGTAGGCGTCAGGATGATGTGCAACCTCTCAACTATGTGAAGTAACCAAGGGCGAATCCGTCAGGTAATCAGCCTCAACAGACGGAAAAGCCTCTCGAATGTCTTGCCATAGGGTGGACGCAACAAGCCACCAGCACTCAGCTTGGACTGCAGGAAAACCGGCTTCTCCTTGCTGAAGGTGCGAAAGCCCCATTCGCCGTGGTAGGCGCCCATGCCACTGGCGCCAACACCGCCGAAGGGCTGTCTTTCCTGCACCAGATGCAGCATGCAATCGTTGATCGTGACGCCGCCGGCGATCGTTTCCCGCAGGACCCGTTGGCGGTTGCCATGATCGCGTCCAAACCAATACAGCGCCAGCGGACGCTCCGCCCGGTTCACGTGATCGATGGCGTCATCGACCGTGCCGTATTCGATGATCGGCAGCACCGGCCCAAAGATCTCTTCGCGCATCAGCCGCAGATTTTCGCCTGCGTTTCTGACCAGGGTCGGCGCCATCTTGCGGTTGGTGGCGCCGAGTTCTTCGCCGGCCGGGTTGATCTCGATGATTTCGGCGCCGCTCTCGCGGGCCTCGGCGATCATATCGCCAAGGCGCTGACGATGCCGCTCGCTGATGATGGCCGAATAGTCGGGGTTGTCGCGCAGGCTCGGGTAGAGCCGCGTCATGGCCGCGGCAAGTTTTGCGGCGACCGCCTCGCTCTGCCCTTGCGGCACGAGCAGATAGTCGGGCGCGATGCAGGTCTGTCCGGCGTTCAGAAGCTTGCCATAGGCGACACTGGCCACCGCCGCATCGAGATCGCAGGACGCGTCGAAGATGGCCGGCGACTTGCCGCCGAGTTCGAGCGTGACCGGCGTCAGATTGGCCGCCGCCGCCAGCGCTACCTGACGGCCGATTGCGGTCGAGCCGGTGAACAGCAAATGATCGAACGGCATCGATACGAATGTCTTTCCGACGTCGGCATCGCCGATGACGACGCTCATCTCGTCAGGCGAAAAATGCTTGCCGACCAGTTGGTCGAGCAGCGCGGAGAATTGCGGCGTCAGTTCGGACGGCTTGAGCAGAACGCGATTTCCCGCGGCCAATGCGGCAGTGGCCGGCGCGATGGCGAGCTGGAAAGGATAGTTCCAGGGCGACACGATGCCGACGACACCGACCGGCTGTGGGAGAAGGCGGTTGCGCCCCGGCAGAAACGGCAGGCTGGTGGCAACGCGGCGCTCCCGCATCCATCCGCGCAAATGCGCCAGTGCATGCCGTATCCCGGCGCGGACGACGAACAGTTCCGCCAGCCGCGTCTCCTCGGCCGACCGGCCGCCAAAATCGGCGTCGATGGCGGAGCATATCTCGGCCTCATGCTGCTCGGTGAGCGCCAGCAGGCGCTTGAGGCGATCCTTGCGGACGTCGAAGCCTGGAAAGGGCTCTTTCTCGAATGCCCTGCACTGCAGCTCGAACAATGCGCCGAGGGCATCCTGTCTGGTCTGCAACATCGCAACCTCCCGTTTACGTCTAGGTAAGCTACAACGCGCCATGGGCCGAATCCAGCACTTCCCCGGTTCCCCTGGGGAAGCACTGCGCCACACCGGTCCTGACGGACTGATCTATGCCTGACGGCGTACCTGCTCGGGCCTTTTGCGCGCCGCCAGAAATTCCTTGACCCGCCGGCCAGGTGCGGGACCACGCACCGGCTTGAAACCGTCATCGAGTTCGCCGGAGAGATCGAGCGTCGGCCGCTTGCCGACGGCGTCGTAATTCTCCTCCAGCCAGTCGCTGGCGGCGGTGCGGCCGAGGTCGCGCAGATAGGCCAGGAAGGCCCATTCGGCATTGACCTTTGACGATGCCGACAGGTCCTTGAACGCCTCGTCGGCATCGATGCGGTGCATGCGAATGTCGCGGTATTCGCCATGCGGCAAGCGGCCGGCGGCGATCAGTTCCTTGACGAAGGCGATCGAGCGGAATTCGCGCAGCAGCCCGGCATTGAAGGTGATCTCGTCGATGCGGTTCTGGATTTCGTTGGCGCTCTTCGGCGTCCCTTCGCGCACCACCGGATTGATCTGCACCAGAAGCACATCCTCGGTCGCCGCCGTTTTGAAGAACGGATAAAGCGCCGGATTGCCGCCATAGCCGCCGTCCCAATAGGGCACGCCCCTGATCTCGACCGCCTGGAACAGCTGCGGCAGGCAGGCCGAGGCCATCACCGTGTCGAGGTCGATCTCGCCGTCCGAGAAGACGCGCAACTGCCCGGTCTCGACATTGGTCGCGGAGATGAACAACTCCATCGATTTGCACGCGCGCACATTGCCGAAATCGATCTCCTGTTCGACCACGTCGCGCAGCGGGTTGAGGCCGAGTGGGTTGGCGACATAGGGCGAGAACACCCGCGACATGGTGTCGAAGAAGAAATAGCCCGGCGTGTTCTCGATCGACCAGTTGCCCCAGGCGACATCCCACGGCATGCGCTGCACCGGGCTGAAGCGGCCCTTGGCCGCCACCGCGCGCCAGAAATCGTCGAGCTTTTGCCGCGCGCCTTCGACGCCGCCGCGCACAAAGCCGTCGGCCAGCGCCACCGCGTTCATGGCGCCGGCGCTGGTGCCGGAAACCGCTGAAATGTCGAGCCTGCCATCCTCCAGCAGCCGGTCGAGCACGCCCCAGGAAAAAGCGCCGTGCGAGCCTCCGCCCTGCAGCGCGATGTTGATCTTCTTGGTTTCCTCCGCCTTGCCGTTCTTCGTCATGGCGTTCCTGTCGATTTGGTTGCTGCGTACCTCATTGCGTCCGGGAATCGGAGCGGCTCGGCTGCAGCGGACTAATGTTGCAGTGCAGCATATAAGTCCCGACCAAGGCAAGAACACGAACACGGTCGCGTGATCACATGAAATTTCGGTCATGAAGAAAAAGCCTCTCCACTTCGAAGCGGAGAGCTGGCTTCGAACGCTGGGAAGCTCAGGCCACCAAATCCGGCACCGGGCCGACATAGCGCGACTGCGGCCGGATCAACCGTCCGGTCGCCTGTTGCTCACGCGCGTGGGCGATCCAGCCGGCCATCCGCCCGGCGGCAAAGACATTGCTGAACGCCTCTTTCGGAAAGCCCGCCGCCTCCAGCAGCAGCGCGGTGTAGAACTCGACATTGGTCTGCAGCGAGCGCGACGGCTTGGCGACCCGGAGCACGTCGAGCGCGGCCTGCTCCACTTTCTCGGCGAAGGCCAACCGGCGACCGGTTTCGCCCTGGCCGCCGAGTTGCCGCACAACCGCTTTCAGCACGTCGGCGCGTGGATCACGCACCCGGTAGATGCGGTGACCGAAACCCATGATGCGTTCGCCGCGCGCAATTTCGGCGCGCAGCCAGCCGGCGGCATCGCCATGCGCATCGATCGCATCCAGCATCTCGATCACCGGTCCAGGCGCCCCGCCATGCAGTGGACCTTTGAGGGCACCGAGCCCTGCCAGCACCGACGATGTCAGGCCGGCCTGCGTCGATGCCACCACGCGCGTCGCGAAGGTCGATGCGTTGAGGCCGTGATCGCAGACGGTCACCAGATAGGTGTCGAGCGCCGTGGCCAGCGCCGGTGACGCGGCAGTGCCGGTCAGCATCCTCAGCATGTCGCCGGCATGATCGGCGTGCGGGTCGGGGGCGATCGCCGGCGCCCCAAGCTTGGCGCGCAACAGGGCCGGCGTCAGCACCGCAGGTGCCGCGATCAGCCGCAGCGCATCCATCAATGTGTCGCCGTCCGGCAGCATCGCAATGCCGGCGCGCATGGCGCTGTAGATGTCGAGCGGCGCCAGCGAGGCAAGCATCGGGTGAAGCCGCGCGAGGACGTTAACGCGCGCCTCGCCGATCCTCTCCGCCAGTTCCGCATCGCCCGGAAGATCCTCGAAGAAGCCGTCGAGCAACAGGCGAACCACCTGTGCGTAGCGCCAGCGGCTGGCCAGTTCCGGCAGCGAATGGCCGCGGATGGTGAGACGACCGCCAAGACCATCGACGTCGGAAAGCACTGTCTCCGCCGCCACCACGTCATCGAGCCCGTTTGCCATGGCTGTCTCCTTGACCAATTTCGTATTGGAGATAATGGTGAGCGATCGAATCATCAATCTTGATCAAGTGAATCAATATGTCGGAGCGTCAACATGTCGGAGTGGTTGACCCGGGAAGAGGCGATGGAGCGCCTGAAAGTGCGCCCGCAGACACTCTACGCCTATGTCAGCCGTGGCCGCATCGGCATGCGGCCGGACCAGGCCGATCCGCGCCGAAGCCAGTATCGCGCCGACGACATCGCGTCGCTGGCGACCCGCCGGGCGCGCGGGCGAACGCCCCAGGCCATCGCCGAAAGCGCCATCGCCTGGGGTGAGCCGGCGATTGCCACCGGGATATCGACCATCGTTCACGGCCGCCTCGTCTATCGCGGCCAGGATGCGGTTGCGCTCTCCGAGAAGGCCTCGCTGGAGGACACGGCAAGGCTGCTATGGGCATCCGATGGCCCTGTGTCGTTCGCTTCGCCGGCCCCTCACAGCGGCCAGGAACGCGGCCGGCCGGCTGCCTTCGCCAAACTGGCTTTGCTGGCAGCCGAGGGCCGGCCTTCGCTCGGACGCATGCCGGCTTCGCTGCATCAGGATGCGGCTGGCGCCATCGGAGTTATCGCGCAAGCGTTGGGCGCGGTTGCCGGAACGGCTGCCCTCCACATAAGACTGGCGCGGGGCTGGTCCGTTGACACCGCAGGCGCAGCCCTGATCCGCCGGGCGCTCGTCCTGTTGGCCGATCATGAATTGAATGCATCGACCTTCGCAGCGCGTGTCGCCGCGTCCACCGGGTCGCCAGTTGCCGCTTGCCTGCTGGCCGGCCTCGCCACGCTTTCGGGACCGCGCCATGGCGGCGCGGGCGAGGCGGTCATGATCCTCGCGGAGGATGCTCAAAGGCTGGGACCGGACACGGCTGTCGAGCGCTGGCTTGGTCATGACAGGCCAATGCCTGGCTTTGGCCATCCGCTTTACCCCGAAGGCGATCCCAGGGCTGAAGCCTTGCTGGCTGTCTCCAAGGTCGATCGTGGGTTCTCACGGCTGCGCGACGCGGCCTTTGCCGCAACGGGCTTGCACCCGAACATCGATTTCGCCCTGGCGGCGTTGACCCGCAGCCTGCGCCTGCCGCCCGATGCGCCGTTCCGCCTGTTCGCGCTCGGCCGCAGCATCGGCTGGACCGCGCACGCCGTCGAACAGGTCACCAGCAACAGCCTGATCAGGCCACGCGCCCGCTACGAGGGACAGTTGCCATAGCTTTCCGGGTTGCGGGATTCTCGATCACTCGCAAAATCATTCGGTCCGCGAGCTTTGACCTCACGACATGGTGTCGAGCTTGCGCTGCATGGCGGCGATCTGTTCCTTCAGCTCCTGAAGGTCGTCGGATTTTTCCGGCGCTTCCTTCCTAGCCGGCTCGATCGGCGCCGGAGCCGGAGCCGGGCCATTTGAGCCGACGGGCGGGAATGGCGTGAACAGGCGCATGGCGTTCTGGAACATTTCCATGTTGCGCCGCGTCTGTTCCTCCAGCGCCTTGATCGGCGTGGCGATTTTCATCATGTCGAGCGGCGATTTGACCAGCGCGCCCTTCATCTGCTCGCGAAAGCGCTCCTGCTCCTTGGAGAAGGCCATCATCGACTGTTCGAGGAAGCTCGGCACGATCATCTGCATCTGGTCGCCGTAAAAGGCGATGAGCTGGCGCAGGAACGGGATCGGCAGCATGTTCTGCCCATCCTTGTTCTCCAGTTCGAAGATGATCTGGGTCAGCACCGGATGGGTGATGTCATCGCCGGTCTTGGCGTCCTGGACGGTGAACTCCTGGCCCTTCTTGACCATGTCGGCCAGGTCCTCGAGCGTCACATAGGTGCTGGTGCCGGTGTTGTAGAGACGGCGGTTGGCATATTTCTTGATAATGATCGGATCGTCTTTCGCGGCCATCAGTATCCTCCCCGGGACCCCGGCTGGCCTGAGTAAGCAGCCGGTGACGATTGCGCCTCTTTCGAGGATATGCGCAAAAGCGTCACAATTCCAAGTGGTTTGTGCAGTGCGGCATCAATTAATGCTGCATGGCAGGCACAATATGCTGCGCAGCAAAGGCGGTGCCGTTGCCGTGAGCACGTGCGGCATGCTTGCGGCGCATGGCCGGCATGCCCATTTCCGGTTTGACTTGGATCATGGAAAGGGCAAGAAAAGTCTCCAACCATAGCCAAAAAACAAGCTCGAAGTCTGGAGAAGAAAATGTCCGCTGCCAATGCCATCGTTGTCGCCAGTGCGGCGCGCACCCCCGTCGGCTCCTTCAACGGCGCCTTCGCCAACACGCCGGCGCATGAGCTCGGTGCCGTCGTCATCCGGGAGCTGCTGTCGCGAGCCGGTGTCGAACCGGGCGAGGTCGACGAAGTCATCCTCGGACAGGTGCTGACCGCCGCGCAAGGCCAGAACCCGGCCCGCCAGGCATCGATCAATGCCGGCCTGCCCATAGAGACCACCGCCTGGGGCCTCAATCAGGTTTGCGGTTCGGGCCTGCGCGCCATTGCGCTCGGCATGCAGCAGATCGCCGCCGGCGACGCCAAGCTGGTCATCGCGGGTGGACAGGAATCGATGTCGCTTTCGGCGCATGCCCAGCACCTGCGCGCCGGCGTCAAGATGGGCGACTTCAAGCTGATCGACACCATGATCAAGGACGGACTGTGGGACGCCTTCAACGGCTATCACATGGGCAACACCGCCGAAAACGTCGCTCGCCAGTTCCAGATCACCCGCGACGACCAGGACCAGTTCGCACTGGCCTCCCAGAACAAGGCCGAGGCCGCGCAGAAGGCCGGCAAGTTCCAGGACGAGATCGTCGCCGTCACCATCAAGGGCAAGAAGGGCGACACCATTGTCGACCAGGACGAGTACATCCGCCACGGCGCCACGATCGACGCCATGACCAAGCTGAAGCCGGCCTTCGACAAGGACGGCACGGTGACCGCCGCCAACGCGTCGGGCATCAATGACGGCGCTGCCGGCGCCCTGCTGATGAGTGAAGCGGAAGCTGTCAGGCGCGGCATCGCCCCGCTGGCGCGCATTGTGTCCTGGGCCACCGCAGGGGTCGATCCGGCGATCATGGGCACCGGACCTATTCCCGCCTCGAAGAGGGCGCTGGAGAAGGCCGGTTGGTCGGTCAAGGACCTCGACCTTGTGGAGGCCAACGAAGCGTTCGCGGCCCAGGCCTGTGCCGTCAACAAGGGCATGGGCTGGGATACCTCGATCGTCAACGTCAATGGCGGCGCCATCGCCATCGGCCACCCGATCGGCGCGTCCGGCGCCCGCGTTTTCAACACGCTGGTCTTCGAAATGCGTCGCCGCGGCGCCAAGAAGGGCCTTGCCACACTGTGCATTGGCGGCGGCATGGGTGTCGCCATGTGCATCGAAGCCCTGTAGCATTATCCGGGCGGCGCAAGCCGCCCGTTCCTTATCCAGTGCCTGAAAAGCCCGACAACAGGGCGATATCAAAAAGGGGAAGCGCATGAGCAAGGTTGCAATCGTCACTGGTGGGTCGCGCGGCATTGGTGCGGCGATATCGATCGCGCTGAAAAACGCCGGCTATTCCGTTGCCGCCAATTATGCCGGCAATGACGAAGCAGCGGCGAAGTTCAGCGCGGAGACCGGCATCAAGACCTATAAATGGTCGGTCGCCGACTACGATGCCTGCAGCGCCGGCATCAAGCAGATCGAAGCCGACCTTGGTCCGGTTTCCGTGCTGGTCAACAATGCCGGCATCACCCGTGATGGCATGTTCCACAAGATGACACGCGAACAGTGGAAAGAGGTCATCGACACCAATTTGTCCGGCGTCTTCAACATGACGCATCCGCTGTGGGGCGGCATGCGCGACCGCAAGTTCGGCCGCGTCATCACCATCTCCTCGATCAACGGCCAGAAGGGCCAGGCCGGTCAGGTCAACTATTCCGCCGCCAAGGCCGGCGACATCGGCTTCTCGAAGGCGCTGGCCCAAGAAGGCGCACGGGCCGGCATCACCGTCAACGTCATCTGCCCCGGCTACATCGCAACCGAGATGGTCAAGGCGATCGACGAAAAAGTGCTCAACGAACGCATCATCCCGCAGATACCGGTCGGCCGCCTCGGTGAACCCGAGGAGATCGCGCGCTGCGTCGTCTTCCTCGCCTCCGACGAGGCCGGCTTCATCACCGGTTCGACCATTTCTGCCAATGGCGGCCAATACTTCGCCTGAGGCTTTGGCGTCCCTCGCTGACAACCGATGTACCGGCCCAACGGCCGGTACCCGCGACGAGGCAGCGAGCCTGACAATAGCCGTCAGGCAGCGAGCTTCAGCCCTGGCTTGGCTGCAGGCTTAGTCTGGGCGATCAGATCCGGCCGGCGGGAAGGCGCCGGCAGCCGGGCAAGCGGCGCCCGGCTGAGACCTGACAGCTTCAAGGCAATGCGACGCTTCAGGAATGGATTGAGGTTCAGCAGCGAAAGCGCCAGGTTGCGGACGAACCGCTTCACCGGGCTGCGGGCAAGCGCCATCTCGGTCATCCTGCCAGCCAGACCAAGCACCTCCTGGGCTGCCGGACGCCGCAGCGTTTCATAGACGTCGAGCTCGACCTCCGCGCGCACCCCGTTCACCACATCGGCTAGCAGTTGGCCAAGCACGACCGCGTCAACGATGCCGGTGTTCATGCCTTGCCCGCCAGCCGGGCTGTGCACATGCGCGGCATCGCCCATCAGGAACAACCGGTCCTTGCGGTACGAGCGGACCAGGCGGTGATGGACGCGAAAACGCGAGCTCCAGGTCAGGCCAAGCACCCGGGCCTGTTTCCCGGTCGGCCCACGGCTGTCGAGCAGCGCCTGGATGTCGGCGACCTCAGGCTTTTCCGGTGCGTTGTCCATTGTTGCGACGATGCGGTACGACCCGTCCGGAAGCGGCGCCACCACGACCAGCCCGGCTGGCGCAAAGAACAGCGACACTTCGGTCGGCCCAACGGGCCAGTCGAGACGAACGTCGGCGAGTACGAACGACGCGTCATAGGCCGCACCGTCGAACTCGATGCCGGCGGACTTGCGCACCAGGCTGTTCATACCATCGGCGCCAACGACGTAGCGTGCCGATATCAGTCTCTCGCGGCCGTTCTCAACCACCGTCACATGCGCACCGTCAACGTCCTGAAAGACTGCCTTGGCCTCGACTGCGCGGTGAATGACTCCGCCCAGGGCGGCGATCCGTTCGGCGAACACCTGCTCGGTCAGGTTCTGCGGCAGCATCATCAAATAGGGATGCTTTGACGGAAGCGTGCCGAAAGCGAGGTTGAGCAGCGCCCGGTTGCGGTCGCGGAAGGCAAATTTCTGCAGCTTCAGGGCAAGTTCGCCCAGCCGCGGCGTCACGCCGAGAGGCTCCAGCGTTTCCAGCGTCTGCGCGTGAATGACGCCGGCGCGCGAGCTCTGAAGGCCCTGCTCCAGCCTGTCGATCAGAACGTGGTCGACACCGGCCTGGTGCAACACGATGGACAGCGCCATGCCGGTCGGGCCGGCGCCAATGATCATCACTTCTGTTGTATCGGGTAGCATTTCTCTCTCCATTTATCAACGAGTGTTGACTTTTTAATCGACGCCATTGCATTTGTCAACAGTCGTTGGCATATGAGGTTCATGATCGAGAATCAGCCTATGAAAATCAGCAAGTCGGACCGCACGCGGACCCATATCCTCGAAGCCGCACGGCTCCTGTTCGCCGAGCAGGGTTATGAGGGCGCCTCCATTCGCGACGTCGCCGCGCAGGCCGCTATCGATCCGGCCATGGTGATCCGCTATTTCCGCAGCAAGGACGAACTGTTCGCCAGGGCAGCGGTCGTCGATCTGCAATTGCCGGAATTGCAGGTGATCGACCGCAGCGCCGTCGGCGAAGCCCTGATCAGACGTTTCCTCGAAATCTGGGAAGGTCCGACCAGCGGTCCCGGCATGGCAATTCTGCTGCGTTCGGCAACCTCGAACGAATTTGCCGCCGAGAAATTGCGCGAGGTGTTTGCCAACCAGGTGTGGCCAGTGGTTGGGTCGGCCGGAGCCGCCGCCGATGCGGGTCGACGGGCCGGGCTCGTTTCGAGCCAGCTGCTGGGTTTGGCGATGTGTCGATACTTGCTGCGGCTTCCGCCCGTCGTCGCCTTGTCCCACGACGAAATCATCCTGAACGTCGGCCCGACATTGCAGCGCTATGCAACGGGAGAGGACGCACCCTAAACCGACGCTGAGAACCATTGTTGGTCGGGTCAGGCCGTCGTGCAGCGACTGCACCGGCCAAAGCACGTGATGCCGATCTGTGCCACTCCGGTACGCAGATGTTAACGGCAACAGCGCCGCCTGTGCGAAACCTGTTAGCAAGCCTGTGGATTCTCGGTGGAAAACCTGTTCACAACACAAGATATTGGAGTGAACAAACCGGGAAAATCGGGCCATCGCTGATTCGTCGCCGATTCGTTCCGGCTTTGACCGGAACGTTAACGGCGAAGTCTGAAACCACCCTCCAAATGATTAAAGCGCGTTAGGAAAGATCAACAATTTCATAATCTTGGGCGAGGTCCGCCGCCAGGATCCGATCCTTCCCCGGCAAAGGTTAACATCAGCGTTCGCCTGCATGAATCGGGCCAGTTCCAGCGATTCAGCATGTGGTGAGACTCGCCGGTCAAAAATCCACATGTAGCCGTGAACAAAAGCTGAACCTGCAGGAGTCACTGATTCGTCGCCGATTCGTTCCAGACTCGTTCCAACTGTTAACCGCGGACGGATTCGGCCCTCGAACGCGACCTTCGGACAGCAGGCAGGAACATTCCGCTTTCGCTTCGCGCGTGAAATCCCTATGTGTCGCCTGTCACACGCGCCACATTGAGGCGCGCTCCCGACAACACGGCAGAAAGCCTTATTTCCAGGTCGATGAACATTCAGCCGAAACACACTGAGCCGCTGATCTTGTCGGGCCGCGACGTGACCGCTGTGCTCGGCCCGACCAACACCGGCAAAACCCATCTCGCCATCGAGCGCATGGTGGCGCATGAAAGCGGCATTATCGGCCTGCCGCTCAGGCTGCTTGCCCGCGAAGTCTATGCCCGCGTCTGCGAGAAGGTCGGCGCCCACAAGGTGGCGCTCATCACCGGCGAGGAGAAGATCCAACCGGCAGGCGCCAGATATTCCGTCTGTACCGTCGAAGCCATGCCGCGCGAGACCGACGCCGCCTTCGTTGCCATCGACGAGGTGCAGCTGGCCGGCGATCTCGAACGCGGCCACATCTTCACCGACCGCATCCTGCATCTGCGCGGCCGCCAGGAGACGCTGCTGCTCGGTGCAGCCACCATGCATGGCATCCTGCAGCGCCTGCTGAAGGGCGTCTCGGTGGTGACGCGGCCGCGGCTGTCGCATCTCGCCTATGCCGGATCGAAGAAGCTGACCCGTTTGCCCCGGCGCACGGCGATCGTCGCCTTCTCCGCCGACGAGGTCTATGCCATTGCCGAACTGATCCGCCGCCAGCAGGGCGGTGCTGCCGTCGTGCTCGGCGCTCTGTCACCCCGCACCCGCAACGCGCAGGTGGCGCTGTTCCAGTCGGGCGATGTCGACTACTTGATCGCCACCGACGCCATCGGGATGGGCCTCAACCTCGATCTTGATCACGTCGCCTTCGCCCAGAACCGCAAATTCGACGGCTACCAGTACCGCAATTTGACGGCGGCCGAACTCGGCCAGATCGCCGGTCGTGCCGGCCGGCATCTGCGCGACGGAACCTTTGGCGTCACCGGCCAGGTCGATCCGCTCGACGAGGAACTGGTCAAGCGGATCGAAGGACATGAGTTCGATCCGGTGAAAGTGCTGCAATGGCGCTCTGCCCGTTTCGACTTTGCCAGCCTCGATGCGCTGAAGCGCTCGATCGAGACCAACGCGCCGGTCGAAGGCCTGACGCGGGCGCTGCCGGCGGTCGACGCTCAGGCGCTCGAGTATTTGTCCCGCGACGAGGACATAAAGGCGCTGGCCACCGACCCCAAACGCGTTGCGCTTCTGTGGGAAGCCTGCGCCCTGCCCGACTACCGGAAGATCGCGCCGGCCCAGCATTCGGACCTCATCGCCTCGATCTACATGGACCTGGCCAGGCACGGTCATGTCGACGAGAACTACATGGCCGAGCAGGTGCGCCGCGCCGACACCACCGAGGGCGACATCGACACGCTGTCGCACCGTATTGCCGAGATCCGCACCTGGACATTCGTGTCCAACCGACCCGGCTGGCTGGCCGATCAGGCACACTGGCAGGAAAAGACGCGCGAAATCGAAGACAGATTGTCGGATGCGCTGCATGAGCGGTTGACGAAACGCTTCGTAGACCGCAGGACTTCCGTCCTCATGCGGCGCCTTAGAGAAAATACCATGCCTGAAGCCGAAATCAGCCCAACCGGAACCGTCCTTGTCGAAGGCCACCATGTCGGCGAGTTGCAAGGATTCCGCTTCACCGCCGACCAGAGCGCCGGCGGCGAAGACGCCAAGGCCGTGCGTGCGGCAGCCCAGAAGGCGCTTGCCGCCGAGTTCGAGGCGCGCGCCGAACGCTTCGGTGCCTCGTCCAATGGTGATATCGCGCTCGGCTCGGACGGCACGCTGCGCTGGATTGGCGCGCCGATCGGCACGCTGGTTTCGGGCGACGAAGCCCTGAAGCCGCGCCTCGTGCTGCTGGCCGACGAGCAGCTCACCGGCCCCGCCCGCGACAAGGTCGCGGCGCGCGCCGAGCGCTTCGTCAATTTCCAGATCGAATCCCTGCTGAAGCCGCTGGTCGACCTCAAGAACGCCGAGCAGATCACCGGCATCGGCCGCGGCATCGCCTTCCAGCTCGTCGAGCATTTCGGCCTCATCAACCGCCGCGACATCGCCGAGGAGATGAAGTCGCTCGACCAGGAGGGACGCGCCGCGCTCCGCCGCCTCGGCGTGCGCTTTGGCGCCTACCATGTCTTCGTGCCGGCGTTGATCAAGCCGGCTCCGGCCGGTCTGGTGACGCTTTTGTGGGCGCTGAAGAATGACGGCAAGGACAAGCCGGGGTTTGGCGACGTGGTCCACGCGCTGGCTTCCGGCCGCACCTCGGTGGTCATCGACCCAGCTTTCGACAAGACCTTCTACAAGCTCGCCGGCTACCGCAATCTCGGCCGTCGCGCCGTGCGCATCGACATTCTGGAGCGGCTGGCCGACCTGATCCGTCCGGCGACCAACTGGAAGCCCGGTCTCGGCCAGCGCCCCGACGGCGCCTATGACGGCCAGGCCTTCATGGTGACGCCGCCGATGATGTCGATCCTCGGCGCCACCGCCGACGACATGGAAGAGATCCTCAAAGGCCTCGGCTATCGCGCCGAGCCCAAGCCGGCGGCCGAAGTGAAGGCGCGGCTCGAAGCGCAGGACAATGCCGCGCGTGAAGCCGCCGCAGCCAAGTTGGCGGCGGAAGAGGCTGCCCGCGCCGAGCAGGCCAAGGCGGCAGAAGCCGCGACTGCCGATACGGCTGTCGAGGCGCCAGCTGAAGGTTCGGAGCCTGATGCGGCTGCCGCTACCGAGGTTGCAGCCGAGGCTGTCGCGGAGCCTGTTGCCGAAGCAGCAGCGGAGGCCGTTGCGGACGCCCAGCCGGAAACTCCGGTTGCGGTCGCGGAAGACGCGCCGCCGGTAGCCGAAGCCGCAGCAGAAGCCCCTGCGGAACCAGCGGCTGAGGCCGAAGCTGTCGAGGTTGAAGCCGCACCGGCAGAGCCCGAGGCGGAAGTCGAAGTCGTCGAAGCGGAAGCAGCATCGGCAGAACCGGTAACCGAGGCTTCGGCCGCGAGCGAAGATACAGCGGCTGAGCCAGCCGTGGTGGCGGAAGCCGCCGCCGGCGAGCCTGTGCCGGAGGCCGAAGCGCCAAAACCCATCCTGTTGTGGCGCCAGGGTCGCTTCGACCAGCGCCCGCGCAATCGTCAGCACGAAAACCGCGGCCGTCCGCGCAACGGCCAGGCCGCGCGCAATGATGCGCCGGCGGACGCCGCGGGCGGGCAGCCGGCAGGCGCGCCGGGCGATCGGCCGGCCCATCCGGGACGCCGCGATCAGCGCGACGGTGCCGGCAAGCCGCGCTTCGACCGCTCGAAGTTCAAGCCGAAGCCGCAAGGCGAAGGCGCAGAGCGCCGCGATGGCAAGCCGCAGGGCGAGCGTCCCGATCGCCGCGATAACAGGTCCGACTGGAAGGGTGGCAGACCGGAGGGCAAGGGTGGCGCGCCGGGCGCAAAGCCCGCCTTCCAGCCCAAGCCGCGCGAAGAGCGCCCGGTGCGCTTTGACCCGGACTCGCCCTTCGCCAAGCTCGCCGCCTTGCGCGACCAGCTGAAGAAGTAGGCTCGGTCCGCTCCGATGGTTGCCCCAGTGGTCGCCAGAGACCGACAGCGCATCGACAAATGGCTGTTCTTTTCGCGCGCGGTGAAATCGCGCTCGCTGGCGGCCAAGCTGGTGGTCGCCGGACGCGTCCGCATCAATCGCGACAAAGCAGCGCAGGCATCGGATATGGTCAAACCCGGTGACGTCCTGACCATCACGCTGGAGCGGCGCATCTTCGTCTGGAAGGTGCTGAACACCGGTACGCGGCGCGGCCCTGCCGAGGAGGCGCGCCTGCTTTACGAAGACATGTCTCCACCGCCGGTGCCGAAAGACGAGGCCGTGCCGGACGCGATCCCGGCATTGCGCGAGGCAGGCAGCGGCCGTCCAACCAAGAAGCAACGCCGCCAGACTGACTGGCTGATCGGCGAGGATTGAGCCACAACCGGCTTTCGCCGCAGCGACGTTGTGGAATTCCATTCCGGGCGCGCTGATGCCGCCAGGAATGGCTGCCCTTGCCAGCGGCGGACAAAGGCGTTACCTCACCAAAAAAGCCCAGCAAAAATGGGACGTCCCGGAGCCGACCGATGACCTATGTCGTGACCGACAACTGCATCAAATGCAAGTACATGGACTGCATCGAGGTATGTCCGGTCGACTGTTTCTACGAAGGCGAGAACATGCTCGTCATTCATCCCGACGAGTGCATCGACTGTGGCGTCTGTGAACCGGAATGCCCGGCCGACGCGATCAAGCCCGACACCGAGCCGGGCCTGGAAAAGTGGCTGCAGGTCAACACCGAATACGCCGAGAAATGGCCCAACATCACCGCCAAGAAGGAGCCGCCGGCAGACGCCAAATCCTTCGATGGCGAGGCCGGAAAATTCGAGAAGTATTTCTCCGCCGAGCCCGGCGAAGGCGACTGACGAGAGTGCAGGTTTGGCCGGCATAACGCCGCGTAACGGGCGTGACACATCAACTGCCTTGACAGGCAGCGATTGTGCTTGGCCTTCGCGAATGCAGCAAAACCTTGATTCTTCCGACTTTTTGTGTTACATCAGCCCAACATGCCGGTGACACAACGTCGATTTATGGCGCAAACGCCCCAAATCACTGAAAGGTGAGTTTCTCAATCCGGACCAGAGCGATCTGGGGCGGGCGGTCGCATTCTGTGCGGTTTGCCGGTCCCGGCTTTTCCGGTGGGCTCACCTGTTGTGCGGCTAACGGTCGGTAATCCCGGTCGGGCGAGTTCGGGCCGGCAGGACGCCGGTACCACAACGAAGGAGTTCAGGGCGTAATGGCAACGATCACCCCGCAGAAGAAGTCCACCGCGGCGCGTCACGGTTTCAAAACCGGCGAGTACATCGTCTATCCGGCGCACGGCGTTGGCCAGATCGTCTCGATCGACGAGCAGGAAGTTGCGGGCCACAAGCTGGAACTCTTCGTCATCGACTTCCAGAAGGACAAGATGCGCCTCAAGGTGCCGGTCGCCAAGGCGACCTCCATCGGCATGCGCAAGCTGTCGGAAGAGGATTATGTCGAGCGCGCGCTGAAGGTCGTTCAGGGCCGCGCCCGCGTCAAGCGCACCATGTGGTCGCGCCGCGCCCAGGAATATGATGCCAAGATCAATTCCGGCGACCTGATCTCGATCTCGGAAGTGGTGCGCGACCTCTACCGCGCCGACAACCAGCCGGAGCAGTCCTATTCCGAGCGTCAGCTCTATGAGGCGGCGCTCGACCGCATGGCGCGCGAGATCGCGGCCGTCAACCGCATGTCGGAGACCGAAGCGGTGCGCCTCATCGAGGTGAACCTCAACAAGGGTCCGAAGCGCGGCGCCAAGGCCGACAACGAAGAATCCGAACAGGAAGAAGCTGCCTGATCGCTTTCGTCCCAGAATTCATGAAAAACCCGGCCTGGCGCCGGGTTTTTTGTTTCTGGGGTAAACCCTCTCCCTTGTGGGGAGGGTCGCTGCGAAGCAGCGGGGTGGGGGTGCAGCGCAGCCCCCGACCCGGACCTCCCCACAAGGGGGGGGTAGAAGGCCCTGCGATTGCCTACGCCTCGCCCGCCTCTTGCTTCAGCGTCGCGATAAAACGCTTGGTCCGCTGCTGTTCCGGATTGCTGAACAGCACGGCTGCCGGACCTTTTTCGACAACGACGCCGGCATCGAGAAACACCACTTCCTGCGCGATCTTGGAGGCGAGCCTCAGATCATGCGTCGCCATCACCATGGTCGTGCCTTCGCTGGCGAGCTGACCGAGCACGTCGACCACTTCCTGCGCCAGTTCCGGATCGAGCGCCGAGGTCGGCTCGTCGCAGAGCAGCACTTTCGGTGACGGCGCCAGCGCCCGGGCGATCGCCACGCGCTGTTGCTGGCCGCCTGATAGCGTTGCCGGCCACGCATCGGCCTTGTGCGCCATGCCGACCTTTTCGAGCAGCGCGAGCGCCCGCTCGCGCGCCTTGGCAGTCGGCCATTTCAGCACCGTCACCAGCCCCTCCATGACATTCTCGATCGCGGTGCGATGCGGGAACAGCTGAAAATTCTGGAACACCATGCCGGTCTGCAGCCGCAACCGCTGAATATCCCGCGTGGAGACCTTGACGCCCGGACGAAACTCCAGCGTCTCATCACCGATGCGCACCGTACCCGAGGTCGGGATTTCCAAGAGGTTGATGCAGCGCAGAAGCGTGCTCTTGCCGCCACCCGAGGGACCCACAAGCGCGGTGACGCTGCCCTCCTCGATGGCGACGCTGACGCTCTTTAGCACAAGGTTGTCGCCAAACCGCTTCTCGATGCTGGTGAGACCAATCATGAGCGCGCCTCCAGAAAGCCGCCATAGCGGTTAAGCCGGGTTTCCAGTCGCGTCTGCAGGGCTGAGAGAACCGAGCTCAGCGCCAGATACAGGATCGCCGCCTCGACATAGAGGATCAGCGGCTCGTAGGTGGTGGCGACGATGCGCTGCGCCGCCTGGAACATTTCCGGCACAGTAATGGCCGCGGCCAGCGACGTATCCTTTACCAGCGAGATGAAGGTGTTGGAGAGCGGCGGCACCGCGACGCGGCCGGCTTGCGGCAGGATGGTGCGCCGCATCGCCTGGCTCCAGGTCATGCCCATTGAATAGGCGGCTTCCCACTGGCCTTTCGGCACCGAGCCGATGGCCGCGCGGATGATTTCCGAGGTGTAGGCGCCGATGTTGAGCGTGAAGCCGATCAGCGCCGCGGTGAAGGCATCAAGCAGAATGCCGACTGACGGCAGGCCGTAGAAGATCAGGAACAGCTGCACCAGGAGCGGCGTGCCGCGGAAGATCCAGACGTAGAAGCGCACAAGCGCGACCAACGGCCTTGATCCGAACAGCCTGGCAAGTGCTGCGCCCAGGCCGACAGCCAAGCCGAGGACGAAAGACAGCAACGTTAGCGGTACGGTGAAGATGAGCGCCGCCCACAACAGCGTCGGCAACGAGTCCAGCATCAGTTGCAGCCAGTGCGGCACGAACGGCGCCTCCCCTCACACAACTGCCGTTCCCAGTCTGGCAGTGCGACTATGCGGTTGTCATATCAAGCGAAAAACGGCGAGCCATCAAAGACGGCCCGCCGCTATTTGTGATCGGGCCGGGCAAGCAACCCGCTCCGGGAATGCCGTTACTGCGACACGTCCTGGCCGAAATAGGTGTCGGCGATCTTCTTATAGGTGCCGTCGGCCTTGATGTCGGCCAGCGCCTTATTGATCGCTGCCACCAGTTCCGGATCGCCCTTGCGCACGATGACGCCGGAATACTCGGCGTTTTCCTGCCGCGCGGAGATCTTCACATTGGCGTCCGGCTTGTGCTTCTTGAAGTCGAGGAAGGACAGGCTGTCATTGATCGTGGCATCGGCACGGCCGGTGAGCAGCAGCTGGATCGACTGGTCGAAGCCGTCCGTGCCGACGAGTTCGGCGCCGTTGGCCTCGGCGAGTTTGCCGAAATTCGAGGTCAGCGACGACGCCACCTTCTTGCCCTTGAGATCGGGGAACGCCTTGATGGCGGTGTCGTCGCCGCGCACGATCAGCACCGCCTTGGAGGCGATGTAGGGATCGGAAAAGTCGTACTTCGCCTTGCGGGCGTCGGTGATGCCGACTTCGTTGATGACGGTGTCATAACGGTTGGCGTCGAGGCCGGCGATCAACCCGTCCCATTTGCCCTCGAGGAACTCGACTTTCACGCCGAGCTTGTCGCCGATCGCCTTGGCGATCTCGACGTCGAAGCCGACCAGCGCGCCGGCATCATTGTGATAGGTGAAGGGCGGATAGGTGCCTTCCGTGCCGACCTTGATGGTGCCGGCCTGCTTGATCTGGTCGAGATTGGCACCGGCGTGGCCGGTTGTGACAGCCAGAACCTGCAGCGTTCCGGCGATGACAAGTGAGTTGAGCCATTTCATTTTTCTGTGATCCCGTCCTTGGCCGGTGTCCGGCGCATTGTGAGAGCCGGAAACTGACAGATGCCGAGCCGCAAAATAAGGAACCAGATTTCAAAAATCGGCCGCGCCCGGAACCGAATTCTCAAAACCATGCCGGCTGGCGCCAACCAGCCGCGCTTCGGGTCGCTGCAACCTTGTTACCGGCAGCACAACCCACGCGACATGAGCGGCGGAACCAATCCCGCGCATGGCACGTTCTTGGCTGTTGTAGGGCACGGCGTCACCATTTCAACCACCCGACGCCAGACCAGGGATCGCGGTCGCCAAGCCGTCCGCAATGCCCGTAACAGGGAGCGCGGCGCATGATGGAAGACACGGCAGGACGGACCATGGTCCGCACGGCGATGAAAGCTCCCTATCTCGAGCGCGACGAGGAGCACATATTGGCGCTGCGCTGGAAGGAGAACCAGGACCAGCACGCGCTGCACCAGATCACCGTCGCGCATATGCGGCTGGTCATCTCCATGGCCTCCAAATTCCGTCACTATGGCCTGCCGCTCGGCGACCTGATCCAGGAAGGCCATGTCGGCCTGCTGGAAGCGGCGGCGCGTTTCGAGCCGGAGCGCGAAGTCAGGTTTTCGACCTATGCGACCTGGTGGATCCGCGCTTCGATGCAGGATTACATCCTGCGCAACTGGTCGATCGTGCGCGGCGGCACCAGTTCGGCGCAGAAGGCATTGTTCTTCAACCTGCGGCGGTTGCGCGCCCGGCTGGCGCAAGGCGCCGAGCCGATCTCCAACGCCACGCTCTACCGCGAAGTGTCGGTGGCGCTTGGCGTTTCCGAAGCCGATGTGGCGATGATGGATTCGCGCCTTTCGGCGCCCGATAGTTCGCTCAATGCGCCGCTCGCCGACGACGCCGGCGCGACCGAGCGGATGGATTTCCTGATCTCGGACGACCCCTTGCCCGACGAGATCGCTGGCGACACCATCGATGTCGAACGCAGGTCCGGCTGGCTGAAGACGGCGCTCGGCGCGCTCAACGCTCGCGAACTCAGGATCATCGAGGAACGCCGGCTGAGCGACGAGGGCGCGACGCTCGAAGCGCTCGGCGAGACGCTCGGCATCTCCAAGGAACGGGTCCGCCAAATCGAGGCGCGCGCCATGGAAAAGCTGAAAATAGCGCTGGTGCGGCAGAACCCGGAGTTCCTGGCGACGGCCGCCTGAACGCACCTGTGGAGTCTCTGAGGGTCAACGTAAGACTTTAATTAAATAAGAATATATCGCCGCCATGGCGGCATTCCTCTATATTTGTGGATTGTGACCCCTTTTACAGACCCGGCCGCTGCAAATTGCGTTCTTGCGACCGAACAGGTCATAGCGGATGGGGATTTGCCATGTTGCGATGCTACGCGATCCTTGCAGCCTTGGTCCTTGTGGGCCTCACGACATTCGATGCGCGAGCCGATCGGCGGGTTGCCTTTGTCATCGGCAATTCCGAGTACCGGGACATTCCCGCTCTCAACAATCCGGACAAGGACGCCGACGATGTGTCGAACACTTTTCGGCAGGCTGGCTTCGATGTGTTCCTTGCCAAGGACGTCACCAGGCTTCAGTTCGAGGAGCAGTTCCGCAACTATCTCGCGGCCGCGGACGGCGCCGATCTGGCCGTCGTCTACTACTCCGGCCACGGCTTCCAGATCGGCGGCGAGAATTTCCTGATCCCGGTCGATGCCTCGCTCAAGGATGCAGCCGACATCGAGGTCCAGGCTGTCAAGCTGGATGATGTGCTTGAGCAGCTGCGCTCGAAATCCAAGATCCAGGTGATCATTCTCGATGCCTGCCGCAACAATCCGTTCCCACGCAAGGACTATTGGCTGCGCGACCAGCTGATCATCACCGGCGGCACCGGCCTCGCGCAAGTCAAAAGCTCGCAGAACACGTTGATCGCCTTTGCCACGGAACCGGGAGCAATCGCCTATGACGGAACCGGCGATCTCAGCCCCTTCTCGTCGGCATTCTCGCGCCGGGCACTGGCGCCGAACCAGGAGATACGCACGGTCATGGCCGCGGTGCGCCGTGATGTCGTCAAGGCCACGGATGGCAAGCAGGTTCCGTGGGAAAACTCCTCGCTGATCGACGACGTCGTGCTGATGCGTCGCGTGACCCGGCCCTCGCTGCCGCCAGTGCTGGAGAAGGTCGTGCCGTCCGGCGCCGGTCCTGTCGCGCTGGACCTGCCGCAGCCTGTCGACGTCGACGGCGGCGCGGTCACCGTCAGCATTGAAAGCCCGCCGACGCTCGGCCGGCTGACGCTGGATGGCAAACCCGTCGAAGTGGGCCAGCCAATCCAGGGCAAGGATCTGCCGCGTCTGAAGATGGAGGTTCCCAAGGGCGTCGGCGCGCAGGAACAAGTGGACACGGTGGCCTACGCCACGCATGACGATTGGGGCGGCGAATCCAAAGGCGTTCTGGTGCTGCGGGTCATGAGCGGCGAGGGCGCTGACGGCAAGCAGATCATCGCCTCGCTCAAGAATGAGCAGAAGCAGCGGGTGCTTGAGCGCGGCATCCATGTCTCCGGGGCCGCCGAGGCGATCGGGGATCGCGATGTCAAGGTTCCGGTCGGAATAGGCCCGGTGCCGCTGAAGCTGGATCTGCCGGCAAAGGATCCAGGCATCAGCCTTAAGCTCGCCAGCTATCCGGCAACGGGAACGCTGTCGCTGCCGGACCGCATCCTGTCACCTCAATCGAGCCTGATGGCCAATGAAGTCAGTGATTTGCGTTATGAGCCGCAGGTCGGTTCGACAGCTGCCGTCGAGATCGGCTTCGAAATCCGAGCCAACAATTCGTCGAAGCGGGCGACGATGACGCTGTCGCCAAGCGTCGACCCTTGCGACCAGGCGGCAGGCGAACCCCTCGACCTGCAAGGTGTGGTCCCAGGACTGCTGCCCAACGAGATCGGCGGCAACGCGGTCGAGCTTTGCCAGGCGGCGGTCAAGGCCTACCCCGACATCGCCCGCTTCCACTACGAACTGGGCCGTGCCTTGCTGGCGTCAGGCAAGGTCGACGAAGCCAGCAAGGCGATCCAGGAGGCTGCCGACCGGGGACATGTCCGGGCCGTCTTCGAACTCGGCCGCATCGCCTCGTCCGGAATAGGGACGCCTGCGGATGCCACGAAAGCCAATGGCCTCTACTCAGAAGCGTCCGCCAAGGGAGACCCTTACGCGATGACGGCGTGGGGACGGTCCTTGTTCAATGGCCTCGGCGTGAAGCGCGATATCGGCAAGGGATTGGACCTGCTGCTCAAGGCGGCGGCGATGGGGCATAGCAATGCCATGAACGACCTCGCCGTGATCTTCAAGGACGGCCGCAATGGCGTGCCCGCCGACTCGGCCCGTGCCGTCGCCTTCCTCAGGGCCGGCATCGAACGGCAGAACATCTATGCGATGAGCATTCTCGGTCCTGCCGGGCGCAATGCCCTGGCGATCGCCGCCTGCACGCCCGAAACGAAAACAATCACGAAGATAAAGGTCATTCGCACGAAACCGCCCAAGGTCGCCAAGCCCAAAAGGGAGCCCCTCCCGAAACTTCTCGGACCGGTACCGAGCGAACCCGGTCCATTCATTGTGCCCTGGCGTGGCAGTGGTGACGGCAGTGGCGGACAACGCGGCGGCGGCAGCCCTGGCTGACCGCGGCGGTCGTTGGCGGCTGACCAGACGATGTGAGTGGAATCACCTTCGCCACCACCCGCTGGCGAGCCAAAGCACCGCCTGCCCGTCCGATTCTTACTTGTCGGTGACGATCTTGACCTTGTCGCCGGCCGAAACGGCGGCCCCTGGTGATAGCGCGTTGAGCACGCGGAACAGGTCGAGCTTGCGATCGACGCCGACCATCTGCGCCGACAGCGATCCCATGGTCTGCCCCGGCTGCACCGTGACGACGCGGATATGCAACGGCTTCAGCGCCGCCTTCTCGGCAGCACTCAGGATGCGGAACGAGCCGCTGACCGAGCGCGCCACCGGGTCCAGCGCGGTGCTGGCCGATGGTGCCGCCGTCAGCAGCCGGTAGACCTGGCCGCCGGCACGGATCACCGCAATATCGAACTGCCAGCCTTCGGCACCAGCATGCGCGGTCGCCGCTTCATTGCCGTTGATCGTCTCCTGCTTGACGCTGCTGTCGACGAGACCGGCCACCCAGCCACTGCGGATGTAGTCGGTCAGCGGCCGGTTCTTGTCGATCGCGACACCGTCGAAGCGGATCGCCATGTCGCCGGGGCCGGTGGCAGTCACCGCCGCGGCTGAATTGTCGATGATGAAACCGTCCGGCACCGAGAAGGACACGCCGAGCCCCGGATGCATGAAGGTCTGGCCGCGCACATAGCCTTCCTCCGGCGTGTCGCCGTAGAGCAGGCCGTCTATGCCGGCAAGGAAGGAGTCGCGGTCACGCGTGCCGACACCGGGCGCGCCGAACTGGCGGGCATGGCGCTGCGCCAGATCGATGCGCTGCGGCGTGTTGGGGTGCGTCGCCAGGAAGTCGAGGCTGGCGTCGGTGGCGCCGCTGATCGAACGGAAATCGGTATAGGCCGACATCGACTGCAGGAAGCGGCCGGCGGCAAACGGATCGAAACCCGCCTCGCCGATCGACTTGATGCCGATCGCGTCGGCCTCCAGCTCTTGGTTGCGCGAGAACTGGGCGAGCTTCAACTTGCCACGGATCAGCGCCGCCTTGGCGGTCGGACTGTCGCCGAGCACGTCGGAGACGACCTTGGTTGCCAACCCTTCCTCGGCCTCCAGCTGCTGGCGCTGCAGGCCATGGTTGGCGGTGACGTGGCCCATCTCATGAGCGATGACCGCGGCAAGCTCGGCCGAATCATTGGCCAGCGCCAACAGGCCACGGGTGACGTAGAGATAGCCGCCCGGCAGTGCGAAGGCGTTGACGTTGGGCGAATTGAGGATGGTGATGCGATAGGTCTGTGTCGGATTGGCCGACACCACCGTCAGCCTGCCGACGACCTTGGCGACCATGCGCTCGAGTTTGGCATCGGAATATTCACCACCATAGGTGGCGAGGATGCGCGGGTGCTGCGCCTTCGCCAGCTCGGCGAGCTTGCTGTTGGCGGCAACATTGTCGACCGTGATCGGCTTGTCGGACGGCTGGAAGCCGGATTCCTGCACGTCCGGAGGCGTGAACATCTGGCAGCTTGCCAGCGCCACGGCCAAGCCGGCCAGCGTGAGAAAGCGCGCCAGCAGACTGCGTCGTACTGTGTCTGTGCCGGTCGGCAGAACGGCTTCCTTTCGGCTCTCAACACATGATCCCGAACCGAAGGTTCGCGCCGGCGGCTTGGAGATCACGCACAAAATCAAAAACCTACAGCATCCTTGTCGTTCGAATGGACACGACGCTGTAGGGGCAAATCACGGCCTGTGCCGGACCAGTACTGGGCGGACCTAGCCACACTACCTTGACCATGGCAAGCAAGCGCCACTTCGCCTTAACCCGGTTTGGCCGTAAATTATGTCCGCTTCCGGGCAACATCTCGTGATCCGCCCGGACCCGTGCCGATATAGCGCCGAAAGGCGTCGGGGCCAGCCCCGGCAAAGAAATCAGCTGCAGCTCCGGTTGCCGCAACCGTACCATTGTCCAGGAACACCATGTTCTGGCCGACCCGGCGCGCGTCTTCAGGCTGGTGGGTCACGAACAGCACCGTCATCTGCCGTTCCGCATGAACGCCCACAACCAGGTCGAGCATGTCGTCGCGCAGCGCCGGGCCGAGCGAGGCGAAAGGCTCGTCGAGCAAGAGCACCGGCCGGTCGCGCACCAAAACGCGGGCGAGCGCGACGCGCTGGCGCTCGCCGCCGGAGAGTTCGCGTGGCAGGCGTCTCTCCTTGCCGGCAAGGCCGACGCGCTTGAGCGCCTCGGCAATTGCGGCGCGGTCGGCCTCGGTCAGGCTGAGCGAAGGCGAGCGGCCGAGCCCGACATTGCGTTCCACCGAAAGATGGGCAAAGAGATTGTTTTCCTGGAACACCATCGACACCGGCCGCGCCGAGGGCGGTTCGGCGCTGACATCGGCGCCGCCGATCAGCACCCGGCCCGACTGCGGTGTCTCGAAGCCGGCGACCAGATTGAGCAGTGTCGACTTTCCCGAGCCGCTCGCTCCCATGATGGCGGTGATTTTTGACGTCGCGAACTCGACGTCGAATAAGAACGGCACTTCAGCGTAGCTGAACGTGACCTGGTCCAACCGCACGGCCGCGCCTTTTTCGTCGCCGGCGCCCTGGTTCGCGGACGTCATGATTTTTCTCCCCGTCCGAGCCACTCTGCCGCCAGCACCAGCGCCAAACAAACCACGCCAAGCAGCAGCGCCAGGCCAGCGCCGTCGGCCGTGCGGTAGCTGCCCATGCGCGACAACAACAGATAGGGCAGCGTCTGCACGGAATCGCTGCCGAACAGCGCAATGACGCCGAGATCGCCAAGCGACAGCGCCATGGCAAAGGCAAAGCCGGTGGCGAGCGGCCGCCGCAGCGACGGCCAGTCGATCAGCCGCAGCCGGTTCCAGCCGGAAATGCCGAGCAGTAAACAAAGCCGCTCATGGCGTTCGCTCGCCGCATCATAGGCGGGGCGGACGGCGCGAAGGGCAAACGGCATCGCCATCACCGCGTTGACGGTCACGACCATGATCGGAGCAATGGCAAAGACATCGCTGACCGTGCGCAGGGCCAAAAACCAACCCGCGCCGATGACGATCGGCGGCACCACAAGAACAAAGCCGGCGCCGGTGTCGGCGGCGTGTTCGAGCAGCGTTCTGGCGCCAACGCGTCGGCTCAGTGACAACGCCCGCCGCGCCATGATCAGCGACAGCGCCAGCGCCACCGAAAGCAGCGCCGACAGGAAGGCCAGCACAGCGCTGGTCAGCGTCGCCTGCCGCACCGCACTTTCGCCGGCGAGACGGCCGAGATCGGCGTCGAGGCCCGACATCACTGTCGCCGCCATCGGTCCGGCGACGAACAGCAGAGCAACGACGATCAACGTGGCATTTAGCATGGTCTCCGTCACACCAGCCGAAAGATAGCGGCGCGATGCCACCGGCAGATTGGCGTCGCCGACGATGTTGGCGCCAAGCCGCGTCAGGGCCAGCACCACGGCAAAGGTCAGCGCGATCTGCAGCAGCGTTAGCGTGACGGCACGCGCGGGATCGAAATCGAAGCGCAGCGCCTGGTAGATGGCGACCTCCAGCGTCGTCGCGGCCGGCCCGCCACCCAGGATCAGCACGATGGTGAAGGAGGTGATGCAGAGCATGAAGACGAGCCCGGCGACGCCCGGCAGGGCCGCGCGCAATGTCGGCCACTCGATCAGCCGGAAGGCCGGCGCCGCGCCCATGCCAAGCTGGCTGGCCAGCCGCCACTGGTCGGCCGGTACCGTCCCCAGCGCCTCGAGGAACAACCGCACGCTGAGCGGCAGGTTGAAGAACACATGGGCGACCAAGATGCCGGACAGGCCATATATCCCGGGCCAGCTTTGGCCGCTGATCGCACCGAGCACGCCAGCGAAATAGCCGGCGCGGCCATAAAGGGCGAGAATGCCAAGTGCAGCGACGATGGCCGGCAGCGCCAGCGGCACGGCGAACAACTGCAGGATGAAGCCACGCCCTAGGAAGTGCGGATGCCGCGACAGCGCGCGTGCCACAAACAGCGCCGGCACTACGGAAAGCAGCGTCGAGAGCGCCGCCTGCCACAGCGTGAAGCGGGCGACACGCAGGAGATAGGGATCGAAGGCTGCCCATGCGCCCGAGAAATCGTGAGCGCCTTCGATGAGCAGCCCGGCAAATGCACCGCCGATCAGCAGCGCGATTGCGGCGAGCGCGACGATGCCGGCGATCATGCGGGGATCAGACGCGCGTTGCACGCTGGACCGCCAATCTTCGGATTGCGGCACTTACAAAGGATTGCGTTCCTTCGCGCCCCCCTCTGTCCTGCCGGACATCTCCCCCACGAGGGGGGAGATTGGCTATTCCACCGCTCCGCTTACTCCTGCGACCTCGGCAATTGGCGAAGGCCGCCATGACGGCCGATCTCCCCCCTCGTGGGGGAGATGTCCGGCAGGACAGACGGGGGCGCCATAGAGCGATCATCTTCGATCAGCTTGCCACAAAGCTATTTGCTCATCACCGCCAGCCACTCATCCACCCAGGCCTTGCGGTTGGCCGCGACCTCCTCGGGACTGAACAGCAAGGTCTTGGCCGGCTTGACCAGTTTGTCAAAGGCAGGGTTGAGCGGCTTGTCGGTCTTTCCGGCCGGGAACATCCAGTTGGTCTCGGGGATGACATCCTGGAATTTCGGCCCGGTCATGAAGGCGATGAACTTTTCCGCCAGCGGATTCTTCGCACCTGTCGTGGTGATGCCGGCAACCTCGATCTGCAGATACTCGCCCTCTTCGAAGGAAGCCGCCTGGTAGCGCTCGGTGTTTTCAGCGACCACGTGGTAGGCCGGCGAGGTGGTGTAGGACAGCACCATCGGCGCCTCGCCCTTGGTGAACAGGCCATAGGCCTCGCTCCAGCCCGGCGTCACGGTCAGCACCTTTGCCCTGAGCTTGGCCCAGGCTTCCGGCGCCTTGTCGCCATAGACCGACTTCACCCACAAAAGCAGGCCGAGACCCGGCGTCGAGGTGCGCGGATCCTGGATGACGATCTTCTCGTCGGCACTGCCTTCGACCAATTCCTTCAGGCTCTTGGGCGGGACTTTTAGCTTTTCGGTGTCGTAGACGACGGCGAAATAGCCATAGTCGAACGGCACGAAAGTGTCGTCGCTCCAGCCGCCGGGCACGTTGACATCCGACACCGCGCCATGCGGCGCAAACAGGCCGGAGGCCTTGGCCTCGGCGGTGAGATTGGTGTCGAGGCCGAGCACGATATCGGCCTTGGTCGCGGCGCCTTCCAGCTTGACGCGGTTGAGCAGCGCCACGCCGTCGGCGACCGAGACGAAGTCGAGGATGCACGCGCATTCGGCCTCGAATTCCTTCTTCACCGCGGGGCCCGGACCCCAGTCGGCGGTAAAGCTCTCATAGGTGTAGACGGTGAGCTTTTCCTGGGCCGATACCGGCTCGGACGTGGCAAAAACAGATGCCGCAAAAACTGTTGCTGAGACAAGAGAGTAAAAAAGCGTGCGCATCGGCGCCTCCTTCGTTCGCGTTGAAAGGAATTGAGGCGTCGGGCTATCCGAAACGTCTAATCCCTCCGCCGGTACAAACCGGATCAGGTTCAGCGGGTTGGCAAATCTGCCTCTCAGCCGGTCCGCGAAGATTGCGTCCGGCACCCCGTTAGAGCGTTTCGACACATAGGCCCGGCCGATCGACCGCGCAAGTGGGAGTTTGCCGCCTTCCGTTTCTCGTGCCGGGCTGGTAAGGGCCACCGGATATGAGCACATTCACCATCCTGCTTGGCGGCGATCTCATCCGCACGCCGCTGCTCGACCGCCAGGTCGAAGGCACGCGCGTCATTGCCGCCGATGCCGGCATCGGCCATGCCAGGATGCTGGGCGTGATGCCGGAACTCTGGGTCGGCGATTTCGATTCCGTGCCGGCCGATCTGCCGGACGATCTGGCGTCGGTGCCCCGCCAGGTGTTTCCGCCGGAAAAAGACAAGACCGACGGCGAATTGGCCATCGCCGCCGCGCTCGAACGCGGGGCAACCAGCCTGGTGCTGGCCGGCGCCTTTGGCGGCAAACGCGCCGACCATGCTTTCCTGCATCTGGCGCTCAGCATCCACCTGGCCGAAACCGGTACGCAGGTGCTTCTGACCAGTGGCGCGCAGGAGGGCATCCCGTTGCTGCCGGGCACGGCCGGTTTCGACTATGCCGACGGCACGCTGTTTTCGATCCTTGGCTTTTCCGATCTGTCCGGCCTGACCGTCACTGGCGCCAAATGGCCGCTCGCCCATGTCGAGGTTGCCTTCGGCTCCTCGCTGACCATTTCCAACGAGGTCAAGGGCCGGCTCGAAATTGCACTGGGTGGTGGCCGCGCACTGTTGCTTGCTCACCCCTACCCTCTTCCAGAAAGCTGACATGGCGCCGCCGCTTCTCAATCTCGACGGGATTAAACTGACTTTTGGCGGCACGCCGTTGCTCGACGGCGCTGCGCTGACGGCATCGGCCGGCGACAAGATCGCGCTGGTCGGCCGCAACGGCTCCGGCAAGTCGACGCTCTTGAAGATTGCCGCCGGGTTGATCGAACCGCAGGACGGCGAAGTGTTCCGCCAACCGTCGGCGACCGTGCGCTACCTTCCACAAGTGCCTGACATGGACGATTTCGCCAGCGTCCGCGCCTATGTCGAGGCAGGATTGGGACCCGCCGACGATCCCTATCGCGCCACCTATCTGATGGAGCATCTCGGTCTGTCCGGCGAGGAGCGACCGAACGACCTTTCCGGCGGCGAGGCAAGGCGCGCCGCCCTTGCCCGCGTGATGGCGCCGGAGCCTGATATCCTGCTGCTTGATGAGCCGACCAACCATCTCGATCTCTCGGTGATCGAATGGCTGGAAGAGGAGCTCGCCCGCACCTCCTCGGCACTGGTGGTCATTTCGCACGATCGCCGCTTTCTCGAGCGCGTGTCGCGCGCCACCATCTGGCTCGACCGCGGCCAGACCCGCCGTCTCGACAAGGGCTTTGGCCATTTCGAGGAATGGCGCGACGTGGTTCTGGAAGAGGAAGAGCGCGAGCAGCACAAGCTCGGCCGCCAGATCGTGCGCGAAGAGCACTGGCTGCGCTATGGCGTGACGGCGCGGCGCAAGCGCAACATGCGCCGGCTCGGCGAATTGCAGACCATGCGCCAGCGCTTTCGCGGCCATCGCGGCGCCGAGGGCGCGGCAAACATGGTGGCCAGCGACGCCGCCGAATCCGGCAAGCTGGTGATCGAGGCGAAAAACATCGAGAAGAGCTTTGGCGACCTCACCGTGGTCAAGGGCTTTTCGACCCGCATCCAGCGCGGCGACCGCGTCGGCCTGGTCGGGCCGAACGGCGCCGGCAAGACGACGCTGCTCAAGATGCTGACCGGCGAGATGAAGCCGGATGTCGGCTCGGTGCGGCTCGGCACCAATCTGGAAATCGCCACGCTCGACCAGAAGCGCGAAGCCGTCGATCCGCAAGAAACGCTGGCGCAATATCTCACCGACGGGCGCGGTGAAAACCTTGTCATCAATGGCGAGCAGCGCCATGTCGTTTCCTACATGAAGGATTTCCTGTTCAAGCCGGAACAGGCGCGCACCCCGGTGCGTGAGCTCTCCGGCGGCGAGCGGGCGCGTCTGCTGCTGGCCCGCGTTTTGGCGCGGCCGGCAAACCTTCTGGTGCTTGATGAGCCGACCAACGACCTCGACATGGAGACGCTGGAACTGTTGCAGGAACTGGTCGCCGGTTTTGCCGGCACCGTCATCCTGGTCAGCCATGATCGCGATTTCCTCGACCGCACCGTGACCAGCCTGATTGCACCGGACGGTGACGGCCACTGGATCGAATATGCCGGCGGCTATTCCGACATGCTGGCGCAGCGTGGCGGCACCAAGCTCGACGATCGCAAGGCGCGAGCGAAGGCCGAAACCGGTGACGCGTCGGCAACGACCAAAAATGAAGCCTCTGTGCCAAAGGGGCCGGCGAAAAAGCTGTCGTTCAAGCAGAAATTCGCGCTGGAATCCCTGCCCAAGAAAATCGAAGCTGTGATGGCTTCAATCTCCAGGCTGGAGAACAACATCGCCGATCCGGCCTATTACGAGCGCGATCCGGCCTCGTTCCAGAAGACCATCGCCGCCCTCGACAAGGAGCGCGCCACGCTGGCGGCGCTCGAGGAAGAATGGCTGGAGCTGGAGATGCTGCGCGAGGAGATGGAGGGGTAGACGATTGCATGCCCTCATTTATGCGCGTATATTATGCGCATAAATGAGGTTGCCTCCATGCTTCAATCGACGCCAAAAACTCAGAGGACGTCCGTCAACACGTCCATTGACTCCCAGTTGATCAAAGACGCCAAAGCGTTGGGTATCAACATCTCCCGAGCTGCCGAGGCCGGTATCGCGAAAGCGATTGCAGCGGAAAAGACGCGTCGATGGCAGGAAGAAAACAAGGGCGCCATCGAAAGCTCCAACGAATATGTCACAAGGAACGGACTGCCATTGGCTAAACACCGGCCGTTCTGATGGCACGTTACGATTTCTATCGAAATACCGAGAGCGACGGCTATCTTCTCGATGTGCAGTCAGACATTCTTGAAGGACTGAACACGAGGGTCGTCGTTCCTTTGATGCAGCCCAGGATTGCCCCGCTTCCTGGCCGCCGACTAAACCCGACCTTCGTTGTAAACGGCAAAGACCATGTGATGGTCACACAGTTTATGTCGGCCTTCAGCGCTTCCGAATTGAGGGACCCAGAGGGAAACCTTTCCAGACATCACGACGACATTGTCGCCGCGCTCGACATGCTGTTCCAGGGCTTCTGAACGAAGGCAACAGCCAGGGCGAGACACTCGTTCCTCAGCCCGCCGTCTTCGCCTGCCAGGCCTTGATCGCCTCGTCGAACACCTTCTCGCCGGGAATGCCTTTTTCCATGGTCAGCAGCGCCCGCCGCCCGGTCTTGTAGACCACCGGCACGTCGATCCAGTCCTGGCCCCTGAGCAAGGTCAGATTGGCGTCTTCGTCCGCCTTCGTGTCGTTGAGCGCCACCAGGAAGAAGCCGTCGGCGATCTTGGCCGGAATGCCGATCAGCGGGCTGCCGGCATCCTGTTCCGAGCTCTTCATGGCGACGCGCAGGATGTTGTCGACGCCACCGCCTTCAAAACCATCCGGCGTCAGGAAGATCATCTCGATGATGTGGCTGGCCGGCAGCGTCTGATCGGTGTTGCGGCGGATGGTCATGCGCAACTGGATGTCCTTGCCGGGGATGGTCGCTTCGGCACGGATCGCCGGTTCCGGCGGCAGGTCACCGCCGGGCGATTCCTGCACCAGCGACCAGACGATGCTGCCGGGCTCGGCCGAACCCTGGGCCGTGCTGGTGCGCTCTTCATAGAAGATTGCCTTCTGGCCGACCGGCAGTGAGGTCTCGGCAGGTGCCGCTGCCGGCGTCGTCGGGGCGGCGGCAGCTGGCGCCGGCGGAGTCGCTGCAGCGTCGGTCGGTGCCGCCGGCGCGGCGCCTGCGGCTGGCGGTGTTGCCGGCGCGGCACCCTCGGCGGGCGGTGTTGCCGGGGCGCCTGCGGCTGGCGGTGTTGCCGGCGCGGCACCCTCGGCGGGCGGTGTTGCCGG